>JAFUXH010000134.1 GCA_017470945.1 Clostridia bacterium | reverse complement strand
TGGGAAATCCGGGGCGGGCACGGCGCGCATCAATTCATCGAGCGTCACGTTTTCGTTGTCGATCTGCATGCACACCGCTTCCGTCACTTCCCGCAGGTTATGGGGCGGGATATTGGTGGCCAGGCCCACGGCGATGCCGGAGGCGCCGTTCACCAGAAGGTTCGGGAAGCGGGCGGGCAAAAGATCGGGCTCCTTCAGGGTATCGTCAAAATTCAGGCGGAAGGGCACGGTGTCCTTTTCGATGTCCCGCAGCATTTGCAGGGCCAGGGGGGCCATGCGGGCCTCGGTGTAACGCATGGCGGCGGCGCTGTCGCCGTCGATGGAGCCGAAATTGCCGTGGCCGTCCACCATGACGCCCCGCAGGCTGTAGGGCTGGGCCATACGGGTCAGGGCGTCGTACACGCTGCTGTCCCCGTGGGGGTGGTATTTACCCAGGCAATCGCCCACGATGCGGGCGCACTTGCGGTGGGGCTTATCGGGGGTCAGGCCCAATTCGTGCATGGTGAACAGGATGCGGCGCTGCACGGGCTTCAGGCCGTCCTCCACCCGGGGGATGGCCCGCTCCAGGATCACGTATTCGGCGTAGGGCATCATGCTTTGGTGCAGCACTTCCTCCAGGGGGGTTTGAATGATATCCTGCGGAAGGGCGGCGGGGGGTTGCTTGGCCATAAATGATTCCTCCAGATGGGGTTGCTTGTGTTATCGATGCAGGGGAGAGCCGCAGTAGCGGCAGGGCTGACCCGGCCGGGTAACGGCGCCGGGTGCGCCGCAGCCGGGGCAGGTGACCACCTGCGTATCCAGGGTGGGATCGGCGGCGAACTGCATGCGCTTTTGCTGAAAATCGATGAAGCCGTTGAAATATCCCCGGCGGCACATGCTTTGCAGCCGGTCCATCGCCGTATCTACCGGCGTGTTCAGCGCCAATGCCAGGTCGGCGATGGATTTATCCGGCTCCCGGGCGAATACGGCGCAGTACAGCCGGAAATCTTTGATCAGGGCGGACATTTGTTTCGCGTACAAAATCATGCGCCCGTTGAGAAAGGCCAATAACGCGCAGATGAGGGGCATCGCTATACCTGCGCCGCTGATTTGCGTTTCGCCGGTGATCATTTGCCCCAGGCCCACCAGCCCGATTATGCCCCAGAAAACGGCCCCAACCCAGCCTGTGACGCGAAGGACGCGGGCCAGCCAGGTATCCATGATGACGCGGGACGAATGTTTGCGCATGCTGTTCATCCTTTACAGCGCCGGCATGGGCGCGGCGGACTGGATATGCTGGTCGAAGTGATCGGCTTTGTTGAATTCAGCGTGCTCGATGATGTATTCCCGGCGGGGCTCCACCTTATCGCCCATCAACACGGTGATCAGGCTGTCGGCCTCGGCGGCGTCCTCGATGGTCACCTGCATGAGCTTGCGGTTTTGGGGATCCATGGTGGTTTCCCACAATTGCTCCGGGTTCATTTCGCCCAGGCCCTTGTACCGTTGCAGGGTATATCCCCGCAGATTATGGGTCAGCTTTTTCAGTTCTCTGTCGTCGTATGCGTATTGGATGCCGCCGCTTTTCTTCACGGCGTACAGGGGCGGCATCCCGATGTACACGTGGCCGTCGGCCACCAATTCCCGCATGTAGCGGAAGAAGAAGGTGAGCAGGATGGAGCGGATGTGGGCCCCATCCTGATCGGCGTCGGCCAGGATGATCACCTTGTGATACTTCAGGGAGGAAAGATCAAAATCCTCGGCGATGCCGGTGCCCAGGGCGGTGATGATGGAGCGGAATTCGTCGTTGGCCAGCACCTGATCGATGCGCTTCTTTTCGGCGTTCAGGGGCTTGCCTCGCAGGGGCAGGATGGCCTGGAAGCGGCGGTCGCGCCCCTGCTTGGCGCTGCCGCCGGCGCTGTCGCCCTCCACGATGAACAATTCGTTGTCCACCGCCTTGCGCCCGGTGCAGGCGGATAATTTGCCCACCAGTGGCGCGGCTTCCAATTCGTTCTTGGCCCGGGCCAGGTTCTTGGCCTTGCGGGTGGCTTCCCGCACCTTGGCGCTTTTGACCGCCTTTTCGATGATTTTCTGCCCCAGATCCTGGTTTTTCAGGTTCTCCAGGAACTCATACATTTTTTCGGTCACAATGGCCTCGATGGCGGGGCGCACCTCGGTGTTGCCCAATTTGCCCTTGGTCTGGCCCTCGAACTGCGGGTTTTTCACCATGGTGGTAAGCACCACGGTGATGCCCTCCCGGAAATCTTCGCCGGCCAGGTTGTTATCCTTTTCCTTGAGAGCGCCGATTTTCCGGGCGTAATCGTTGAGCACCTTGGTCATGGCGGCGCGGAAGCCCGTTTCGTGGGTGCCGCCCTCGCCGGTGGGGATGTTGTTGACGTAGGAGAAGAAGGATTCGGTGTAGCCGTCGGTATACTGGATGGCGGCGGTGCAGAGGATATCATCCTTTTTCCCTTCAAAGAAAATGGGCTCCTCGTGAATGGGGGATTTATCCCGGTTCAGGAATTTCACGTAATCCACGATGCCGCCGGCAAAGCAGAATTCGCAGTACGCCTTGCCTTCTTCCTTGGTGCGCTCGTCGGTGAAGGAAATTTTGAGGCCCTTGTTGAGATAGGCCAGCTCCCGCAGGCGGCGGCGCACGGTGTCGCCGTTGTATACCGTTTCTTCAAACACGGTGTCGTCCGGCAGGAAGCGGATCAGGGTGCCCCGCTTGCGGGTGTTGCCCACCTTTTCCAGGGGTGTGACCGGGTGGCCCGCCTTGAATTTCTTTTCCTTGGGGTCGTAATAGTTTTCGTAGCGCTGGGTGTAGTGGCTCCAATCCCGGAAGATATCCACCGTCAGCCACTTACTCAGGGCGTTCACCACCGACGCGCCTACCCCGTGCAGGCCGCCGGAATAGGCGTAATTATCGTTGCCGAATTTGCCGCCGGCGTGCAGGCGAGTGAAGATCACCTCCACGCCGGGCACGCCCAGCACCGGGTGATTATCCACCGGCATGCCCCGGCCGTTATCCCACACAGAGGCGGAGCCATCCTTATGCAGCGTTACCGCCACTTCGGTGGCGAAGCCCGCCATGGCCTCGTCGATGGCGTTGTCGACGATTTCCCACAGCAGGTGATGCAGCCCCCGGCTGCCGGTGGAGCCGATATACATGCCGGGCCGCATCCGAACGGCGTCCAGCCCCTCCAAAACTTTAATGCTGCCAGCGTCATAAGCCTGCGCCATGTTGCTTCTCAATCCCTTTCCACAGACTTTTTCATTTCGTCATGAATGCGTATAAAAACCGCAACATACAGTATACCATACTTTGCCTGAAATTGCAAAGGCTTTGCCCCCGGATCCTGTGGTTCCAACGCAAAAAGCTACCAGAATTTGTGCATTTTTTCGTCCGTTTTCCTATTTTTCCCCTTGACCGGGCCGAAAATGTGGCCTACAATATATAGTAGTTCAGGAAAGGACAGGAAAAATCGATGAAACGCATGCTTCCGCTTTTGCTGATCGCCGGTTTGTTTCTGGCGTGCTTTGCGTCCGCCCAGGCGGCGGAGGACGGCGCAAAGCTGCTTGTGACCGCCGCGTCCGGCAAGCATATCCTGCCGGCGGGCCAGACCCTGCAGCTGACTGCCGCCCTGACGGATGAACAAAAAACCAACGAGACAAGGCGCGTTTTCTGGCAGGTGAAAAACGCCGACGGAACCCCGGCCGATCCCAAGCTGATCCAGGTAAGCGATACCGGCCTGGTGACCGCCGACCGCGCCGTCAAGCAGGGGATGGACGTGGTGATCACGGCGACTGACGAGGAACGGGACCTGACGGCGGAATACGCCCTGCTGGTGTACCCGCCGGTCAAACGAATCACCATCAAGCCCGCCAAGCCTATGGCTTTCGTGGGCGGGAAGCCCCTGGTCGTGAACGCCGTTACCGAGCCCGCGGGCTTAGGCAAAACGCTGGTGTGGAAGGTAGGCAAGCCCGAGGTGGCGCGGCTCAAGCGCAATGCCGACGGCAGCATTTCCATTTATCCCGGGGCGGAGGGCACCACCGTGCTCACCGCCAAGGCGGATAGCGGCGTGACCGCCCGGGTGACGCTGACGGTGATTTCGCCGGTGACGGGGGTTGAGATCCTGGGCGGCGATTACGTGCGCAAGGGGGAGGGCATCGTTCTGTCGGCCAAGCTGTCCCCCCGGCTGCTGAAGGAGCGCGGCGTCGTGTGGTCGCTGGATGTGGATCCCTCCATCGCCACGGTGAACGCCCAGGGCCGGGTGAAGCCCACGGCGGATTGCCCGGTGGGCACGGTGATCACCGTCACCTGCCGCCCGGTGGGCACCGACGACCCGAACGTGTTCGCCACCAAGGAAATCGTGGTCACGTATCCCCGGCCCAGGAACTGAAAGGGGATCGCGGTGCGCGGCGTGATTCATATTATCTATGCCGAGGAAGCGACGGCGCCCGCCGTGATGGAATTTTCACCGGTGATGGATTGACTTATACGGCGCGCTGTGATACAATAAATCGAAAATTGCTTATCAGTGGGAGGTTATTCCAATGAAACACATTCAGACCCTCAATACCCGGAACCTGTGCGAAAGCGCCAAGAACGGCGGCTGCGGCGAATGCCAGACCTCTTGCCAGTCCGCCTGCAAAACCAGCTGCGGCATCGCCAATCAGCAGTGCGAAAACAAGACCCAGGAAAGCAAATAATCGCGCTCCACAGCAGGCTGTCGAAAAGGGATTTTCGGCAGCCTGCGAATCAAAGGGCCCGCCCTCGGTTCGCCCGGGCGGACGCTTCGGCCGAACATGGGGACGGGAGCAGCCTTCAATTGCTCTTTGGCGGCGTTCGCGCCGCCTGCGGAATCAATATCGAAGAGCCGCGGCCCTTCGACGCATCCCCGGAATGTTCCGACAGCTTGATGCCGCCCAGTAAGGCGGCATTTTTTCATCGGCTTCCCTGCTATCGGCGGGAGGAAAGGAATAAGAACGCATGATTCATCAGTACAAGCTGGGCGGGCTGCCCATCGTGCTGGATACGTGCTCCGGCGCCGTGCACGTGGTGGATGACATCGCCTACGACATCATCGCCCAGTATGAGGAAAAAAGCAGGCAGGAAATCCTGGCCTCCGTTATGCAAACCTACGGGGATCAGGAGGGCGTGACGGCGGAGGAGGTGGCCGAATGCTACGACCAGGTCACCGAATTGAAAGAGGCCGGGCAGCTGTTCACCCCCGATACCTTCGTCCCCATGGCGGGCGCGTTGAAGGAAAAAACGGCGGGGGTGGTAAAGGCGCTGTGCCTGCACGTGGCCCACACCTGCAATTTGAATTGCGCTTATTGCTTTGCCAGCCAGGGAAAATACCACGGGGATCGGGCGCTGATGAGCTTCGAGGTGGGCAAGCAGGCCCTGGATTTCCTGGTGGCTCATTCCGGCACCCGGCGCAACCTGGAGGTGGATTTTTTTGGCGGCGAGCCGCTGATGAATTTTGACGTGGTGAAGCGATTGGTGGCCTATGCCCGCAGCATCGAAGGGGAAAAGAACAAGCGCTTCCGCTTTACCCTGACCACCAACGGCATGCTGATCGACGACGATGTGATCGATTTCGCCAATCGGGAGTGCAGCAACGTGGTGCTGTCCCTGGACGGGCGGAAGGAGATCCACGATCGCTTCCGGGTGGATTACGCGGGCCACGGGAGCTGGGACAGGATCGTGCCCAAGTTCCAGCGGCTGGTGGCTACCCGGGGCGGGAAAAACTATTACCTGCGGGGCACCTTTACCCACGCCAACCCCGATTTCCTCAAGGACATCGAAACAATGCTGGACCTGGGCTTTACGGAATTGAGCATGGAGCCGGTGGTCTGCGCCCCG
>JAFUXH010000133.1 GCA_017470945.1 Clostridia bacterium | reverse complement strand
TGCCAGTTCGCTGCCATGGAAATGGCTGGCAGCGGGAAACGGAGGAAAAAATGGGTCTGATCAAATGCCCCCGGTGCGAATTGAATTATATCCGGGAAGAGGAAGGCTACTGCCCCATCTGCAAGCGGGAAATGAAGGGCGAAGGCCAGCGGGAAGAAATTGAAATGTGCACTGTGTGCAACGAGCATCCCGCCCTGCCGGGCAAGGATGTGTGCCTGTTCTGCTTGAAGGAAATGAACGCCGACGCCAACCGGGACGAGGACGAAAACGAAGTGCGGGTGGACGAGGCCTCCCTGAGCATCGATCCGGTCAGCGGCATGGATGAAATCATTCCGGAAATGGACGAGGATATCCCCGAGCGGGAATACGACGAAATTGAAAGCGACTTGTCCCTGGAGGAAATGGAAGAGGACGAGGACGCGGAAGACGAGGAAGAAGAAGAATAAGTGGCTGTTTTTGCAATTGGTGATCTGCATCTGCCCGGGGGGGACGATAAGCCCATGAACGTGTTCGGCGCTCATTGGGAGGGTCATTTTGACCGTATCCGGGCGGATTGGGTCAGCAAGGTAGGGGACGAGGATATCGTGCTCATTCCCGGGGATATCAGCTGGGCCATGCAGGTGGAACAGGCGCTGCCTGACCTGATGGACATCGGCGCGCTGCCGGGAAAAAAGATCCTGCTGCGGGGCAACCACGATTACTGGTGGTGCGGCATCACCCGGCTGCGGGAATTGCTGCCCCCGGGCATGTACGCCGTGCAGAACGACGCCTTGCTGCTGGATGATATCGCCCTTTGCGGCACCCGGGGCTGGACGCTGCCCACCCCCGGCAATGCGGAGGATGAAAAGATCTACAGCCGGGAATTGCTGCGGATGGAAATGTCGCTGGATCGGGCGAAGCAATTGAACGGCCGCCGGCTGATCGTGATGTGCCATTACCCGCCGCTGGGCGAGGGGGGAGCCAAAACAAGGCTCAGCGCCCTGCTGGAAAAATATATGCCGGACGACGTGGTGTACGGCCATCTGCACGGGCCGAGCCTGCGGGGGGCGGTGACCGGCTGCATCGATGGGATCCGGTACCACTGCGTATCCTGCGACGGGCTGGGTTTTCGGGTGTATCGCCTGCCGGATGGGCCGGTGGGGCCGACGCCCACTGAGGGGAGCGAGGGTGCCGATTAATGCCCGTTTTCGGGGCAAAATGCGGGTGTCGGGGCCACCAAAGGGCGATCCGGGCCCCAAAAGGGGAGGATCGCGCCCATTCCGGGCTTCGATCGCGCAGCAATGCAAAAACTTATGAAAAAAGTATTAAAAATTCCCAAAAAGAACGATCGAAAAAAATGATCATTTTTTGTTAATAACGATCATAAATCGATCGAAAATATAAGCAAAATAAACAAAAAATCGGAGAACGCGAAAATGCGTTCTCCGATTTTTTTAAAGAAAAACGCGAACGAGTTTTCTGCTTTGCGACAAAAAAATTACAAGAGTTGGCGACTTGATACGAAAATGTTTCCCAAAGACTAAGATTCGTAAACGATCAGCGCTTGACGAGCCTGCCAATGGTGGGATATAATGGTGGCACATCCCAAAAAGTGGAGAATTTATGGCGGATTGTGTGGTGAGAACATGGCGGACGAGACCAACGAGCGGGAAAATGCCCGTTTGGGCAGCGCAAATGCGGCTGCTCCCGCCGCCATGGGCGCTTCGGGCGGAGGCGAAGGCGGCAGGCCGTTCCTGGGCTTTACCGGCAGCTTCACCCACGGCATCGACGCCAAAGGCCGCATGATCATCCCTGCCGCATTCCGGGAGCCGCTGGGCAACGTATTCGCCGCCTGTCCCACTCCGGATTTCCGGGCCATCGGCATCTATTCCCTGGATGGGTGGAGCAAGCGCCTGAATGAATTGGTGCGCCTGGTGGAAATGGACGCCCGGGCGCAGGAATTGCTGGATCAATTCAGCAAGTACAGCTATACCGACTGCGAAATGGACGCCCAGGGCCGGCTGCTGCTGCCCCAAAAGCTGCGGGCCTGGCGCTTGGGCGACGCCACCCAGGTGGATGTGAACGGCGCGTTTTCTCATATCCGCGTGCTGCCCGCGGCCAAGAGTAAGGAGCAGGACGACCACTTTGACGAGAAATTCGATAATCCCCTGGCTTTGATCGCCGAGATCCAGCGGGGCCAGCGGTTCTAACGAGACAGGAAGGAGGAATATACTGGTATGCAGGCTGTAAAAAGAAGCATGCGGTACGCACAGGCAGGCGTACATCCCAGCGCCGACGGCATGATGCGCGTGCGTGACAGCGTGCGGCTGCCCGACGCGGACGCCGGCAAGGACCGGGATCTGGAGCGCACCGTGTATATTCACGAAGGGCCGGTGCCCGTGCGCAAGCGGGTGCTGACCATTCCACGCAGCGCGGCCGCCTTCTTCCTGGGGGCGCTGATCCTGTTCTTTGTGATCCAGATCGGCACGCGGCTGAGCCAGCGGGCGGCGGAGAGCAAATCCATCGCCAGCATGGAGCAGCAAATCGCCCGTATTTCGGCGGAAAACCAGAGCCTCACCCTGGAAATCGCCGAATGCCGGGATTCCTCCCGCATCTGCTATAAGGCGGTGCAGGAATTGGGCATGATGTCCTCCGCCGCGGTGGAGGCCGTGCCTGTGGTGGCGCCGGATACCCGGCCCTATGAATTGAAAACCGTTACCACTGCGCAGAACTCCCCCTCTGCCGCAGGGTTGATCACCGGCAGCAGGTAATGGCGGCATTGCCTGCCTGCCATGGGGGGAGATGCCATGCGGGCAGACCTGATGATGAAAAAAAGACTACTGACGATGCTGGCGGTGCTCACGCTGTTATTCCTTCTGGTTGGCGTGCGCATCGGCAGCTTAACCCTATTTCAGGGGGAAGTGCTGACAGCCCGGGGCGTGCGCCAGTGGACCCGGGAAGGAGTGGTGACCGCCCAGCGCGGCGCCATCCAGGATACGCACGGGGAAACCATCGCCCTGTCCGCCACGGCTTACATCGTTACCGCCAATCCCCAATTGGTGGGGGATGAGGCGGCCTTCGCGAAGGCGGTGGCCGGGCTGCTCAACGCCGACGAAGCCGCGCTGGCGGAGAGGCTGAAAAACAAGCGCCTGGCCTCGGTGATCCTCAAGCGGCAGGTGCCCCGGGACACGGTGGATCAGATCCGCGCCCTGCGCAGCGGGAGCGAGGAAATGTACGCCCTGCTGCGGGGCCTGAATTTTGAGGAGGACAGCCGCCGGTACTACCCCAAAGGCGCGTTCCTGGCCCAGGTATTGGGGCTGACCAACGTGGATTCTGTGGGCCAGTCGGGGCTGGAGAGCCGCTATAACACCCTGCTGCGGGGAACGGAGGGTTCCCTTCGCACAGAGGTGGATGTGAAGGCCCGGCTGCTGCCCGACGGCAAAACCAGCTATATCCCGCCGGAGGAGGGGGCCACCCTGCGCCTGACGGTGGACGCCGCCCTGCAGGGCATTGTGGAAAAGGCCATGCGGGAGTGCATCCAGGTCAACAACGCCAAATCGGTGCAGTGCATCGTGATGGATGTGAACACCGGGGCCATCCTGGCCCTGTGCATGAAGCCCGATTACGATCCCAACGATCCGCCCCGGGACAACGTGGAATACCTGAATGACCTGATGCGCATCACCGCCGTGACCGACGTGTACGAGCCGGGGTCGACCTTCAAGATCCTCACCTGCGCCGCGGCGCTGGACAGCGGCTGCGCTGCCCTGACCGATCGCTTTTTCTGTTCCGGCTCCGTCACGGTGGATGGGGACAGGATCCGCTGCTGGAAAAACAGCCACGGCAGTCAGGATTTAAAGGACGCCCTGGCCAACAGCTGCAACCCCGCCTTCGTCAGCCTGGCCCTGCGCATGGGCACCGATACGCTGTATCAGTATCTGCACGCCTTCGGGCTGGGGCAAAGCACCGGCGTCGACCTGCCGGGGGAGAGCAGCGGGATCCTGATCAATTCCAAATATGTAAAGAACGTGGACCTGGCCCGCATCGGGTTTGGGCAAAGCGTGGCAGTGACCCCGCTGCAATTGATCGCCGCAGCCAGCGCCGTGGTGAACGGCGGGCGGCTGATGCGGCCCTACATCGTCAAGGAAGTATTGGATGCCGACGGGACGGTGATTGACAAGGCCCAGCCCCTGGTGGTATCATTACCCATTAGCGCGGATACCAGCGCCACCATGCGTTCCCTGCTGGAAAACGTGGTGGAAAACGGCGGCGGTAAGAACGGCGCGGTGGCGGGCTACCGCATTGGGGGCAAAACCGGCACCGCTCAGGTGTACAAGGACGGCCGGGTGGTCAGCAATGTGCACATTGGCTCCTTCATCGGCTTTGCGCCCATCGACCAGCCCCGAATCGCCGTGCTGGTGACGGTGAATGTGGCCCAGGTGCCTGTCGATTACGGCAGCACCACCGCGGCCCCCTTCGCCCGGCAAATTCTGGAGGAAGCGCTGCCTTATCTGGGCATCGCCCCATCGGCCCCCGGCGCGACGGAAGCGCCCCGGGTCACGGTGCCCGATGTGACGGGCATGACGGTGGCCGAGGCCAGGATCACCCTGGCGGAGGCGGGGCTGTTTTACGAAACGGACGGGGCATCCGCCGTCGTGACGGGGCAGGCCCCGGCAGCGGGCGGGCAATTGCGCTCCGGCGGCACGGTGATGCTGTATACCTACGAAACGGGCCTGCCGTCCGCCGTCGATCTGGTCAGCGTGCCCGACGTACAGGGCCTTTCGATGATAGAGGCTGGGCGGCAATTGCGGGCCAGGGGCTTTGATATGGAAATCAGCGGCACCGGCCTGGCGGCGCGCCAGGAGCCGGGGGCGGGGGATTACGCTCCCCTGGGCACGGCGGTGCGGGTCACCTTTGAATTACCACAGGGATCGGAGTGATACGGCATGTTGTTTTCAGCGTTAGTACAGGCGGCGGGGGATCAGGTGATCGCCTTTCGGGGGGATTGCGAGATCGCTTCCCTGAGCATGGACAGCCGGCAAAAGCAGGATCGGGGTTTATTTTTCTGTATCCCCGGCGCCCGGTTTGACGCCCATGATTTCGCGCCTCAGGCCATTCAAAACGGCGCGGCTGCGCTGGTGGTGACCCATTTTCTGCCCATCGACGCGCCTCAGGCCCAGGTGAAAAACGTGCGCGCGGCCATGAGCCTGATGGCGGCGGCCTTCTTTGGCCATCCCGACCGGGACATGAAGCTGCTGGGGGTAACCGGCACTAAGGGTAAAACCACCACCAGCTATCTGATCAAGGCCATCATGGAGGAAGCCGGCAACAAGGTGGGCCTGATCGGCACTACCGGCAATATGATCGGCAGCGAATACATCAAAAGCGAATTCACCACCCCGGAACCCATCGATTTTTTCCGCACCCTGCGCAACATGCGGGACGCGGGGGTGACGGTGGTGAGCATGGAGGTATCGGCCCACGCCATCGCCATGGGCCGCCTGGCGGGGGTGCACTTCGAGGCGGGGTGCTACACCAATTTGAGCCAGGATCATCTGGATCTGTTCGGCACCATGGAAAAGTATTTTGAATGCAAAAAATCCTTCTTCCGGCCGGAGTGGATCAGCAACGCCGCCATCAACGTGGACGACGATACCAGCGCCTCCATCCTGGCGGATATCAAGGTGCCCCACAGCACCTACGGCATCTGCAACAACGCCGATATCTTCGCCCGGGATATTGAAATTTCCGAAAACGGCGTGAATTTCATCATGAAGCTCAGCGACGTGAACGAGATGCCGGTGCATTTGCAATTGACCGGCATGTTCAACGTATACAACGCCCTGGCGGCCACGGCGGTGGGCCTGATCATGGGGGTGGCCCCCCAGGTGATCACCGCCGCCCTGGAAAAGGTAAAATCGGTGCCCGGCCGGGCGGAAATGCTGGATACCCGCACGCCCTACAAGGTGATCCTGGATTATTCCCACTCTCCCGACGCGCTGGAAAACATCCTGATCGCGGTGAAGGAATTTGCCCGGGGCCGGGTGATTTCCCTGTTCGGCTGCGGGGGCGACCGGGATCATTTGAAGCGGCCCATCATGGGCGAGATCAGCGGCCGGCTGGCGGATTATTCGATCCTCACCAGCGACAATCCCCGCACCGAGGACCCGATGGAGATCCTGTCCGCCATCGAGGCGGGCATCAAGCCCACCGGCGGTCCGTACACCGTCATCGAGAACCGGCGGGAAGCCATCCGCTTCGCCCTGCAAATGGCCCAGGAGGGGGATATCATCATCCTGGCCGGCAAGGGCCACGAAACCTACCAGGAAATCATGGGCATCAAACGGCCCTTCGATGAAAAAGTGGTGGTTCGGGAGCTGCTGGAGGAATTGGGTCGGTAAGTACGGAAGAGGAGAAGGAACGAAATGTATTTGCAATGCGCATTCGCCGCCGTGGCGGCCATGGCCCTGGTCTTCCTGGTGATGCCCAAATTCCTGCCGTTCCTGAAAAAGCTCAAGTTCGGCCAGACCATCTACGACCTGGGGCCCAAGGCTCATTTGGCCAAGCAGGGCACGCCCAATATGGGCGGCATCGTTACGGCGTTGGCCACCACGCTGGTCACCGTGGTGATCACGGTGGTCCTGGGCGTCAAGCAGGGCTGGGGCTTCGGGCTGGGCAGCGCCTTGTGGCCGCTTCTGTTCATCACGGTGGGCTGCATGGCGTGCTTCGGCTTTCCGGATGATTACATCAAGGACGTGAAAAAGGACCACGAGGGCTTAAAGCCCAAGCAGAAGCTGATTGGGCAAATGATCGTGGGCCTGGCGTTTTCCTTCTATTGTTACAAATTCGTTGGCAGCGACGTGATCCTGCCCTTTACCCACGCCACCTGGGACCTGGGGGTGCTCTACATTCCCATCATGACGGTGCTGGTGATGTTCATCACCAACAGCGCCAATTTGCAGGATGGGGTGGATGGTATCCTGTCCTCCGTCACCGTGGTGGGCATGACGGCGTTCGGCATCATCGCCCTGTTCCTGGGCGAAACGCTGACGTATCCCTATTCCGGCGCGGAAAACCCGCTGACGGGGGTGTTCTCCCAGCAGGAGGCGCATTGGTTCACCACGATCGCCCTGCTGTGCTTTGCGCTGGTGGGGGCGTCGCTGGGGTTCCTGCGCTATAACCGGCACCCCGCCAAAATCTTCATGGGGGATACCGGCAGCATGTTCATCGGCGGGGCCATGGCGGGCGTGGCCATGCTGATGAAGTGCCAATTCCTGCTGATCCCCATCTGCTTTACCTGCATCATGAGCAGCGTATCGGTGATGATGCAGACCACCTATTTCAAAATCACCAAGAAAAAGTACGGCCAGGGCAGGCGGATCTTCAAAATGGCGCCGATCCATCACCATTTTGAGCTTTCCGGCATGAAGGAGAATCAGATCGTGCTGATGTACGCGGCGGTGACGCTGGTGCTGAGCGTGATCGCCATCTGGTCGATGAATGCATTTTTCGCCTGAGAAGGCGGCCCCGCAAAGGAGGGGGATGTTGGATGCGTGAGCCATTTTATTACGGAGCGAAGGCCCGGCGGCATTTTGCCGCGGAGGGGGCGGAAAATCCTTGGGCGGGCAAGCGGGTGCTCATTGTGGGCATGGCCCGCAGCGGCGTCGCCCTGGCCCAATTGCTGCACCGGGAAGGGGCCATGGTAACGGTCAACGATATGAAAAGCGCCGACAGCTTCGGCGATAAGCTGGACGCGCTGAAGGAATTGCCCATCTGCTTCCGTTTGGGGGAGGATGGCATCGACGCCCTGCAGGGTCAGGACCTGCTGGTGATCAGCCCCGGCGTGCCCATCGACGCCCCCATCGTGCGGGCGGCGAAGGCGGCGGGCGTCCCCGTCAGCGGGGAATTGGAGGTGGCTTCCCGGATCGCCAAGGGCACGTTGGTCGCCGTTACCGGCACCAACGGAAAAACCACCACCGTGTCCCTGCTGGGGGCCATTTTCAAGGAAGCGGGCAAGATCGCCTACGTGGCGGGCAACATCGGCTACCCCCTGTCTGCTGCCGCGATGGAAAGCCGGTATAACGACGTGCTGGTGGCGGAGGTATCCTCCTTCCAGCTGGAAACCACCGACACCTTCCATCCCCTGACGGCGGCGGTGCTGAACGTGACGGAGGATCATTTGAACCGCCACGGCACCATGGAAGTGTACACCGGGCTGAAGCGCCACATCTTCGACGCCCAGGATGAAAACGACTTCGCCGTCCTCAATTACGATGATGAAGCCTGCCGCGGCATGGCGGATGGGCTCAGGAGCCAGGTGCTGTTTTTCTCCCGGCTGCATGAGGTGGAGCAGGGGGCTTTCCTGCGGGATGGGCAGATCGTGGTGCGCATCGGATCGGAGGAAAAGGTGATCTGCGGCGCGGATGAAATCTATATCCCCGGCCCCCACAACCTGGAAAACGCCCTGGCGGCGGCGGCCGTGGCCGTATCCCGGGGGGTGCCCGGGCCGGTGATCCGCCACGCCCTGCGCACCTTCAAGGGGGTGGAGCACCGCATCGAATTCGTGCGGGAGCTCGACCAGGTGCGCTATATCAACGACAGCAAGGGCACCAACGTGGATTCCACCATCAAGGCGGTGCAATCCATGAAAGCGCCTACCGCCATCATCCTGGGCGGGTATGATAAGCACGTTTCCTTCGCCCCTCTGGCGGAGGAAATCGCCCGCACGCCCCTGATCGACCAGTGTGTCATCATCGGCGCCACCGGGGATCAGATCGAGCAGGCGCTTCGGGCGGCGGGGTATGACCGCATTCATCGGGCCGATACCCTGGAGGACGCGGTGAACCTGTGCCGGGCGCTTTCGAAGCCCGGGGGAAACGTGCTCCTGTCGCCTGCCTGCGCAAGCTTCGATATGTTTTCCGATTACGAGCAGCGGGGCCGCGTTTTCAAGGAGATCGTGAATCACCTCGCATGATGGTAGAATTGGAAGTCATCTGCCGCACGAAAGCAAACGGGCGGCAGATTTTTTTATCTTTACGGCTGCGATTTCCCGGCGGGTATCCCCGCGCCCCTTTTCTTTTTTGCGAACGCCAAAAAGATCCCACGCACGCAAGCGAAAGATTCGGCACCCCATGAACGGAGAAACGCGCTATGCTGCGATTCAGGCTTCGCCCGGGCCGGCAAAGGCCAGTGGATAAAACGCTGCTGAGCATCATGATGCTCCTGCTTTTCCTGGGGCTGATCACCCTGTTCAGCGCCACGTACTACAAGGCGCAGGATGGGGGCGATCCCCTGTCCGAGGTGAAAAAGCAATTGTTCGGCGTGGCGGTGGGGGCCGCCGCGATGGCCGTCACCATGCGGGTGCCCTATCAGTTCTGGGGCCGGCCCCGGGTGGTGCTGACGGGCATCGGGCTCAGCGTCGTATTGCTGCTTTTGGTGGTGATCCCCGGGGTGGGCGTATCCATCAACGGCAGCCGGCGGTGGCTGTCCCTGGGCGGGATCTCCTTCCAGCCGGGGGAATTGGCCAAATATGCCTGCGTATTGTTTTTAGCCAGCGTGCTGACCGCCCGGGGCAAAAAAATCCGCACCTTTTTTCGGGGTATCCTGCCGGTGCTGGTGGTGCCGGGGGTGCTGTTTCTGATCATTTTGGAGCAGCCCAATCTGTCCACCGCCGGCACGATCATCATCGTCAGCGTGGTGATGATCATGCTGGCCGGGGCCAAATGGCGGCACATGGCGGTGCTGGGCATCGGCGGCCTGGCGTTGGGCGGCTATTACGCCTGGAGCGCCGATTACCGGCGGGAAAGGCTGCTGTCCTTCACCGATCCCTTCGCCAAAATGAGCGATGAGGGGTACCAATTGTCCCAGTCCCTGATCGCCTTTGGCTCCGGCGGGCTGTTTGGCATGGGGCTGGGGCAGGGACGGCAGAAATACGCCTATCTGCCCTACCCGGAAAGCGACTTCATTTTCGCCATCGTGGGGGAGGATTTCGGCTTGGTGGGCTGCCTGTGTGTGATCGCCCTGTTTATGGCTTTCCTGCTGGCGGGCATGCGCATTGCCCTCACCTGCGAGGATCGGTTCGCCTGCCTGCTCAGCGCCGGCATCGTGTCGATGATCTCGGTGCAGGCGTTTATCAACATGGGGGTGGTCGTGGGTATTTTGCCCACCACGGGCCTGCCCCTGCCCTTCTTCAGCGCCGGGGGCACCTCCCTGTCCATCACCATGGCGGCGGTGGGCATCGTGCTGAATATCAGCCGTTCCTGCGTTGGCAACCTGCAGTGACGGGAGCGTATCACCCTTTTCTTCTTTCGGCATAGCCTGAAAGAAGAAGGAAGGTGACGGACGTGGAAGGATTTTGTGTGCATGGCGGCGAAAAATTACAGGGGGAAATTCCGGTGCCGACGGCGAAAAACGCCGTGCTGCCCATCATGGCGGCGGCCATCCTGGCCCGCGATCCTGTGACGCTGCACGCCTGCCCCGATATATCGGACGTGCGGGCCATGGGGGAGATCATTGAAAAACTGGGCTGCCGGTGCGACGGCGGGCCGGAGGAGATCCGCATACATAATCAGGGCCTTTCCAACTGGGAAATGCCCGACGCGCTGAGCCGGCAGATCCGATCCTCCATCTTTTTGCTGGGGCCCATCCTGGCCAAGCTGCGCCGGGCCACGGTGTCTTATCCCGGGGGCTGTGAAATCGGGCTGCGGCCCATCGATCTGCATTTGAAGGGCCTGCGGGCCCTGGGCGTGCGGGTGATCGACGAGGGCGGCAGGCTGTACTGCGACGGCCGGGAGATGCACGCCGGGGACGTGTATTTTGATTATCCCAGCGTGGGGGCCACCGAAAACGTGATGATGGCCGCCGCCCTGCTGCCGGGGGTCACGGTGATCCACAACGCCACCCGGGAGCCGGAAATCGAGGATCTGCAGCGCTTCATCAACGCCCTGGGCGGCCGCGTATGGGGGGCGGGCACCCAAGTGATCCAGGTGGAGGGCGTGCCGCAGCTGCACGGCGGGGAATATACCCCCATCCCGGACCGCATCGCCGCCGGCACGTTCCTGTGCGCCGGGGCCATGACCGGGGGCAGCGTGACGCTGCGGCGGGCCTGCCTGTACGACCTGCTGCCGGTGACGGAGAAGCTCAAGGAAATGGGCTGCCGGGTGTGGGGGGAAGCGGATCGGATCGCCCTGCAGGCGCCGGCGCGGCTGCGCGCCTTTTCCCAATTGCAAACCCAGCCCCATCCGGGCTTTCCCACCGATATGCAAAGCCCCATAATGGCCGCCGCCTGCGTGGCGGAGGGCACGTCGGTGGTGATCGAAAACGTATTTGAAAATCGCTTCGGCCAGGCGGCTGACCTGCGGCGCATGGGCGCCGATATCCGGATCAGCGGCCGGATGGCGGTG
>JAFUXH010000132.1 GCA_017470945.1 Clostridia bacterium | reverse complement strand
TGTTTGCCAAAGCGTGCGCTGGTTTGCCGCCCTTTCCTGGTGTGAAGGATACGCTGACAAAAATGAACCAATGCGCCTGTGTTGCGGTTGTCTCTTCAGCGGCAAAACATGGCTTGGAGCATGATTGGACGGCAGGCGGCCTGATGTCCTCGGTGGATTTTCTCATGAGCCAGGAGGATGGAAATAAAACGGAACAATTGAAAATGGCCCAAGCAAAGCTGGAAAGTCCTGTAAAAGCGCTGATGGTAGGTGATACGGACGCGGATCGCATATCTGCCCATGAAGCCGACGCGCTCTTTTATCCTATCATTCCAGGCAAAGAAGAACAGAGCTGGCAGATGCTGCGGGAGATCGTTTTTCCTGATTTTATGAATGGAAGATACGCAAAAATCCAGGAGGCGGCATACTGCGAACAATTGTATGCTGCGCTGGGAATGTAGATGAGGAGGAAAAGATGAAGAAGCAAGCTGTAAATCCCTATTTACCGGAGTGGGAACATATTCCAGATGGAGAACCCAGGGTTTTTGGAGACCGGGTGTATATTTACGGCAGTCATGACGAGGATGGCGGCGATGAATTCTGTCTGCTGGACTATGTATGCTGGAGCGCACCTGTGGATGACATGGGAAACTGGCGTTATGAAGGGGTCATTTACCGCAAGGAGCAGGAGCCGCTGCAGCAGGACGCTTCAATCCCCGGCATTCCTAAACGCAAAGCCGCGGGCCTGCCGCATTTGCTGTTTGCCCCGGATGCCGTACAGGGAAAGGACGGACGATATTATCTTTACTATTCCATGGATTTTTCCAACATGATTTCGGTAGCTGTATGTGATACCCCTGCGGGGCAATATGAGTTCCTTGCGCATGTAACCCGGGAAAATGGCAGCCGCCCCAAGGATATCCAGTGGTTCGATCCCGGTGTACTGTGTGATGAAGCCGGGGTGTACCTGTACATGGGGTCTGCGCCGCTCAAGCGTTTCCCGGAGATGGGCAATCACCCCATTCCCGGCGGTATGGGAATTCGCTTGGCGGATGATATGCACACCATTGTTGGCGAGCCTTTCCTGTGTGCCAATGGCATAGAAACCTGTGCGGGCACATCCTATGAACAACATCCTTTTTTTGAGGCGTCCAGTATCAGGCACTTTGGCGAATGGTACTATCACATTTATTCCAGCCTACAGGGCCATGAACTATGTTACGGCATGGCAAAATCCCCCGAAGGGCCCTTTACCTTCAAGGGCGTGCTTGTATCCAATGCCGATATTGGATACAAGGGCACAACACAGCCACAGAATTATCCCGGAAATAATCATGGCAGCATTGCGAAGATCGGAGAAAAATACTACATCTTTGGCCATCGTCATACCCATGGAGGACAGTTTTCCCGGCAAGGATTTGCTGAAGAATTGACAATGAATGCTGACGGCACCTTTAACCAGGCTGAATTGACAAGCTGCGGATTGAATGGCGGCCCTTTGAAGGGCGATGCGTCTTATTCGGCAACCATCGCCTGCTGTCTGATGGGCCCTGACCGGGAGCACATGGCCATGCTGCCCAATTTGCCTCATAATGGGCCGGAGAACTCTATGCCCTATCATACTGGTATGCGGGATGAAAAAGCACCGAATGGATATTTCTCTTGGATTGAAAATTTGCGTCCCGGTGCCGCATTTGGATATAAATATCTCGATTTTTCTCCTGCCTGCAATTCATTATCTATGCTGCTTCGAGGGAGTGGATACGTGCAGCTGCATTTCGATCAGTTGAGCAATCCTGCTGCCGCAGTATTAAGCGTTTCTTCTGATGTATGGCAATGCGTTCAAGTACCTATTCCTCAAATAGAGGATGTGCATGCAGTATATTTTTCTGTTCATGGTGGTGAAAGCGATATACTTGCATGCGCTCAGTTCCAATTTGGCGCACTCAGTTAAAGTAAAATACAAAATCTTGAGGTGATCTTCGTGAAAATGACATTCCGCTGGTATGGCAGCCAAATTGACCCCATTCCCTTGAAATACGTAAAGCAGATCCCCGGCATGACGGGACTGATGGGCCTCTTGGACAAGCCCGCCGGGGTGGATTGGCCCGAGGAGGAATTCGTTGCCCTCAAAAAAGAAGTGAACGATGCGGGGCTGGAAATCGAAGTGATCGAATCCGTCAACGTGCACGAGGATATCAAGATGGGCCTTCCCTCCCGGGAGGAGTACATTGCCAATTATATTTCCACCATCCGGATGCTGGCCAGGCACGGGGTGAAGGTCATCGTGTACAACTTCATGCCGGTGTTTGACTGGCTGCGCACCGACCTGGCCCGCGTCATCCCGGAGGACGGCAGCAACAGCCTGTACTTTGATGAAAAAGACCTGGGAGAAATGGGCCCGCTGGAAATCGTGCGAAAGACCGCCGAGGGGAGTCATGGCTTCACCCTGCCCGGCTGGGAGCCGGAGCGGCTGGCCCTGCTGGAAACCACGCTCAAGCAGTATGAGAACATCGGCCCGGACGATCTGCGGAAAAATTTCAAGTATTTCCTGGACGCGGTGATCCCGGTCTGCGAGGAAGTGGGCGTGAAGATGGCCTGCCACCCGGACGATCCCGCCTGGCCCATTTTCGGCCTGCCCCGTATCACCCACAGCCAGTCGGACTTTGATAAGATGGTGCAATTGCACGACAGCCCGGCCAACACGCTTTGCCTGTGCACCGGCTCCCTGGGCAGCAACCCGGCCAACGATATCCCCGCCATCATCCGCCATTTCGGCGAAATGAACCGCATCGGGGCCATGCACGTGCGGAACGTCAAGTACCTGGGCCATCACCATTTCCGGGAGGCAGCGCACTTAAGCTGCACGGACGACCTGGATCTGTACGAAATCATGAAGGCCATTTACGACACCTGCCCCGATACCTACATCCGGCCCGACCATGGCCGCATGATCTGGGACGAGCAGGGCCGCCCCGGCTACGGGCTGTACGACCGGGCCCTGGGCACCGCGTATATCAACGGCCTGTGGGAAGCTATCGACAAAGAAAGCAAGGAAGGAAAATAATCATGCTGAAGAATGTATTGAACACCGATTTGACCAATAAAGTGGCCGTGGTTACCGGCGCGGGCGGCGTGCTGTGCTCTTACTTCGCCAAAGTCCTGGCCCGGGCAGGAGCGAAGGTAGCGCTGTTGGATCTGAACTTTGAAAGCGCCAACAAATTTGCCGAAGAGATCGTAGCGGAAGGCGGCATCGCCAAGGCGTATAGCTGCAATGTGCTGGATAAGGATATCTGCTACGCTGTGGCTGACCAGGTACTTTCCGATCTCGGTCCGTGTGATATCCTGCTCAACGGTGCGGGCGGCAACAATCCCCGAGCCACCACAGACAAGGAATACTTTGAATTGGGCGATATTGAAGCCGACACCAAGTCTTTCTTCGATCTGGACAAATCCGGCGTGGAATTTGTATTCAACCTGAACTTCATCGGCACACTGCTGCCCACCCAGGCATTTGCCCGGCAAATGGTTGGGCGCGAGGGCTGCAACATTCTGAATATCAGCAGCATGAACGCCTATACGCCCCTAACCAAAATCCTCGCCTATTCCGGGGCGAAGGCAGCCGTTACCAACTTTACCCAGTGGCTGGCGGTGCATTTCAGCAAAGCAGGCATTCGCGTGAACGCCATCGCCCCCGGCTTCTTCTCCACCAAGCAGAATGCCGCCTTGCTGTTCAATCCCGATGGCACCCCTACTGCCCGCACGGGTAAAATCCTGGCCGCTACTCCAATGGGACGCTTTGGCGACAGCGAAAAGGAACTCAGCGGCGCGGTTCTGTTCCTGCTCAACAACGATGCCGCCAGCTTTATTACCGGCGTGACGATCCCTATCGATGGCGGCTTCTCTGCATATTCCGGGGTATAGATCTTTTTCACAATTGTTTTTATAGGTTCAAATACATCTTAAAAGGATGTTGCTGTGGATAAAAACCAGGTATCCGTGAAATCAGATTAGCCCTTCCAAATCATGCCCAAGCGTTTCCTATGTCACATTACAACAATATATTAGTTGAGAATACGGCATGATTTTCTACGTCTTCTGCATTAAGTTGGCTTGTGCAATTAGCTGTTTTGGTAGTAAAATGAGAATGAATCCTTTATTTCTAATGATAGGAAAGCTCTGTAATTAGGGTGAGAGATGCCGAAAACATGTAAAGATGATTTTCATCCTTGACAAATAGAATGTCAACATTTTAGTTGTGATTTAGTATAAGCTCCGTTCCCTCGCTTCACATAGGTTACGCCTGTTTTGAGCGACTGATCATGAAGCACAGCAAAGAAAAGCATAGCACAGCCATCCCATCGGACGCGCTGCTTTCGCTATGCTTTTTGAATATTCCCCGAACGGAGCCTTCTTTTATCCCTTTACGGCGCCGGCCACCAGGCCCTTCACCATGTATTTCTGGAAGAAAAAGAAAATGAAGATCATGGGCAGCGCCCCCAGGATGGAGGCGGAATTGATCAATTGCCAATCGCTGACCTCGCCCAGGTAGGTCAGCTTCAGGCCCTGGGACAGCGTCCACAATTCCGGCGAACGCACCAGGGTGATGGCGTGCAGGTAATCATCCCAGGTCATCAGGAAGCTGTAAATGCCCACGGCCAGGATACCCGGCACCACCAGGGGCATGATGATGCGCAGCAGCGTTTTCATCCGCCCGCAGCCATCCACCCAGGCCGCCTCCTCCAAATCCCGCGGGATGCCGTCGAAGAAAGAAGCCATCAGCGACACCGAGAAGGGCACCTGCGTGGCGCTGACTGCCAGCACCAGGCCCAGATGCGTATCGGTCATGCCCAGGCGGCGCAGGATGCTGTACAGGGAAATCAGGCGGCTGATCACCGGCATCATCTGGGAAAAGGAAAAGGTGGCCAGCAGGATCACGTTCCAACGGAAATGAAAGCGGCTCAGGGCATAGCCCGCCATGATGGAAATGACGCAGATCAGCGCCGCCGCCAAAGCCGATACCACCAGATTATTCTGATAATACACCAGAAATTTGCCATCCCGGATCAGCGATAAAAAACCGTCGAAAGAAATGTGCTCGGGCCACAGGGTGGGCACGATGCGGTAGGATTCCACATTGGTTTTCAGCGACGTGGCCAGCATCCAGTACACCGGGAACAGCAGGAACAAAAACAGCACGGCGATGGCGAGGTATTTGAAAACGACGCCGGACGTGCGGACCGCAGCTGCTTTTTTCATCTACCCCACCTCACTTTCTTTCGCGCTTGAAGATCAAATTGAAAATCAGCACCACCACGATCATCACCAGCAGCCACACGGTGGTGACCGCCGCGCCGGAGCCGTAATTGTTGTTGACGAACGCCTCGTCGTAGGACAACACCGCCAGCGTGGTGGTGGCGCCCACGGGGCCGCCGTTGGTCAGGGTGGCAAACAGGGGATACTGCTTGAAATTTTCAATGATGCACATGGATACGGAAACGGCGATCACGCTGCGCATGTAGGGGATCAGGATGTGAATCAGGCGGGTAAAATATCCCGCGCCGTCGATTTTCGCGGCCTCCAGGATATCGTCGGGCACGCTTTGCATGCCGGCCAGCAGCAGCAGCGTCATCAGCGGCACCTGCTTCCACAGCCCGGCGATGATCACGCCCCACAGGGCGGTGCCTTTGCCGTTGAGCATGCCGAAATCCGTCACCCGCCCGCCGGAAAACACGTTGACCAAATACTGCACCAGCCCGTAAGGGTTGGCGTAGATCCACGCCCACAGCAGGCCGGCGATCACCGTGGGGATCACCCAGGGGATCATCATCACGCTGCGCAGGAACCGGGCCCCCCGGGGGTCGGTGTTCAGGATCAGCGCCAGCGCCATGCTGACCACGAAGGTGAGCCCCACCGTCCACAGCACGAAGCGGCCGGTGATGCCGATGGCGCTTTGCAATTTGCCCGCCTTCCACAGCCGCGTGTAATTGGCAAAGTCATTCCAATCCCCGGGGCGGTTCTTGGTCAGGTTGGCGATTTTGTAGCTGGTAAAGCTCATGGCCACCGAATCCACGATGGGGATCAGGATAAACGCCACGCACAGCACGATGGCCGGCAGCAGCAGGCCCAGGCAAAACAGCATATCCTGCCGCTTCCGGGAATGGAAATTCCACAGGGAACGGCCCGGCGCAGGGGATGATGAACGCATGCTGTCCTTCTCCTTTTTAAGAAAGGGGGTGGTCGTGTGACGCCACCCCCGCAGATCGCTGATTTGAGTTATTGATCGATGAAGTATTCCGCTTCGGTGATGTAGCTGTTGACGGCGTCCTCCAGGGAAGCGCCGTTGACGGTGTAATCCAACACCAGCGTCGCCAGCTGCTTCTGCACACTGACCATGGGGCCGATCTGGGTCTGCCGCTGCACGTGGGATACGCCCTGGGCGGCGCCGGCCAGGATGGGCGAGATCTGGCAATCCGCCATGCCCTCATGGGCAATGAAGGCCAGGCCGATGTTATTCAGGTAGCCCTGCAGGTTTTCGGTGTTGGTGCAGTACTGGATGAACAGGCTGACGGCTTCCTTCTGCTCGTCGCTGAGGCCGTCGCCGATCAGGAAGCAGTGGCTTTCCACCAGGGAATTGCCCTGGCCGTAGGTGCCCATGGCCGTTGGCAGCGGGGCGGTGACGGTGAAGTTCGCGGCGTTGGCATCCACCTCACCGATCTGGGCGTAGCCCCAGGAAGAATCCACATACGCCACCACGTTGCCGGCGCCAAAGGCGGCGCGGTAATCCTTCAGCTTCAGGTTTTCCTGGGTGTAGCCGTTGCCGATCAGGTACTTATAGAAATCCAGCATTTCAGCCATGGCGGTGGCGTTGGGCTCGGCCTTTAGGTCGGCCAGCTTGCCATCGTCGGTGAGCAGCTGCCCGCCGAAGGCGGTGAAGATGGCGTTGATGTTGGAGCCGGTGGCCGGCACCTCGGCGGTGGTCAGGCCGAAGATGGTGGATACCTTGCCGCTGCCCTGATAGAACGCGTTCAGGGTTTCGATCCAGGCCTTCAGATCATCCAGGGTGGTGGGGAAGGCGTCGGCCTTCATGCCGGCGGCCTCCACCAGATCCTTGTTGATGAACACCACGGAATTGGTGTAGTAATGCGGCACGGCGTACACACCGCCGCCGTAGGTCATCTGATCCAGCACGTAATCATAGTAGCCGGCGTAGAACGCGGGGTCGATCACATCCTTGGGCTGCTGGATGAATTCACCATCCACCAGCGCGGGGATCCAGCTGACCTCGCCCAGGATCAGATCGACGCTCATGCCGGAGCCCAGATCGTTGGTGAAGGTCTGGATCATGCTGTTGTAATCCACGGTGACGCTTTCCACCGTCACCCAGGGATTCTTTTCTTCAAAGGAAGCCACGATATCCTTCCACCAATCCGCCTTCGCCGCTTCGGACAGGGCGTAATTGTAGAAGCGGATGGTGACGGGCTCCTTCTCCTGGGCCAAAGCAGCCCCGGTGGACAGCAGCAGCATAGCGGCCACCAGCAAGGCAAGTACTTTCTTCATGACATATTCCTCCTTTTCTTATCTCCAGCGGCCTGCGATCAGGCGCGCGCAGGATCTCAAACGGCACATACAGTTGTAAACACGTGTGTATCTTACCATATCTTGCCGTCCCTGTCAAGGGGGTTATTCTGGTATTTTTTCAAGATCCTGGGAATTTCTTTCCCCGGCCGTGCGATAAGGCTCATCTAACCGAGTTTTGCTCGTTTTTGTAGAAAATACGCCCGTTCCCGGGCAAGCAGCGTCTGCCAAGACGGGCGGGGAACAAGGCATCCAACGCGCCTGCCTCCGGGATAAGGAAAGCCGGCGCGGCGCCTGCACACGTGTTGATTTTTGCCGATCAAAATGCCGCCCCTTCCCCCGCGCGCACAGCGAAAAGGTATCAAAAAAAATCATACTTTCTTTCCCGGCAAAGGGGCGGTATAATGAAAATAGATATGAACCTGAGGAGGGCTGCCCCATGCTGAACGCCAAACCCGGGCAGGAAAACAAAAAAAATCGGTTTCGGATCCCGGATAAAATGTGGCTGGTCCTGTCGTTCCTGGCCGCCATGGTGCTGTGGTACATTTTATCGGTGCTGCCCGCCACCTCCCGGTGCTTCCCCAACGTGGTGGAAACGCTGAAGCAATTGCCCGTCATGATCCAGCGGGGCGTACTGTGGAAGGATATTGCCTCCAGCATGATCTCCGTGCTGTCGGGCTTCGGGCTGGGATTCGTGATCGCCCTGCCGGTGGCCATCCTGATGGCCTGGTACAGGCCGGTGCGCAATATCATCGAGCCCTGGATCGAATTCATCCGCAACATCCCGCCCCTGGCGTACGTGCCCCTGGTGGTCATCGCCGCGGGCGTGGGCCGCAAGCCCCAGATCATCGTGATCACCCTGGCCACCTTCCTCACCATGTGCATCACCATCTACCAGGGCGTGATCAACATTGATGAAACGCTGATCAAGGCGGCAAGGGTTCTTGGCGCTACCGACAAGGATATTTTCATCCGCGTCATCGCCCCGGCGTCCCTGCCCTTCATCCTGACGGCCATCCGCCTGGGCGCTTCCGTGGCGCTGACCACCCTGATCGCCGCCGAATCCACCGGCGCCATGGCGGGGCTGGGCATGCGCATCCGGTCGCTGAACAACGCCTTTGAAACCAAGCCCATGCTGCTGTACATCATCATCATCGGCGTCATTGGCATCGTGATCGAAAAATTGATCAAGCTGCTGGAAAGGAGGCTCACCTCATGGCAGGAGAAGCGAGAAATCTGAAGGTACGCATCGCCGACGTTTCGAAGGTGTATGAAACCCGCAACGGCCCCACCGAGGCCCTGCGCAACGTGAGCCTGGATATTTACGAAAACGAATTCATCTGCGTGGTGGGCCCCTCGGGCTGCGGCAAATCCACGCTGCTCAATATCATCGCCGGCCTGCAGATGCCCACCTCCGGCAAGGCCTACTGCAACGACCACGAAATCACCGGCACAGGCACCGAGCGGGGCGTGGTGTTTCAGCAATACGCCCTGTTCCCCTGGCTGACGGTGAAAAAGAACGTGGTGTTCGCCCTGAACATGCGGGGCGTGAAAGGCGCGGACGCCGAAAAAGAGGCCATGGCATACCTGAAAAAGGTCGATCTGGAAAAATTCGCCGATCACTATCCCAAGGAGCTGTCCGGCGGCATGAAGCAGCGGGTGGCCATCGCCCGGGCCTACGCCGCCAACCCGGAGGTGCTTTTGATGGACGAGCCCTTCGGCGCCCTGGACGCCCAGACCCGCACCCAATTGCAGTCCGAGCTGCTGGAAACCTGGGAAAAGGATATGAAAACCTGCTTTTTCATCACCCACGACGTGGACGAGGCCATCCTGCTGGCCCAGAAGGTGATCATCATGTCCGCCCGGCCCGGCCGCATCAAGGAGATCGTGCCCATCGATATCCCCTATCCCCGCAACCAGGAAACCAAATTACTGCCCCGGTTCATGGAATTGCGCAACCACATTTGGGAGCAGGTGTATAAGGAATACCTGGAGGTGCGCAAATAACCCCGATTCCAGCAGGCTGGAAGCCTGTGAAAAAACAGAAGGAGGAAACCCCATGAAGAAATTGTTTGCGCTTGTGCTCGCCCTGGCCCTGTGCCTGTCCGTGACGGCCTTTGCCGCCGCCGAGGATATCAACGTGGCCTACATGCCCAACTACGCGTCCCTCTGGTCGGTGCTGACCGGCATCCAACAAGGCTACTTCGCTGAAGAAGGCCTGAATGTGACCCTCTACGAATTCGCCGACGGCCCCACCATCATCGCCGCTATGGAGAATGGCTCCATCAGCCTCGGCTACATCGGGCCCGGCGCTCACAAGCTGTGCATCGCCGGCAGGGCCAACATTTTCTGCATGAGCCAGATCGGCAATTCCGACACCGTGCTGGCCAGCAAAAAGGCCGGCATCGAAACCGCCGCCGACCTGAAGGGCAAGAAGGTGGGCTACGCCTCCGGCACCTCCTCCGAAATGATCCTGCGCTACTGCCTGAACGACGCCGGATTGACCTGGGACGACATCGAAGCCTATGAAATGGACGCTTCCGCCCTGGCCAACGCCATGATCTCCGGCACCATCGACGCCTGCGCCTGCTGGAGCCCCTCCTCCGGCATCATCATCAACGCCTCCAACGGCGACGTGTTCTCCCTGTGCTCCAACGTGGATTTCGCCGACCGCGACGTGTCCCTGGCGTCCTGGATCGTGCTGCCCAAGTACTACGAAGAAAACAAGGACATCGTGCTGCGCTTCACCCGGGCCCTGTACAAGGCCATCGACTACGCCTCCAACCCCGAAAACTTTGAGCAGGTGGCCGCTTGGGTCGCCGCCCAGTGCGCCCAGGATGTGGATGTGGCCCTGAACCAGACCGGCGACGCCGCCTGGCCCAGCAGCGCCGAGCTGAAGACCCTCCTGGAGAATGGCACCATGGCCAGCTACTACGAAGTGCAGCAGCAGGGCTTCATCAAGACCGGCGCCGTGGAGCAGGAAGTGCCGGTGGAAAACTACGTGCTCTTTGACAACATGGCGGAAGCCTTCAAGTAATCCATAGAAACGCTTTTACAGCCAAAACCATTCAGGGGCTGCCCCGGCCTGCGGGCGGCCCCGTTTTCAAGCAAGGAGGAAGCCATGCACGATTATTACCGCATCCCGCCGCAGGAGCTGGGAGAAGGCGCCAGGATCCCGCTCAAATGCCTGGGCGAATCGGGGGAAGTATTCTATGAAATGGCGCAGGAGATGATCCGCGCGATCCGGGAAAACAACGCCCGGGGGCAACGGACCGTGTTCATCGTGCCGGTGGGCCCGGTGGGGCAGTACCCCATTTTCGTGCGGCTGGTGAACGAACAGAAAATCAGCCTGAAAAACTGCTGGTTCTTTAACATGGATGAATACATGGCCGACCCGCAAACAAAAATCCCGCCCTCCGATCCCCTGAGCTTCATCGGCTTCATGGAGCGGCAGGTGTACGGGCGCATCGATCCCGCGCTGACGGTGCCCCCCGCCCAGCGCGTATACCCCGATCCCCTGGAGCCTCAAAAGGGCGACCGGCTGCTGAAGGAACTGGGCGGCGCGGACATTTGCTTTGGCGGCATCGGCATCAACGGACATTTGGCCTTCAACGAACCCCAGCCGGAATTGACCGTCCAGGCGTTCACCCAGCTGCCCACCCGGGTGCTGGAAATTTCCCGGGAGACCCGCACCGCCAACGCCATCGGCGATCTGGGTGGGGCCATCGAGGATATGCCGCCCTACTGCGTCACCATCGGCTTCCACCAGATTTTCACCGCCAAAAAGGTGCGGCTGGGGGTGTTCCGGGATTGGCACCGGGCGGTGATGCGCCGGGCGGCCTACGGCGAAATCACCACGGCCTTCCCCGTCACGCTGCTGCAGGATCATCCCGACGCGCTGATCTACGTCAACGCCAACGCCGCCCGGCGGCCTGTGGAAGGGTGAGGGTATGCTGCAAATCAAAAACGGCCTGATCCCGGGGCAAGGCGGCCTGATCCCCGGCGATCTGTACGCGGAAAATGGGAAGATCGTGCCCAATCCCGGCCGCGAGGGCGATGAAATCATCGACGCCGCCGGCCTGTGCGTGCTGCCCGGCATGATCGACATTCACATGCACGGGGCGGACCGGGTGGACGTGAACGCCGCCGACCAGGCGGGCTATGACCGCATATCCCGTTTCCTGGCCCGGAACGGCACCACGGGCTTTCTGTGCAGCATCCTGACCGATACCCAGGAGCAAACCGCCTGGTGCCTGCGCCAGGCCCGCCAGGCCATGGATCGCACCCTGCCCGGGGCCCAATTGCTGGGCATCCACCTGGAGGGGCCCTTCCTGTCCGCCCAATACAAGGGGGCCATGCCGGAATACCTGCTGCGCGCCGGCGACGCGGCGCTGTTCCGCCGGTATCAGGAAATCGCCGGCGGCGGCATCCGGTATATGACGGTGTCGCCGGAGGTGGCGGGCGTGCCCGAATTGATCCAGGCGCTGCGGGACGATGTGGTCATCGCCATCGGCCACAGCGGCTGCACCTACGATCAGGCCATGACCGCCATCCGCCTGGGGGCGAAAAGCTGCACCCACACCTTCAACGCCATGCGCCTGTTCCACCAGCACGAGCCCGCCATCATGGGCGCCGCCCTGGAAAGCGACGTGTACTGTGAAGCCATCTGCGACGGGCGGCACCTGCACCCCGGCAGCGTCAGGCTGCTGCTGAAATGCAAAGGCTGGGATCGGGTGGTGGCCATCACCGACAGCATCATGGCCGCCGGCTTGCCCGATGGGCAATACAAATTGGGCGTCAACGACGTAACCGTGAAGGATGGCGACGCCTGCCTGACGGAAAACGGCGTGCGGGCCGGCAGCACCCTGAACCAGCAGCAGGCGCTGAAAAACCTGATGGCCTTCACCGGCCAGCCCCTTCACCGGGTGATGCCCCTGCTCACCGAAAACCCCGCGGATCTGCTGGATTTTGGCGGCAAGGGCCGCCTGCTCCCCGGCAAGGACGCCGACCTGATCCTGACTACCCCCGACGGCACCGTGATCCGCACCCTCGTCGGCGGCAGGACCATGTATCAGCAAAAGCTTTCGTAAAAGCCAGCCGCAGTATTCCTCCGAATCTCCAGGAAAACGATGAACGCAAACCGCATACGCTATCTCAAGTGAAGCGAAGCAGATTCCGCCTTTGGTTTCCTTTCGGCCGGGATGACAGCGGTTGTTGACCTATATTTGGTTGCGATGCTTCCGTGCGTTCAAGAAAAAAGGGGCCGTGACGCCCGCTGATTCTCTCAGCCCGGTCACGGTCCCTTGCTTTTTCATTCGGTGGGACGCGGCTTTTGTTTCCAGCCGGACCCTGTTTTTCTTCAAGCCGACATATGTTTTATACTAAAATCTGATAAAAAGGAGACAATATTATCGAGGATTTTTCCGTTCTGGCTAAGCTGCGCGGAGGGAGGCGTAGCAGCGCTACGTTGACCGAAGCGAAGCAACGCCAGGGCGGAAAAAGACCGATAAGATGTCTACTTTTGAGCAGATTTTAGTATTAGATATTTGTATCAATACTCGCACCGCATGCCCATTTTGACCACCTTGCCGTTTTCCAGGTAATAGCTCAGGATCGCCGTACCATTATCCTGGCGGAAGTAGGCGTAGTCGATGCGGTCGTGGGTGGCGTCCAGGTGATACATTTTGGCGTAGCCGGTAGAATCGTAATAGATGCTGCGGTCGCCGTTCTGATCGTAGGTCTGGCCCATATCCCGGAACACCTCGGTGATTTCCTTTTCCGTCATGCCGATCCGGGTTTTCCGGGGGCCGGATACGGAGGAGCTGCTGGTTTCATAGGCGTAAAGGATATAGCCCGTATCATCCAAATAAAACCGGGCGCTGCCCCAATTGTAATCCAGCTGGTAGGTATGGCCGGGCACGGCGGAATCATTGATCTCCTGCTCGTTTTGCGGCTTGCCGAATTTTTTCAGGAAGCCATCCCGGGTGGTTTTGATCAGATCCACGTCGGGGAAGGTGTCCTTCTCGTTGAAATACAGCCGGAAGGTGCCCTTGACCTTGTAGGTACGCTCCAGAATGTTGCTCACCTTGCCGTAGCCATTCACCGCCAGGGCCTTCAGCGTGCAGCTGCCGTAGGGCAGGTAGAAGGGCTCGCCGTCGAAGATGGGGGAATTGGAGGTGGGCGTCTGGCCATCGATGGTGTAATAAATCGTGATGTCCGACAGCTTCGCCAGGATGGCCGCTTCCGCTTCGGTCTTGTTGGATTTCTGCCGCAGCAGCATTTCATCCTCCGATTCGTTGTGCCTCAGCCAGATCCGCTGCCGCTTTTGATATTCGCCCGGGGCCAGCGACACCGCCGGGGCCAGGGGCGTGGGCAGGGTGATGGTATACTGGATGCGCATCTCATCGCTGATCAGATCGCTGGATACCGCCACCGCCCGGATGATATAGGTGCCCTCCGTCAAATGGATGGGGCTGGTATACAGGGTGCCGTCCTCCGGCAGGATGCCCTCGTCGCCAAACAGATAGTAAATTTCATAGTCCTCGGCGGAAAGCAATTCCACGTCCTGCTCAAATTTCCGGCTGCCCGCCTCCTCGCTGGCGGTGGGGGTGGAGGGCAGCAGATCCTCCCGCTGCCGGCGGAAATAGGGGTCCTTGGTGTTTTCATAGGCCATTTTCAGGAAGGAACTCAATTCCAGCCGCCGGCCCTGATTTTCCAGGATGCGCATCATTTCCTGATAGGCGTAGGTATTTTCCTTGTCGATATCGGTGTACATCTGGGCGTACACCCGCTCGGCGTCGGCGGTGCGGCCGGCGGCCTCGTAAGCGTCGGCCAATTGGGTCAGCCGGGCATACATATCCGCCCGCTCCGGCTCCTGGGCGTAGGCCTGCTCGTAGGTGGCGATGGCCCGGCCCACGTGGCCCTGATCCAGCAATTCCTGCCCGTAGGTCCACAGGGCGGTGGCGTCGGCCTCCCGGCCCATACGGGCCAGGATCAATTGGCCGGAATCGGTCATTTTCAAAAATACGTAGCCGCCGATGACGGCGAACACCAGCAGCACCAGCAGCACGGTGAACAGCATGGCCCAATTCACCATCACGCGGCGCACGGGCTTGGTTTGCGCGCTTTTCGCCCGGCCCGCCGGATTAGCCGCCGTGCCGGTGGGCGGGGGCGCGCCTTTGCGCACGTTGGGCTTGCCGGCCCCATCGGCGCGGTAACGCCGGTTTTCCGACACCGTCACCGGCGTATACAGGGGCGCCGTCGGCTCCGCCGCGCTGCCGCTTCGGCCGGACCGGGGGGTATACTCCTTGCCCTGCCGCCTGCCGGCCGCGCCGCCCTCCCGCTCCCGGGGGGTCACCTCCGCGCCGCATTGATCGCACACCGTGGCGTTATCCCGCAGGGCGTTCCCGCAGCGATGACAAATCATTCCTTCTTCACCCCGCTTTCATCAACAGCGTGGGCCGATCAACGAAAGACCGGCTTGCATTTACTGCATGCTGCGCATGGCCTCGTAGGCCGGGTCCTCCGCGTCGAAATCCCGCAGGGGCGCTTCCCCGCCCAGGGCTTCGATGGCGTTGCGCAATTCAATGTAATCCAGATAAGGGGTCTCCTCGCTGGCAGCCAGGGCCTTCAGGGCGGGCAGGGCCCGATCGTCCCCCAATTTGCCCAGGCAATCGGCCAGGATGGCCACCCGATCCCGCCGGGCCTTCAGCAGCGCCATCGCGGTTTCGAACACCGCTTCATCCCCGGGATACTTGGCCAGCAGGGTCAGCAGCGCCTCCTGCCCGTCGGGGGTAGCGCCGGCCAGGGCGCGCCGCATGGCGTCCACCGCCTGATCCCCCATGGAATCCAGGCTGTCCAGGGCGTTGTCGGCCAATTCGTCCTCGCCCTCCTGCCGGGCGGCCTGCCAGGCCACGTACAATTCCGCCGGCGCGGCGCTGCCGATTTCCCTCAGCAGCGTTACGGCGGCCATTTTCATTTCCCGGGTGGCGCGTTCCTTGGTCAGCAGGTTCATCAGCGCTTCCTCCGCGCTCATGCCCAATTCGGCGATGCGATTCATCAGCATATCGGGCACGGGGATGCGCTGCTTGAAATAATCCTCCATCCAATTGACCAATTGCCGGGGCTGATCGAACTGGCTGAAATATTCCCCGGGCTTCATGCCACCCAGCCAATTGACCGGCGTATCCAGAAAGCGCTCATACACATCGGGCATGGCGGCCTCCATGTCGTCGTAGGTGCGGTATTTCCGGGCGTTTTCCTTCATCCACACCGCCAGGTACCGTTCGAATTCCCGATCAAAATTGATGCAGCGCATGGCTTCGTTTCTCCTTCTTTCAGTCGGCGTGGGGGGATGGGCCCGCCGCGCCGTTCATCCATTGCACGTACCGGGCCAGCGTGCGCCGGACGCGCTGTTTCGCCGGGGCCGCCCGGTACAATTCATCCGCCTTTTCCCTTTGGCCCGTCGCGATCAGGATATACAGCGCCAGGCACAGGGGGTAATGCAACGCCTGCCCGTCGCATTGGCGCTTTTCCGCCCGGGACATGCGCCGCCAGATCGGCGTGGCCAGGCGGTAGATATCCGCGGCGCTCACGCAATCCCGCAGGGACATGACCAGCCAGTGCAGCAGCCGGTTCAGCGGGCCGTAATTCAGCCGCTGGGGCACGGCGCTCAGCTGGAAGCGCATCACCCCCGGCAGCACCCGCCGGCCCTCGTAAAGCCGGTCGTCCTGGGGATGGCGGCGATACCACAGCCCGGCAGCGTCGTCCGGGTCGATATCCAGCAGGGTTTCCAGGGTGCGGCGGGCGTCCTCCCGCTGGCCCAGATGCATCAGGCACAGGTATTTCAACCGCAGATCATCCACACTGGCGGGGGCCTCGTCCAGCCGCTCCAGCGTCATATCCAGGGCGACGCGGGCGCCCCCGTCGCCCATTTGCCAGGCGGCGGCGCAAAAATCCTCCGCCGCGTTCAGGCTGCGGCACAGGCCCCGGGCCACCTGCAATTGCACCAGCCCCTCCGCCTCCTTCCCGGCGGCGTGGCAGGCCATAGCCAGCAGCAGGCGGGGCTTCATTTCGGCGGGCATTTTTTCCACCGCGAAGCGAAAATAGGGGATGGCCTGCCGGGGCGGGCGCTGGGCCCCCATCAGCAGGGCGGCAGAAGATGTCTTTCCCTTCTTCCACGCCTGCCGGGCCCATTGCCTGGCCTGCCCGACCTGGCCGGCCGTCAGGGCCGCCTGGGCCCGGCGGCACAGCGCCTCGCTGCGGGCCCG
>JAFUXH010000131.1 GCA_017470945.1 Clostridia bacterium | reverse complement strand
GGTGCTGATGGTGGACGGGCAGGTGCAGGATATGACCAACGTGCCCAAATCCACCGAATCCAAATTGGCCACCCAGCGCATCGCCATCTGCCAGCTGGGCGAACTGGAATACGCCGTGATGGAAATCGACGGCGGCGACGGCAGCGGCATGAACCTGACCGAATTGGCCACCTACATCACCATTATTTTCCCGGAATGCAAGGTGGCCTACAACCTGGACGGCGGCGGATCCACCAACCTGATGCTCAACGGCAAGCGGGTGCATAAAACCCGCAACAGCCGTTCCATCTCCGGCCTGATCTATTTCGCCTCTGCCGCGACGGGGGATTGATGGCATGACAGTATTTGAATTCAGCGGCGTCACCGTTTACAGCTACGGCCTGGCGGTGGCCCTGGCAGCCGCCGCGGCCCTTGCGCTGATGGCGTACCTGGGGAAAAAGCAGGGCTTAAAGGCGGGCACGGTCAGCCTGTTCGCCGTATTTGCCGTGCCCCTGGCGGTGCTGTGCGCCCGGATCGGCTATTGCCTGGTCAGCCTGGATTGGTTTCTGGAGCGGGGCGTCGCCTTCTTCCTGGCCTTTTCCCGGGGCGGCTACATGCTGTACGGCGCCGCGGCGGGGGTATTGATCGCCGCGCTGCTGACCGCCCGCGTGACGCGGCAAAGCGCCGCCCGCATCCTGGATACCGCCGCCGCTCCCGCCGCGCTGCTGATCGCCCTGGGCCGCATGGCCGAGCCTTTGGTGGGCCTGGGCTACGGCCACAACATTGAAGAATGGTTCGACCCCTTCATGGAAAAAAGCATGATCGAATGGGAAGATCCCTCCCTCCTGTACCGGTTCCCCCTGGGGGCCCAGGATTATTACGGGGATTGGAACTTCGCCATTTTCCTGATGGAAGCGCTGACGGCGCTGCTGATTTGCCTTTTGCTGCTGGGGATGAAACGGCGCCGGGAGGGGGGCAAGGTCCTTCTGCTGCTGCTGCTCTACGCCGCCTGCCAGATCGTGTGGGAATCCATGCGCATGGACGCGGTGCTGCGCTGGGGCTTCGTGCGGGTGAGCCAGTTGATCAGCGCTTTGGCCATCGGGGCCGTGCTGGTGATCTGCTGGCTGAACCTGCCCGGGAAAGACCGGAAGCCCGCCCGCCTGGCCGGGCGCTTCGGGCTGGTGCTGCTGTGCTGCGGCGTGGTCATCGCCATGGAATTCGCCCTGGAGCAGAAAATCGAATTCCTGACCTGGATGCGCATGGACGTGTGCTACGCCGTGATGATCCTGTCCAGCCTGGGGCTCATTTTCACGGTGCTGCCCCTGTGGAAACGGGCGTATCCCAAGCAATAATTGCTCCCCCGCCAAATCAAGGAGGACGGAAGAATGACGATAAAAATCATCCGCTGCCTGTTGGCGGCGCTGCTGATCATCGCGCTGCTGTGGCTGGTGCCATCGGAAAAAGTGATCGCCCAGGAGGAAGTCCCCGCGGAAGAAGCGGCCCCCTCCGTTCAGGTGACCGCGGCGGCGGAGCCCCAGGCCCCGGCGGGCCAGATCGTGCCCATTCCCATCAAGAAAGAAATCATGGCTCCCATCAACGAGCAGTATTATACCTCCGATCTGAGCTATGCGGATCCTTCCCTGAAAATCGAAATCACCCCCGGCCGGGCCTATGACACCGATTACCTGGTGGCCCGGATCAAAATCGCCGATCCCAGCCAGTTGCGTTCCGCCCTGCATTCCAAAAACGGCACCGATGAAGCCAACGCCGATCGGATCGCCAAGCACGTGAACGCCCTGCTGGCCATCAACGGTGACAGCTTCCGCATCAACAAACCCAAGGACACCCGGAAATACATCATCCGCCAGGGAGAGAATAAATTCATCCAAACCTGGAGCGGCGCCTGCTATTTCGACATCCTGATGATCGACGATCAGGCCAATTTCCACGTGCTGCCCACCCCCACCCGTCAGGAGGTGGACGAATTCGTGGCCAATCACACGGTGGTCAACAGCTTCTGCTTCGGCCCCGCCCTGGTGATTGACGGCCAGCGCCAGCCCCAGCCCGCCGATTCCCTGCGGGCCAACGGCGTGGCATGGACCCGCCGGGCCCAGCGCCTGGCCCTGTGCCAGACGGGCGAATTGGAATACATGGTGGTGGTCACCGGCGGGCCAGACAACCCCAAGTGCGCCGGCGTGACCATTGAGGAATTCATCGATATCATTTACGCCGAGGGCACCCCCATCGTGGCCTATAATATGGATGGCGGCAATTCCGCGTGGCTTGTGTTCCGGGGCGCCAAGCAAAATACCTTCGGCCGCGCCGCCAACCAGGGCAAGCGGCCCATCGCCGATATCATTTATTTCGCCAGCGCCTGGCAGGACGCCGCCGAGTGACCTGCCCTCTTTCATCTTTTCAATAAGGAAGCGATCGCCTTTGTTTTCCGGTATCACATCGTTTGCCTGGTGGATCATGGCCGGCGCGGCGCTGGCGGTGATTTGCCTGATGCTGCTTTCGAAACGGGCCGGGGTTTCGCCGGAGGCCGCCCAATGGACGGCGGTGCTGGCCCTGCCCCTGGGCGTATGGGGCGGGCACCTTTTGTACGGCGCGCTGCTGGCCAACCTGGAAGTGACCATCTACGGCTTTTCTTTCCTGTTCCAGCCCTGGATGGGCGGCTTCATGCTCTACGGCGCGCTGCTGGGCGCGGCGGCCGGGGCGTGGATCGCCGCGAAATGCCTGAAAAAAACGAAGGAATTGCCCGCCCTGCTGGATTGCCTGGCCGTATCCTTGCTGCTGCTGATCGCCGTGATCCGGCTAGCGGAGCCCTTCGATACCCCCGACGGCTACGGCCAGGGCTACGGCATCGCCATGGAGGAAATGACGGTGCTGCCCCTGCCCCTCAAAACCCTGCTGTGCTACGTGATCGACCCGGAATATATGGATGAATGGTACCTGGCGGTGTTCGCCCTCGAGGCGATCTGGGCCCTCTTCGCCGCCGTGCAGGCGATGCGGGGGCTGCGCCGCCGGGCCCCCGGGCAAACCGCCCTGCTGGCCTTGATCCTCTACGCCGCCGGCCAGTTGTTCTTCGAATTTCTCCGGCGGGATTTCACCGTCAACTGGCGTTTTGTGCGCCTGTCCCAGCTGATCAGCGCCATCCTGCTGGCGGTGCTCCTGCTGTTCGCCACCCTGCGCAAGCGGGTCGCGGGCAAACGCGCCGTCCGCAGCTGGATCGGCCTGCTGCTGGGCACCGGCGTGATCATCGCCATGGAATTTGCCGATGAAAAGCCGCTGATCCTGTCCGACGAAATGAAAATCTTTTTCCCCCATTGGTTCACCTACGCCCTGCTGCTGCTGTCATCGATCCTCATGGGGCGGATCGTGTGGCGCGCCGTTTCGGGCAGCCCGCGGGACGCCGCCCGGTAAATATCTCCCCCTCTCCCCCTTTGAAAGGAGTCCTTTGATGATGCTGAAGAAATACTTATCCGCGTTGGCCGTTTTGTGCGCCGCCTGGGTGCTTTTGGTGGGCGCGGGGGCGCTTCGCCCCGCCCGGGCGGAGGCTGACCGCCAGACCTTCGAAACCTACCAGCGCGCCGTTTCCTACGTGAAGAAAAACCAGCCCATGGAGCTGGAATTGTACAACATCCGCTTCAAGCCCCGGGAATTGCTGGCCGTTTACAACGCCATGCCCAAGGGCGCTAAGCTAACCTTCACCACCACCTGGGGCGGCTATAAGATCACCGATAAAAGCGTCAATATCGACCTGACGAAAAGCACCGCCGGCGTGACCAAGGAGGATCTGGTGGCGCTGGTGACGCTGTGCCCCAAGGTGAAAAAAATCGATAACTCCACCCGCCATTCCCCTTCCAACGATGTGATGGTCGAGCTGATGGCCAAATACCCCCATGTGCAGTTCGAATGGATGGTGCACCTGGGCGGCCAGCATTACTGCGCCACCTCCGCCAGCGCTTACTCCACCTTCAACCAGCCCTTCAAGGGGGACAAGCTGACCTCCAAGCAGCTGGAGCGGCTGCAGTACTGCAAGAACCTAAAGGCCCTGGATCTTGGCCACAACAGCATCACCACCCTGGATTTCCTGAAATACCTGCCCGACCTGGAGCTGCTGATCGTGGGCGATAACCGGATCAAGGATATCACCCCCGTGGGCACGCTGAAGCACCTGAAATATGTGGAATTGTTCAGCAACGATTTCACCGATATTTCCCCCCTGGCCAACTGCACCGAGCTGCTGGACCTGAATATCTGCTACGCCCCGGTGCACGATTTTTCACCCATCGACAATTTGACGAGCCTGGAACGCTTCTGGGCCACCATGATCCGCAAACTGCCTGAATCCGAAAAGATCCGCTTCCAGGAAGTGCACCCCAACGTGGAGGTGGATTTCGTCGGCTCCCACGCCACCACCAACGGCTGGCGCAAGCACCCGCGGTACACCCATTACATCTGGTGCCTGAAAAACGGCACCTGGATCCCGTTTGACGAGCCCCTGCCCACGGGGAAGAAATGAGGGAGAAGGGACACGCTGAGGGCGCTGCCCTCAGACTCCCGCCAGGGAGGAAGCCCTCCCTGGACCCAGCCCTTGCGAACACAGTAGGTCATGTAACACAAGCTTGTG
>JAFUXH010000130.1 GCA_017470945.1 Clostridia bacterium | reverse complement strand
CCAGGGCGTTCCACAGGCCCTGCAGGATGAAGCCCCAGGCGAAGAAAGCGCCGGAGGTGAGCAGGCCGATGCCCATGCCCTTCAGGTCGATATGATCGCGCTTCGCCTGCATTTCAGGGCTGATTTCCAGTTCCTTGGGCTCCATGTGGCCAGCCTTCATCAGGCTGCCGTTGCCGTTCATTTTGCCCTTGATCACCTTCACCAGCACGCCGGCCAGCACGATGGAAATGGCGTTGCCGATGGCCACGGCGGGGGTCATGACGGACAGGGCCTCGGCGGCGGACATGGAGGAGCTGGCTTCAAAGATCTTGGACAGCGGGGTAGCGCCTGCGCCCATGCCGCCGCCCATGATGGGCAGCGCCACCAGCAGCAGGGCGTTCATGACGGGGTAGCCCATCAGGGCGGCCACGCCCATGCACAGGCCGAAGGCCAGGATCAATCCGCCGAAGATGGCGGGGAAATACCGGGCCGCGGCCTTCACCAGGAGCTTGCGGTTCATGCCCAGAATGGAGCCGGTGATCAGGGCGGCGATGTACCAATCCAGGAAGCCGCCGGTGGTTTTAAAGAAGGTGCCGATATTGCCCACCAGGTCCATGGAGCCCAGGGGCAGCGCCATATCGGCGGTGGGCAGGATGCCAAAGTAAACCAGCAATCCGGAGCCGAAAATGCACACGATGGCGCCGCCGCCCAGATAATCCTTGATGATGGGGGTATGATCGCCGATCCAGGCCAGGATCTCGCCCAGCACCATCATGAACAGGAAGCAGCCCGTCATGCCCTTGGGCAGCACGCCCAGGTAGGTGGCCAGCAGCGTCACCACGGTGATCACCAGGAAAAGGGGCCAGGGAAGGGTGAAGAAGGTCAACGGTTTTTTCGCGGTTTTCGTTTTCTGGCTCATTCCTTATACACCTCTCAAATCTTTGGTTGGTTCACGGATCACAGCCGGGCCACGCCGCTGTCCTTCGCCGCTTTGGCCACAGCCGCCGCTACAGCGGGGCCCACCCGCTTGTCAAAGGCCAGGGGCAGGATGTATTCGGCGTTCAGTTCTTCGGGGGACACCAGGTCGGCCAGGGCGTGGGAGGCCGCCTGTTTCATGGCTTCGTTGATATCGGTGGCCCGCACGTCCAGCGCGCCGCGGAACAGGCCGGGGAAGCACAGCACGTTGTTGATCTGGTTGGGATGGTCGCTGCGGCCGGTGCCCACCACCGCCGCGCCCGCTTCCTTGGCTTCGTCGGGTTCGATTTCCGGCACGGGATTGGCCATGGGGAACACGATGGCGCCTTCCGCCATGGACTGCACCATTTCCTTGGATACGATGTGCGGCGCGCTGACGCCGATGAACACGTCGGCCCCCTTCATCGCGTCCGCCAGCTTGCCGCTGAATTTTTCGGGGTTGGTGAGCCTGGCCATTTCCTCCTGGGCGGGGTTCATCTGTTCGCCCTCGCACAGCACGCCAAAGCGATCCACCATCGTCAGGTGCTTGACGCCCAGGTTCATCAGGTGCTTGCCGATGGCGATGCCGGCGCTGCCCGCGCCGTTGATGACCACCTTCGCGTCGCCGATTTCCTTTTTGACCACCCGCAGGGCGTTGATCAGCGCCGCGCCCACCACCACGGCGGTGCCGTGCTGATCATCGTGGAACACGGGGATATCGCAGATTTCCTTCAGCTTCCGTTCGATCTCGAAGCACCGGGGCGCGGCGATATCCTCCAGGTTGATGCCGCCGAAGGAGCCGGAAATCAGATAAATCGTGCGCACGATCTCATCCACATCCTTGCTGCGGACGCAGATAGGGAAGGCGTCCACGTCGCCAAAGGCCTTGAACAGGGCGCATTTGCCCTCCATCACCGGCATGCCGGCCTCCGGCCCGATGTCGCCCAGGCCCAGCACGGCGGTGCCGTCGGTGATGACCGCCACCAGGTTGTGCCGCCGGGTGAGGGTGAAGGATTTGTCGTAGTCCTTTTGAATCTCCAGGCACGGCTGCGCTACGCCGGGCGTGTAGGCCAGGGATAGATCCTCTTTATTCTTGACCGGCACCCGGGAAACCACTTCGATTTTTCCCTGCCATTCCCCGTGCAGGCGCAGAGATTCCTCGGCGTAATTCATAGCAAACGACCTCCTATATTTTCAGTTTGGTTGTTTCCATTATACATGGAATAAACGGAAGAATCAAGCCCAAATTTACCGATAAATACGTCAAAAAACAGAATAAATAGCTTTTCTGCTCATTTTTTTGATTCACAGCGTGATCACGCCGCTGCGGCAGGCCTGCAGCAGAAGCAGCAGATCGTCCCTGCGCTCGGCCAGCAGCTTGCCGTGATCGGTATCCTTCACGTATTTCCGGCGGGGGTAGGTGGTGAATTCAAAGGACTGGGAATGGATATCCCGGCCGGTCTCCTGGGCGTCCCGCAGGGAGGTAAAAGGCTGGTGGGACATCAGCCGCATGCCATGGCTGTTGGCGATCAGGGTATAGCCGGCGATGCCGGTGGTTTTCTGGTAGGCCCGGCAAAAGCCCCCGTCGATCACCACCAGCCTGCCGCCGGCCTTCAGGGGGCTTTCCCCGTGGGTGACGCGGATGGGGGTATGGCCGTTGATGATGCGGGATTCCGCCTGGTCCAGGCCGAACTCCGCCAGGATTTCCACGCACTTTTCTTCTGACTTGTACCATTCGTAATAGGGGTTGCGGGGCTCCTGCCAGGCGCGCTCATCGGGGATGAACACCCGGGCGAAGGTTTTGATCTGCCGGCCGCAGACGGGGGAATCGGTGCCGCACCAAAGGTACCACATGAAATCCAGCGCCGCCTGCTCGCCGGTATAGAACGCCCGGCGGGCCACCTGGTCGGCGTAATCCATCAGCGCCTTGCCGCTGAGGGGCACCCCGTGCAGCGTCTTTTGCAGGAAGGTGCCGTCGGCATTCAGGGGCACGCAGCCGTGGAACAGCAGATTGCCGTTGAAGCAGCGGTACATCCACCCCCGCTGATACAGGAACGCCACGTGCTCGCGCAGCCGCATGCTGTGGGTGAAGGCGTGGCGCAGCGCGGCGATCACCCCCTTCTCCTCCGGCGTCAGGGCGTAAGCGTCGTCGGGGTCCACCGTGGGCAGCGGCATATCCCGGATGGGCCAGGTTTGGCCGTCGATCTCGATTTGCCCCTGATCCCGCTGGATCTTATGCAGCAGCAGCCGATCCTCCATCTGGAATTCGGGGTTGCGCTGGATCAGCTGGCCCTCCAATTTGAACATCATCACGTTCACCGCCTGCACCATGGCCCGGTCGGGGGCCAGGGCGGGGTAGGTCTTTTCGGCGAACAGCGTCAATTCCCGCAGGGGGATGCCGTAGCCCCGCTCCAGGATATCCATGTTCCCATAGGCCAGGGAATTGCGCAGCACCCCGGCGATGCAGCATTCGCTGCCGGCGGCGGCGCCCATCCACAGGATATCGTGATTACCCCATTCGATATCCACGGAGTGGTGACGCATCAGGATATCCATGATGCTGTCGGCCCGGGGGCCCCGGTCGAAGATATCGCCCACCACGTGCAGCCGGTCCACCGCCAGGTTTTTGATCAGCGCCGCCAGGGCCTTGATCAGCCCGTCGCCGCTGGATGTGGCGATCAGGGCATCCAGGATGGCGTCGTGATACAGACGGCGGTTATCCTCCTGCTCCGTCAGATCGACCTTTTCCTCATTTTGATAGTGCATCAATTCATCCAGCAGGAAGGCCCAGTTTTCCGGCATGGCGCGGCGCACCTTATCCCGGGTATATTTGGAGGACAGCATCCGCGCCAGATACACCATATGCTCCACCTGGGATCGGTACCAGGCAGGCGTGGTGGCGTTCTTGCGGTGCTGTTGACGGATGATGGCGTCCGGGTAATAGATCAGGGTGCACAGATCGTCGGCCTGCAGGCTGGTCAGTTGATCGCCCAGCCACAGGTGCACCTTTTCCCGGATGGCCCCGGAGCAGTTATTCATGATGTGGCAGAAGGCCTCGTATTCCCCATGGATATCGCTCATAAAATGCTCGGTGCCCTTGGGCAGGCTCAATTGGGCGCTGAGCCGGGTGATCTCGGTGCACAGGGCCTCCACGGTAGGGTACTGCTCCCCGAGCAGACGCAGGTATTTCATTTTATCGATATTCGCGTTCATAAGCGCCTCCGTTGTCCATCGTAAACAGGCTGTGTCATTTTCCTCAAGCGGTGTGATCTTATTGTATCAGGTTCATCCGCGAGGCGCAAGAAGGAAAATGAAGCCCCGGTGATTTGCCGGAGCCTGTCGAAAAAACCAGGATGCATCGAAGGAGCCGCAGCCTCTTCGTTTTTTTCCGCAAGCGGGCGATTCATGCCAGGGAGGGCTTTACAGATCGGCCGATCGGGCCTATAATCGGAATCGTCGTCCAAACGAAACCGGGACCGCCCGGAGAAAGGGGGCCGCCGTGACCGGCACGTTCGAAAAGATCTACGCCATCGTGCGCCTTATCCCGCCGGGCAAGGTGGCGTATTACGGCCAGATCGCCGCCCTGGCGGGCCTGCCCCGGGGCGCGCGGATCGTTGGCTACGCCATGGCCTCCTGCGCCGACGGGCGGGGCGTGCCCTGTCACCGGGTGGTGGATAAGCAGGGCAATACGAAGGCGGCCTTCGACGTATTTCAGGTAGGCGCCCAGCGGGCCCGGCTGGAAGCGGAGGGCGTGCCCTTCCTGCCGGACGGGCGGGTGGATCTGGCCGCCTGCCTATGGGACGGACAGGGCGCTCACTTTTGACGGGGTTCGCCCATGAGCAGGGCGTTGAGCTGGTACCCCACCTGATAGGCCGTTTCAATGGGCAGCAGGGGGCAGCGCTTTCGCAACCGATACACATACACATCCACGATGCGGGTAACATAGGCGCTTCCGCCGCCCCACAGCGCGCGAAGCAGCGCCTTCCGGGATACGGGCTGGCCGGCGCACTGTGTCAGCTGGCGCAGCAGGACCCATTCCGGGGGCGGCAGCAAAAGCGGCCGGCCATCCAGCGTCGCCCCGGGCGGATCATCCATGACGCGCAGGCTGTGCACCGCCCCATCGGCGGAAAAAAACACCGCTTCCATGGGCACCACAAAATCGCCCCCTCCCCGATCGCTTTTTGTTCCGCCCCATTTTAACCTGAAACAGGTTAATTGTCAATAATCTGAAACAGATTAGCTTATACTGCCGTTGGTGATGGATGTGAAGTATCAACGGCTGCGCGACCTGCGGGAGGATCACGACTGGAACCAGACCACGGTGGCGAAAATGCTGCAAATGTCCCAAACGGGGTATTCCAAATACGAAACCGGGGAAAACGATATCCCCACCCAGGTGCTGATCCGGCTGGCCCGGATCTACGGCACCAGCGTGGATTATCTGCTGGGCGAAACGGACGAGCCTGCCCGCTACGCCCCCCGGAACGACGAAACGGACGGGTAAGAAAGCATGGTATTTTCTTCGGCGGTTTTTTTAAGCGCGTTCCTGCCGCTCACCCTGGGCGGCTGCGTTCTGCTGCGCCGGCACATCCGATGGCAAAACGCGGCGCTGCTGCTGCTGAGCCTGCTGTTTTACGCCTGGGGCGAGGCGCGGCACCTGCCGCTGCTGCTCCTGTCGGCCCTGGGCAACGCGGCGCTG
>JAFUXH010000129.1 GCA_017470945.1 Clostridia bacterium | reverse complement strand
GAAGCCAAAGGCGGAAGGAAGCGGAGGGATCTGGCGCGGCTGATCAAGCCAACTTTCAGATCCCTCGATTCCGCTTCGCCTTTGGCTCCGCTCTACTCGGGATGACAAAAGAGTTTATTCTTACCCAAAACGCTGACATCCCGACCGAAATGGAGCTGAAGGCGAAATGGAGTGGAGGGATCTGGCACAGCTGATCAAGCCAACTTTCAGATCCCTCGATTCCGCTTCGCTTCTGGCTCCGCTCCACTCGGGATGACAAAAGAGTTTATTCTTTTCAAAACCGCTGTCATCCCGACCGAAATGGAGCCGGAGGCGAAATGGAGCGGAGGGATCTGGCGCAGCTGATCAAGCCAACTTTCAGATCCCCCGATTCCGCTTCGCCTTTGTCTCCTCTCCACTCGGGATGACAAAAGTCTTTGGTTCATCGTTGTATTGGAGGGCAGCAGAGTCGCTTTACCATCTATTTGCTTTTATGGCATCGACCATAGAATGAATTCAATCAAAACAAACAAACAAAACCCGCCGAGGATTTCCCGGCGGGCTTTGCTTTCGGCGAAGGGGGAGATCGATCAAAACCCCCATCGCGGTTGAGTATTCGTTAATCGATGGTGATGCACTTGCAGGGGCACACCGCGGCGCACGCGCCGCAGCGGGTGCACTTATCGGGGTTAATGCGGGCAAAGCCGCCTTCCACGGTGATGGCCTCGTACTGGCATTCCTTCTTGCAGCGGCCGCAGCCGATACAAGCGTCCATACACACGGCGCGGGCCACACGGGCCACGTCGCTGTTGCGGCAGCGCACGATCACGTTGGAGGACAGGGGCAGCAGCTTGATCACCGCCCGGGGGCAGGTTTTCACGCAGGCGCCGCAGGCGGTGCACTTGTTTTCGTCGATGTGGGCGATGCCATCCTTCATGCTGATGGCGCCGAAGGCGCACTTATCCATGCAGTCGCCCAGGCCCAGGCAGGCGAAGCGGCAATCCTTGGGGCCGCCGGCCAGGCCCGCGGCGGTGGCGCAGCTCTGGTAGCCGTCGTAGGCGTAGCGTTCCTTGGCGATGCCGTTTTCACCCTGGCACAGCACCCGCGCTACCATCTTTTCCCCGGCTTCTGCTTCCATGCCCATGATGGCGGCGATGCCCTTCACGCCCTTTTCCCCGGCGGGGGCGCAGCCGTTGATGGGAGCTTTGCCCGCCACCACGGCGGCGGCGAAGCCATCGCACCCGGGGTAGCCGCAGGCGCCGCAGTTGGCGCCGCCCAGGCATTCCCGCACCTTTTCGATCCGTTCATCCACTTCCACGTGGAATTTTTTGCTGGCGAAGGACAGCACCCCGCCGAAGATCACACCCAGGATGCCCAAAAGCAGCCCGGCATACAGAATCGTCATGGCACTTTACCTCCTTACACCAGGCCGCTGAAGCCCATGAAGGCCACGGCCATCAGCCCGGCGGATACCAGGGTGATGGGGAAGCCCTTCATGCAGGCGGGGATCTTGCTGCTCTCCAGCCGCTCGCGCACGCCCGCCATCAGCACGATGGCCAGCAGGAAGCCCAGGGCGGAGAAGGTGCCGTTCAATACGGATTGCAGCAGGCCGTAGCCGCTGTTCATATTCAGGGTGGCCACGCCCAGCACGGCGCAGTTGGTGGTGATCAGGGGCAGATAGATGCCCAGGGCGCTGTACAGGGTGGGGCTGCTCTTTTTGAGGAACATTTCCACAAACTGCACCAGCGCGGCGATGACCAGGATGAAGGAAATGGTGCTCATGTAGGTCAGTTCAAAGGGAATGAGCAGCAGGTTGTAGATCAGCCAGCAGAACAGGGAGGCGATAGTCATAACGAATGTGACGGCCAGGCCCATGCTGACGCTGGTTTCCACCTTGTTGCTGACGCCCAGGAAGGGGCAGCAGCCAAGGAAACGGGAGAAAATGAAGTTGTTGGTCAAAATACAGCTGACCATGAAGAGGAGCACGTCCGTGATGTTCGTCATGCCGCCTGCACCTCCTTGTCGGCCTTTTTCCTGTCAAGCTTTTTCACGATCAGGTTGAACAGACCCAGCAGCAGCCCGAAGGTCAGGAAGCCGCCGGAGGCCAGCACGATCAGCAGCATGGGCTCGTAAGACGCGCCCAGCAGGTTGATGCCGAACACCGACCCGTTGCCGATCAATTCGCGGATGGAGCCCATCAGCGTCAGGGCCAGGGTGAAGCCGATGCCCATGCCCAGGCCGTCGAAAGCGGAGGCCAGGGGCTTATTTTTGCTGGCAAAGGCTTCCGCCCGGGCCAGGATGATGCAGTTCACCACGATCAGGGGAATGAACATGCCCAGGCTTTCATACAGCGAAGGAACGAAGGCCTGCATCAGCAATTGCACCATGGTCACGAAGGTGCAGATCACCACGATAAAGGCGGGAATGCGCACCTGGTCGGGGATGAATTTGCGCAGCATCGAAATGGCCACGTTGGAGCACACCAGCACGAAGGTGGCGGCGGCTCCCATGCCCAGGCCGTTCAGGGCGCTGGTGGTGACCGCCAGGGTGGGGCAGGTGCCCAGCACCAGGCGGAAGGTGGGGTTCTCGGTGATGATACCGTTCATCAGCACGCCGCCGAGGCTTTTTTTCTCGCTCATGCCTTTTTAACCTCCTTCTGGTAGCCGTAGATCCGCTGGGGCAGGAAGCGATCCAGCAGGGGAGATGCGATGTTCATCAGCAGGATGCCGTAGGTCACGCCTTCGGGATAGCTGCCGTATTGGCGGATCAGCACGATGATCAGGCCCGCCAGGAAGGCGTACACGATCTGGGCGAAGGGCGCGATGGGGGAGGTGACATAGTCGGTGGCCATGAACACCGCGCCGAACAGCACGCCGCCGGACAGGATGGCCATCAGCGCCCCGTTCAGGGAGCCGCCCAGCACCCAGGTCCAGCAGAACACGCTGCCCACCAGGATCACCGGGATGCGCCACTGGATGGTGCCGGTGCACAGCAGGAACACAAAGCCGATCAGGATGGCCGCCTTGCTGACCTCGCCGATGGTGCCGGGGATCTGGCCCAGGAACAGTTCCATCAGGCTGGCGCCCTTGGTGGCCAGGGGGGTGGCGGTGGCGACGGCGTCGACGCCCGCCTGGAAGAAGGTGGGGGTGACGTAGTGGGTCATGTGCACGGGCCAGGAGGCCAGCAGCACGGCCCGGGCCGCCAGGGCGGGGTTGAGGAAATTATCGCCCAGGCCGCCGAACAATTGCTTCACGATCACGATGGCGAACACGCTGCCGATCACCACCATCCACCAGGGGGCGGTGGCAGGCAGGTTCAGGCCCAGGATCAGGCCGGTCACGACGGCGCTCAGATCGCCGACGCGCACTTCCTGCTTGGCCACTTTCTGCCACACAAATTCGGCGCACATGCTGCTGGCCACCGCGATGCACAGCACCAGCAGGGCGGAAAAACCGAAGGCGTAAATACCGGCTGCCGCCGCAGGCAGCAGAGCGATGAGCACGTATAGCATCAGCCGCTGGGTGGTTACCGGGCTGTGCACGTGCGGTGCCGTGGAGATTCTCAGGCTCATTTCTTCTCTCCTCCTTTTGCAGCGGCCTGTTTGGCCTTGGCTTCAGCGGCCAGATGATCCTTGGCAAATTTGAAGGAAGGCGTCAGCCACCGACGGGAGGGGCAGATGTAAGCGCAGGAGCCGCACAGGATGCAATCCATCACGTGCAGCTTGGCAGCCGCCTCGAAATCGCTCTTATCCGCCGCCACCTTGATCTGGTAGGGGTTCAGGCCGATGGGGCAGGCCGCCGCGCAGCGCCCGCAGTGGATGCAGGGGCTTTCGTTCTTGCTTTTGCTCTGCTTTTCGTTGAACACCACGATGCCGTTGGTGGATTTCATGATGGGCATATTGTCGTTGGGGATGCAGATGCCGGTCATGGCGCCGCCGAAGAAGATCTTGCCCGGCGTTTCGGCGTAGCCGCCGCATTCGCCGATGATATCCTCGGTGATGGTGCCAATGCGCAGCCGCAGATTGGCGGGCTTGCGCACCGCGCCAGTGACGGTGGTGATCCGGCTGATGAGGGGCTTGCCGTCGATGACGGCGTCGGCGATGGCGGCGCAGGTGCCCACGTTGAGCACCACGGTGTGCACGTCGATGGGCAGGCCGCCGGAGGGCACCTGACGGCCGGTGATGGCCTCGATCAGCTGCTTTTCACCGCCTTGGGGGTATTTGGTGCGCAGGGCCTGAACGGTGACGCCCTCCCGGCCCTGGGCGGCCTTCTGCATGGCGGCGATGGCTTCCATCTTGTTATCCTCGATGGCGATCACGCCTTTATTGACCTTCAGCGCCCGCATGACCGCCCGCAGGCCGTCCACGATGCGCACGCTGTTTTCCAGCATCAGCCGGTAATCGGCGGTCAGGTGGGTTTCGCACTCCGCGCCGTTGACGATGATGGTGTCGCAGCTGGCCCCCTCCTTGAAGGTGAGCTTCACATGGGTGGGGAAGGACGCGCCGCCCATGCCGGTGATGCCGGCCGCCTGAATGGCGGGGATCACCTTGGCGGGGTCCACCTTTTCCACGCTGCCCAGGGGGGAAAGCTCCACCCAGTTATCGGCAAAATCGTTCTTGATGGTCACGGCCATCATGGGGCCCGCGCCCAGGGAAGCGATCTGCTCCACGGCGGTGACCTCGCCGGACACCGAGGCGTGCACCGGCACGCTCATGAAGCCCTGGGCCTCGCCGATCACCTGGCCCACCAGCACCTGATCGCCCTTTTTCACGATGGGCTTGGCCGGCGCGCCGATATTCATGGCCATGGAAATGGTTACGGTATCCGATACATAATCCTGGATCTCCAGATTGCGCGTGGGGCTTTTGCCCTCATGCATATTGTGCAGGGGATGCACCCCCCGCCGAAATGTTTTTTTCTGCAATGCCAGCGCCTCCATTTCTTCTGTCCGCCCGGTCACTGCTGCCCGGTGAGGAATTGTGCGTACGCCTGGTTGACGGCGATCACGACGGCCGTTTTGATATATTCGGCGGCGCCGTCCACGGGAATGTCGGTTTCGTCGAGGGGAACGGCCCGGCCGATCAGCGTGGCCTGGAAGGCTTCCTCCTGGGGAAGGGCGGCGAATTCAGCCCCTTCGCCCACCGGCTTTTCCGTCAGGCGCAGGCCCGTCAAAGCGCCGTCGCCAAACGTGGCTTCCGCCCGGATCACGGTGAAGAAGATCACGCATTCGCCCACGTAGGTTTTATTCTGGGCCGCGGCGCTCACCGGCGCGCCCTGGGCATAGGCCTGGTTGACGGCCAGGACGACGGCGGTCTTGACGTAATCCGCCGCGCCTTCCACCGTCAGGCTGCTTTCATCCAGCGGGACTTCCTGGCCGATCAGCGCGGCCCGGAAGGCTTCCTCCTGGGCCAGGGGGGCGTATTCATCGCTGCCCGCCTGCTTTTCATACAGCGCCAGGGTTTCGATCCTGCCGCCCTGGAAGGTGGCCTCCGCCTTGTAGGTGGTGAAGAAGGCGATGGCTTCGCCGGTGAGGGCGTTATCGCTGCCGCTCGATGCCGGGGCGGGGGCGGCAGGGGCTTCCTCCGCAACGGGTTCAGTTGCTTCCTTCGTGGCCGCCTGGGCCGCGTCATAGGCGGCGTTGATGGCGTTGACCACGGCGGTGCTGGTGATGGTGGCGCCGGCAATGGCGTCGATATCGCTCAGGGCCAGGGGCGCTTTCTTGCCAATGAACTGCGCCTGGAAATCTTCCTCCTGGGCCCGCGCGCCCAGGCCGGGGGTTTCGGCAAAGCGGCTGTCGCCCACGGTGAGGGCGGTGATGGTGTCGCCGTCAAAGGCCACTTCCACGGCCACGGGGCCGCCGAAGCCTTCCGCCTCGCCGGTCACGGCGGCAGCGGCGGTTTCCCCGGCAAGCGCTTCCGCCTCAGCCTCCGCGGCGGCGGCCTGCGCCTTCTCGTACGCCTTATTGAGGGCGGTGATGAGGGCGGTCTTGGTGAAGGTAGCGCCGGTCAGGATATCGACGTCTGCAGCGTCCACCGGCACCTTCACGCCCAGCAGGGCCAGGGCGGTTTCGGGTTCGAGGGCCCGCGCGCCAAAGCCGGCGGTTTCATCAAAGCGCTTATCGCCGATGCCGATCCAGGCCACGGTGTCGCCGTCAAAGGCGGCCTCCACGGCCACGGGGCTGGCGAAGCCATCGGCGTCGGCCTTGAAGGTGACTTCGGGTTTCTCGGGCATGGTTTTCACTTCGGCGGCGGGTTCTTCCGCGATGGGTTCATCCCCGGCGCTCTTAGATTTTTCGTACGCCTTGTTGAGGGCGGTGATGAGGGCGGTCTTGGTGAAGGTGGCGCCGGTCAGGATATCGACGTCGGCGGCATCCACGGGTACCTTCACGCCCAGCAGGGCCAGGGCGGTTTCAGGCTCAAGGGCCCGCGCGCCAAAACCTGCGGTTTCATCAAAACGCTTGTCGCCGATGCTGATCCAAGCCACGGTGTCGCCGTCAAAGGCGGCCTCCACGGCCACGGGGCTGGCGAAGCCGTCAGCGTCGGCTTTGTAGGTGACTTCGGGTTTCTCGGGCATGGTCTTGGCTTCTGCGGCGGGTTCTTCCGCGGCGGGCTCCTCCGTGATGCCCTGAGAAGCGTTGTAGGCTTTGTTCAGGCCGTTGACGATGGCGGTCTTGGTGAAGGTAGCGCCGGTCAGGATATCGACGTCCTCCAGGGCCAGGGGCATCTGCTTGCCGATCAAAGCGGCCTTGTTTTCATCCTCCAGGGCCCGCGCGCCGAAGCCCTCGGTTTCGGCAAAGGCGTCGTCGCCCACGTGAATATAGGTAATCGTGCCCGCGTCATCGAAGGCGGCCTCCACGTACACGGGGCCGGCAAAGCCCTGCTCGCTGGCGCTGAACACGCCGTCGGTGGGCTTTTCGGGCAGGGTGATTTCCTCCTTGGGGGCGGGGGCGGGCAATTCCACGCCCTGGCTGGCGCTGTAGGCGGCGTTCAGGGCGTTGACGATGGCGGTCTTGGTGAAGGTGGCGCCGGTCAGGGTGTCCACGTCGCCCAATTCCAGCGGCATCTGCGCGCCGATGAAGGGATACTGGTTTTCCGCTTCCAGGGCGGCCGCGCCATAGCCGGCGGTTTCGCCGAATTCCTCATCGCCGATGCCGATATAGGTGATCTTGCCCTCGGCGTCGAAGGAGGCTTCCACGTACACGTTGCTGGCGAAGCCCCGCTCCTTGGCGCTGAACACCATGGAATCATCCTCGGGCCGGGCGGGCATTTCGATGTCGGCGATGCCCAGGATGTCCTTTTTCACGTATTTCACCACGCCGTTCACGCCGTCGCGCACCGCGTTGGAGGTGATGGTGGCGGCGGTGATGGCGTCGACGGTGTTATCCCCGGGGGTCCCGCCTGTTTTGATGACGGAAACGGGGGTTTTCTTCCCGGCGAACTGGCTGGTGAAGGCAGGCTCCTTGGCCTTGGCGCCCAGGCCCGCGGTTTCGGCAAAATCGCTGCCGCCCACGGAAATGCCGGTGAGCACCAGGTCGCTGTCCAGGCCCACGGTCACTTCCACCGGGCCCTTATAGCCCTTCACCGTGATCTGAGACACGTAGCCGATCACCTTTTCGCCGCCCACGAACTGATCCTGGAATTCTTCTTCCAGGGCCCGCGCGCCCAGGCCGGGGGTTTCGGCGAAGCGATCGTCCCCGATTTTCAGGGTGGCGATGGTGTCGCCGTCGAAGGTGGCTTCCACCGCCACGGGGCTGGCAAAGCCCTGGGCTTCGCCGGTGAAGGCGGCGTCCGATGGGGCGGCTTTGTATTGCTCGTAGGCCGCGTTGATGGCGTTCACCACGGCGGTGGAGGTCACGGTAGCGCCGGCGATGGCGTCGATATCCTCCAGTGTTAGGGGAACGGCTTTGCCTTTGACGGTCTTGAGCCCGGCATTGGCCCAATCCACCGACGCGTCCTCGGTCAGCGTCAGCGTTTCAAAGGTATCCGCGTCGGGCAGGGCGGCTCTCCGGGCGTTTTCAGCCTGAAGCAGGGCCTGTTCGGCGATGGGTTCCTTGGTCAGGGCGTAGGTTCCGCCCAGGGCAAGGCCTGCCACCAGCGTGATGATGAGCAGCACTGCCCAGCCAGGAAGTTGTTTCTTCACGGGTTCTGTCCTCCTTGCTCCGTTTCCCGAAGGGGGAAACGCAGTTTCTTCTTTATTTTCCCGGCAGATTCGCCGGGAAAAAGGGGCCTCCCTTAGACCCCGGGACAACATAAGGCGTCATGGCCGGCAGCCGTCAAATATCGGGCATGTCCGGCGGGGTGGTGGCGCTTGGCACCACCAATTGCAGTTCCACCTGATTGGGCAGGCACAGCACGTAGGGCCCCAATATGCGGCGGCTGTAATTATCCACCGTTACTTCGCCCTCGTCCACGCACAGTTGGTTATCGCAGGTGGAGGATTTCATGTGGAAGCCGTTGTGGGTGATGTGCACCACGTTCACCGCGCCATTTTCCTGGGCGATTTCGACGTCCCGATCCTCATTTAGCGGCTCGATGCTGTGGGGCCGCCCGGCCACGGAAATCAGCACGAAAGCCTCTACGTCGCCGGCGCCTTGCGCGTCTGTCGGCGCGGGCTTGCCCGCCGGCGTTTCCGTCGCGGCGGGGGATGGGGAGGCACTGGGCGCCAGGGTGGATAAATCGATCGGCCGATCTGCGTTCAAACGGGCGATTGCCATCAGCGCGGCGGCCAGGATCAGGATGCCGGCGATCACGGCGATATTTTTACCCTTCCCGGAGGGGGAAGCGGGCTGGTTGTTCTGCATGAATGCTGTCCGTCCTTACTGGAATGTGGAAAAATTACGGGAATATTGGCCCATGCCGGAGGAGATGCGCACCGTGCCGTCCGGCTCCACCCACATGGCTTCCACCCCGTCCAATTGCTCCACCAATTGCAGCCCATCCTCGTAGGGCAGGATGAACAGGGTGGTGCTCAGGTAATCCGCCAGCAGCGAGCTTTCACACACCACGGAGACGGATATCATTTTGGTGGAAGGCATCAGCGTTTCCGGGTCGATGATGTGGTGATATTTCTTGCCGTCCACCACGTAATAACGCCAGTAATCGCCGCTGGTGACTACCGTCAGGTCGTGCACGGCCAATACGTCCAGAATGTCTGTACCGCCCAGGGCCACCTGCACGGGATCGGCCTGGGGATCCTGCACCCCCACGTTCCAATTGGCCCGGCCATCCAGGGGGGCGTTGCCGGCGTATACGTTGCCGCCCAGGCTGATCAGGAAGGAAGGCATCGCCGCCATCAGATCGGGCAGCACCAGGTCGGCGGCGTAGCCCTTCGCCACGGCCCCCAGATCCAGCCGCAATTGAGGATCGGCATAGAATACGGTATGTTTTTCATCATCCAGCACCAGATTCTCAAAATCGGTGTGCTGCGCGGCGTCCGTCAGGACGTCAAAGGGGGGCAGCTGGGCCAGGGCGGGCTGATCCAGCCCGGCGGTGCGGTAATCGTGCCAAATCTTCAGCACGCTGCCCATGGCGATGTTGGTGGCTCGGAAGCCCGCCCGCCATTGATCGCGGCACCAGACGAGCAGGCTGTAAAATACATCCGGCACCTCCACGGGCGCCTGGGCGGCGTGCTCGTTTACATACCACAGGTTGTGCAGATCGCCGTAGGCATTGTAGCCGTCGAAGATCTGGTTCAGTTCCCGCAGCTGATCGACGGTGTGATCCGTCGCCCGGTCGAAGGCCTCCTGGGAAGCGGCATAGCCCATCAGGGTGATTTCGGTGTCGAAAATATCGAATACCCGGCGGGAAAAGCGGGTGTATTCACCGGCAGGGGCCGCCGCCGCCCGGCAGCTGCCCATGGGCAGGACCAGCAAACAAAGCATGAAAAGGGACAGAATACGGGCTCCGCGCTTCATAAACAGCCTCCCGGAGGAAAAATCATATATCGTCATTCCCGCGCAGCCCCTTAAAGGGACCCGCGGTTTCATCCAATCTATTATAACAAATCTGCGCATCCTGCACAAGATATTTTTTCTCCCGCACCCTTTACAAATGATTGAACTTTTTCAAGAATTTCACAACCATGACGGAATATGAACTTTTTGTTTCAAGCCTTGCCGTTTTCCCGGGTTTCGTGTATACTATCGTGGTGCTTTCGGCATATATCAATTTAATTGGTAGAAAAGAGGAAGAAACATGGCGCTTATCCTGTTCGCGTTCTGGGTGATCCTCAACGGCCGCCTGACCTGGGAAATCGCCTGGATCGGGGCCCTGATCACGGCCCTGGGCATGCTTTTTTTGTGCGCGTGCTGCGATTGGTCCCTCCGGCGGGAGGGCGGGCTGTACCGGTCGGTTCCTTTGCTGATTGGCTATGCCTTCACGGTGATCGTGGAAATCGTCAAGGCCAACCTGAAATTGTGCCGGGTGGTTTATCGGGGCACCCCCGATCCGGTGGTGCGCGCCATCCCCACGGCGCTGACCACCCGCATGGCCCGGATGGTGCTGGCCAATTCCATTACCCTGACCCCCGGCACCATCACCCTCGCCTGCCGGGAGGGGGAGCTGGTGATCCACTGCCTGACGCCGGATATGGCCGACGGCCTCGACGACACGGTGTTCGAAAGAAAGTTAAGAAGGATCGAGGAGGCGCTGCATGGATAATCTGTACGCCTATCTGATGCAGGCGGCGCTGCTGATTTTGGGGGTGTGCCTGTTCGTGTGCCTGTACCGGGCGGTGCGGGGCCCGTCCACGGCGGATCGTATCATCGCCATCAATATGACCGGCACGGTGACCATCCTGTTGATCGTGCTGCTGACGCTGCTGCTGCGGGAGGGATATTTGATCGATATCGCCCTGATCTACGCCATGCTGTCCTTCCTGGCGGTGGTGCTGCTGTGCCGGGTGTACATCGGCATTTACAGGGCGCGGCATGAAAAAGGGGGCGAAAAGGATGCTTGAGTACCTGCGGCTCATTCTGTTTGCCCTGCTGCTGATGGCGGGGCTGATCATTCAAATCACCGCGGTGCTGGGGGTCAGCCGGTTCCGTTTCTCCCTGAACCGCATCCATGCCGCCGGCATGGGCGATACCCTGGGCCTGATGCTGATCTGCCTGGCCGCCATCGTGTATACGGGCTTGGACTGGATCGCCCTGAAAATCGCCCTGATCGTGGCCTTTTTCTGGCTCACCAGCCCGGTGTGCAGCCATTTGATCGGCCGGCTGATCCGGGAAACAGACCAACGTTTGGAATCGGAGGCGAAGGCATGGAAGCCCTGAATGTGATCCTGCTGCTGTTTATCCTGGTGTGTGCCGTGGCCGTCAGCAGAACGAAAAACCTGCTGTCCGCCGTCATTATTTTTATGGCCCAGGGCCTGGCCATGAGCGTGGTGTGGATCCTGCTGCGCTCCCCCGATCTGGCCATCACCGAGGCGGCGGTTGGCGCGGGCATCACCTCGATTTTGATGTTCATCGCGCTGAAAAAGATTCACGCTATCCGGGAGGAGGGGGAGAAGGATGAGTAAGAAAACCGATCCCTTCCAGCGCCTGCACGCCTGGATCGAAAACGGCGACGACGCCCTGGAAATCGAAATGCAGGATGAATTGGACGACGCCGAATCCCCCGAATTGCCTCAGGACAAAGCCGGGACGCGAAAAAAGAAAAAGAAGAAGCAAAACCCCGCCCGCGCCCAGCGCCGCTTGGACGGCTGGTATCGGGTGATTGCCCTGACGGTGTGCCTGGCGCTGATGGGAGCGCTGGTTTTCGCCGCCCTGCGGCTGCCCAAGTTCGGCGGGGCCGACACCCTGACGGACAGCGAGGTATCCGCTTTTTACGTGGAAAACGCGCTGGAAGAAACCGGCGCTGTGAACATCGTGACCGGCATCATCCTGGATTACCGCGGGTTTGACACCCTGGGGGAATCCCACGTGCTGTTCATCGCCGTATGCACGGTGCTGCTGCTTTTGAGCATCCGGGGGGACCGGGACGCCGACCAGAAGCTGCGGGAGGATGCTTACGACCGGCATTTTGAGCCTCAGGACGATGAAATATTGCAGTGCGCCGCCCGGCTGCTGACGCCCCTGGTGCTGGTGTTCGGGCTGTATATCATCGCCAACGGCCACCTGTCGCCCGGCGGCGGCTTTTCCGGCGGGGCCATTTTGGGGGCGGGCCTGATTCTGTATCAGAACGCCTTTGGCTATCAGAAAACGGAAACCTTCTTTACCTTCCGCACCTTTAAATTTGTATCCCTGTTCGCCCTGCTGTTTTATTCCCTGGCCAAGGGGTATCACTTCTTTACCGGGGCCAATAAAATTGACAGCGGCATCTCCGTGGGCACGGTGGGGAACATTCTGTCCGGCGGGCTGCTGCTGCCCCTGAATTTTGTGGTGGGGTGCGTGGTGGCGTGCACCATGTACGCCCTGTATACCATGTTCAGAAGGGGGGATTTTTGATGCTGGCTATGCTGTATGAGCATATCGACGAGGTGACGGCCCTGCTGCTGTTCGGCATTGGCTTCACCACCCTGCTGCTGAACAAAAACCTGATCAAAAAAATCATCGGCTTTTCCATGATGGACAGCGGGGTCTACCTGTTCCTGGCCTCCTACGGCTACATCGAAACCCGGGTGGCCCCCATCTATGAAAACGGCGTGACCGATCCCGCCCATTATGTCAATCCCCTGCCGGCCGGCCTGGTGCTGACGGGCATCGTGGTGGGCGTCAGCGTGACGGCCATCATGCTGGGGCTGACGGTGCGGCTGTATCAGCGCTACCGCACCCTGGATATCGACGAAATTGCCGAGCTTGTAAGGAAAGAGGGGAAATGACGATGCAGTGGTGGCAGAATATTCCCCTGTTCCTGATCGTGTGCCCCCTGATGTGCGCGGTGATCTGCTCGGTGCTCAAGGGGCGGGCCGCCCGGGGGCTGATGGCGGCGCTGAGCGTGCTGGTGACCGCCGGCATGGCGGCGGTGCTTCTCTGTTCCCTGCGGGCGGGGGAAAGCTATGTGTATCCCATGGGCGAAATCGGCGCGCCGTTTGGCAACGAATTGCGGGTGGGCATCACGGAGGGCCTGGTGGGCCTGGCCTTCGCGCTGGTGATCCTTCTGTCGGTGATAGGCGGCTGGAAGAAGCTGAGCGAGGACGTGCCGGCTAACAAAACCCACCTGTACGCCGCCATGGTGTGCCTGCTCACCTCCGCCATGAGCGCCATGACCTTCACCAACGACCTGTTCACCGCCTACGTGTTCATCGAAATTTCCACCATCGCCGCCTGCGCCCTGATCAGCAGCACAAATCACGGCCGCACCATCTACGGCGCCACCCGGTATATGCTGATGAATCTGCTGGGCAGCGGCCTGTTCCTGCTGGGGGTCTCGACGCTGTACTGCCTGACGGGGCATCTGCTGTTCCCCCAAATCGAGGAAAGCGTGAAGGCCCTGCTGCAAAGCGGGGCGTACCGGACGCCCCTGTATCTGTCCTTCGTGCTGATGACGCTGGGCATCGCCATCAAAAGTGCCTTGTATCCCTTCCACACCTGGCTGCCCAACGCTTACGCCAGCACCACCGTCACCTCCAGCGCGCTGCTGTCCTCCCTGATTTCGAAAATGTATATTTTCCTGCTGATCAAGATTTTCTTCCGGTCGGCGGGCGCCCAGGTGTTTACCGGCGGCATCGGGGATTTCCTGTTCGTGTTCGCGGTGGTGGGCATCGTGATGGGGTCGGTGGACGCCATTCGGGAGCATCATCTGAGCCGCATGGTGGCCTATTCCTCGGTGGCCCAGATCGGCTATATCTTCCTGGGCGTATCCCTGGGCACCGAGGCGGGCATGGCCGCCGCCCTGTTCCACATCCTGGCCCACTCCGCCGCCAAATCCATGCTGTTCCTCTCTTCCGGCAAGCTGCGGCAGGTATCCGATGAGGGCGACGGCTTTCGGGACGTGCGGGGCGCGGGCTTCCGGGCGCCGCTGGCGGGGGCGGCCTTTACGGTGGGCGCCTTCTCGCTGGTGGGCGTGCCGCTGCTGGGGGGCTTCGCGTCGAAGGCGTATCTGGCCAACGCCGGCATCGCCCTGGGGGGCTGGCACATGATTGCGCTGCTCGCCGCCCTGGCGGTGAGCACGCTGCTGAACGTGATGTATATGCTGCGCACCGTATTGACCCTGTATCGGCCCATGAGCGACGAAGCGGCGCAGAAAAGCCCCCTTCGCCGGGACGCGTGCTTTTCCGTCGCCGTGGCGGTGCTGATCGCGCTGAACGTGGCGCTGGGCCTGTTTGGCGGGGAAATCATGGCGGTCATTCATCGGGGCATCGCCCTGTTTGCGTAATTTCCAACGGATGAAAGATAGATGGAGGAATTGATCATGCTGAATTGTCTGTTGATCCTGCCGGTGCTGCTGCCCATCGTGCTGGCCCTGATCTGGCGGGGCATGGGGCTGAAGGGCAGGGCCCTGAACGCCGCCACGCTGGGCACCATTCTTTTGTCCGCCGCCCTGGCCGCGGTGAACGCCCTGCTGCCGGAAACGGGGGAAATCACCCTGCGCTGGACCGACCTGCTGGCACTGACCCTGCGGGTGGACGGCATGAGCCGGGTCTACCTGCTGCTGATCGCCGTCATCTGGCCGGGGGTGGGGCTGTACGCCACCGAGTATCTGGAGCATGACAAAAACCCCGGGCGGTTTTATATGTTCTATACCATCACCCAGGGCATCCTGCACGCCCTGTCCGTCAGCGGCAACCTGGTCACCTTCTATATGTTTTATGAGGCCATGACGCTGCTGACCGTGCCGCTGGTGCTGCACAACATGGATAAGGAGGCGGTGGCCGCCGCCATCAAATACCTGATTTATTCCGTCATCGGCGCGTCCGCCGCCCTGATCGGCATTTTCTTCGTGGGCAGCGTGGGCGGCACGGGGGATTTTGTCGCCGGTCCTCTGACCGCGGAGCAATTGGCGGGCAAGGAAAGCCTGGCCCTGGCCATTTTCCTGGTGATGCTGATGGGCTTTGGGGTGAAGGCCGGCATGTTCCCGCTGCACGGCTGGCTGCCTACCGCCCACCCAGTGGCCCCGGCCCCGGCCAGCGCCGTGCTGTCCGGCGTGATCACGAAAATGGGCGTGCTGGGCGCGGTCAGGGTGCTGTATTCCGTGGCGGGGGCGCAGCGGCTGCGCGGCACCTGGGTGCAGATGACCCTGCTGGCCCTGAGCCTGATCACCATCCTGATGGGGTCGCTGCTGGCGTTCAAGGAAAAGAAGCTGAAAAAGCGGCTGGCCTATTCCTCCGTATCTCAGGTATCCTACGTGCTGTTCGGCCTGTTCACCATGACGGAGGTCGGGTTCGTCGGCGCGGTGCTGCACGTGATTTTCCACAGCCTGATGAAGAACACCCTGTTCATGGGCGCCGGCAGCATCATTCACAAAACCGAAAAGACCCGGGTGGAGGAATTGGACGGCCTGGGCCGGCAAATGCCCTGGACCTACGCCTTCTTCACCGTGGCTTCCCTGGGTTTGGTTGGCATCCCGCCCACCGGCGGCTTCATCAGCAAATGGAACCTGGCCCAGGGCGCCCTGGCCACCGGCATTTCCTACAGCTGGGTGGGCCCCACGGCGCTGCTGATTTCCGCCGTGCTGACGGCGGCTTACCTGTTCACCATCGTGATCCGGGGCTGCTTCCCCGGGGAAAGCTACGTGCCCGGCCCCCGGTGCGAGGCGGGGTGGCGCATGCTGCTGCCCATGGGGGCGTACGCCGCGCTGATCGTGCTGCTGGGTGTGTTTTCCGGCGGGATGATCGATCATCTTTCTGCTTTGGCCGCTGCGCTGATGGGATAAGGAGAAACCAATGCTGTTGTTATTCACGGCGGCGCTGCCGCTGATTGCCGGGGCACTGCTGCCCTGCCTGCGCATACGAAGCAGGCGGGCGCGGATGCTGTATGTGCTGATCGTCACCTGCCTGACCAGCGCCCTGTGCCTGTACGGGGTATTCGCGGGGCAGAGGGCGCTTTGGGCCCCCGATATCGAAATCCCCATCGCCGATCCGCTGACCCTGCGTTGGGCGCTGGACGACGCGGGGCGGGTCTACCTGGGCGTGGCGGCGCTTTTGTGGCCCTTCGCGGTGCTGTACGCCGTCGATTATATGAAGCACGAACGCCGGGAAGGCCGTTTCTTTACCTGGTACACCATGACCTTCGGCGTGGCGGTGCTGTTGGCCTGCGCGGCCAACCTGTTCACCCTCTATGTGAGCTATGAATTTTTGACCCTGCTCACCGTGCCCCTGGTGTGGCACGAAAAGGATGATGAATCCACCCGGTCTGCCAGGCAGTATATGATCTATCTGTTCGGCGGCGCGGCCCTGGGCTTCGTGGCCATGATGGGGCTGTACGCCCTGGGCGCTGGCGCGTTCCATCCGGGCGGCGAAGCGGGGCTCACAAGCCCCTGGCTGGGGCCCATCGCGCTGCTGGGGTTCGTGGGCTTTGGGGCCAAGGCGGCGGTGCTGCCCCTGTCCCGCTGGCTGCCGAAGGCGTCGGTGGCCCCCACGCCGGTGACGGCGCTGCTGCACGCGGTGGCGGTGGTCAACGCCGGGGTGTTCGCCGTGGCGCGGCTGCTGTATTACGTGATCCCCCCCTCCGCCCTGCGGGGCGGCTGGGCGCAGACGGCGATGCTGATCCTGTCCGCCGCCACGGTGCTGTATGGCTCCGCCATGGCGGTGCGGGAGCAGCACATGAAGCGCCGCCTGGCCTGGAGCACGGTGAGCAATCTGAGCTACATGCTTTTCGGCCTGTCGCTGCTCAGCGGCGAGGGGCTGGCCGCCGGGCTGTCCCACATGGTGTTTCACGGCATGACCAAGATCATCCTGTTTTTCTGCGCCGGCTCCGTGATGGTGCAGACCGGGCGCACCCAGGTGCGGTCCATGCATGGCTTGGGAAAATACATGCCCCTGACCTTCGGGGCCTACGCCCTGGCGGGCATATCCCTCATGGGGGTGCCGCCCATGCCGGGGTTTGTGAGCAAATACGCCCTGGTCACCGCCGCCTTTTCGGAGGGCGGGCTGTGGCCGTACGCGGGCGCCGTGGCGCTGCTGATTTCCGCGGTGCTGACGGCGGTGTATATTTTCACGGTGGTGTTTCCCGCCTTCTTTATGAAGCCGGCGCTCGGGGAAAATGAGCGCCCCCGGGAGGGCGGCGCGTGCATGCGCGCGTCCCTCATGCTGCTGTGCCTGATCCTGCTGCTGGGCAGCGTGTTTGCCGGGAATATTATGGCGTTTTTGAGCCGGATGGCGGAGGTGATCGGCGGATGAGGATCGTGCTTGCGTTGCTGCTGCTTCCCCTGTGCGGCGCGGTGATCGCCCCGCTGAGCGGGCGGAAAAACGGCAAGGTCCGGGAGCTTTTCGTGCGCCTGTTCACCCTGGCCCAGCTCATGCTGTCGCTGTGGCTCGCCTATCAGGCGTGGCAGGGGGCGGATATATCCCTGGACGCCCCCGGCATCTGCGGCCTGGGGTTGCATTTCCGGGTGGATTTCTTCCGGGCCATGTATGTGCTGTTGGCCAGCTTCATGTGGGCCTGCGCCGCCCAGTTTTCGCCGGAATACTTCGCCCATCACCGGGCCAACGGCGGGCGCTACGCCTGCTTTACCCTGATCACCCTGTGCGGGGTGATGGGGGTGTTCCTGTCCGATGATCTGTACACCACCTTCGTTTTCTTTGAAATCATGTCCATCGCTTCCTACCCCTGGGTGGCCCACGAGGAAACCGAAGGGGCCATGCGGGCGGCCCAAACCTATCTGGGCGTATCGGTGGCCTGCGGCATGGTGACGCTGATGGGTATGTTCTTGTGCTGGCGGCAGACAGGCAGCCTGTTCTTTGCCGATTTGAAGGCCCATATGGGGGAAAGCGGCCTTGCGCTGCCCGCCGCGCTGATGCTGGTGGGCTACTGTGCCAAGGCCGGCATGGCCCCGCTGCACATTTGGCTGCCCAAGGCGCACCCGGTGGCTCCCGCCCCGGCCAGCGCCTTGCTGTCCGGCATGCTGACCAAAACCGGCCTGTTCGGCGTCATCGCCATTGGCATGAACCTGATGGGGGAAACCCCCGCCTTCGGCCACGTGATGCTGGCCCTGGGCCTGGTTACCATGACGCTGGGGGCGGTGCTGGCGGTGTTTTCCGTCAATCTGAAGCGCACGCTGGCCTGCTCCTCCCTGTCCCAGATCGGGTACATCACAGTGGGGCTGGCCTGCGCCATCCTGCTGGGGCACCACGGGGCGCTGCCCGCCGCCGGCACGGTGGGGCACATGGTGAATCATTCCCTGCTGAAGCTGTGCCTGTTCCTGTGCGCCGGGGCGGTGTATATGAACGCCCACACCCTGGATTTAAGCAAGCTGCGGGGCTTTGGCCGGGGCAAGCCGCTTTTGCACGTCGTGTTCCTGCTGGGGGCCCTGGGCTTGGCGGGCGTGCCGCTGCTCAACGGCTATACGTCGAAAACCATGATCCACGAGAGCCTGGTGGAGCTGGCGGAGGAGATCGAGGGCTTTTCCATCTATCGCTTCTGCGAATGGGTGTTCCTGTTCGCCGCCGGCCTGACCACGGCCTATATGCTGAAGCTGTACATCTGCCTGTTCTGGCAAAAAAATCCCGATGCCGGGCTGCAGAAAAAATACGACGCCATGAACGGCCGCTACCTGACCAAACGCTCGGCGATCACGCTGATCGTCACAGCCATCCCCCTGCCCATCCTGGGGACGCTGCCCAATGAGACCTTGCTGCGGCTGACGGGTAAATGCGTTTCCTTCCTCAACCGCGGCGTGATCACCCACCTCGATTTCTTCAGCCTAACCAACCTGATGGGCGGCGGGATCAGCCTGATCATCGGAACGGCTGTGTATATGCTGTTTGTGCGGCCGGTGCTGTATGGGGAAAAGGCGGGCTATCGGAACGTCTGGCCCGCCTGGCTGGACCTGGAGGAACTGTTCTACCGGCCGGTATTCTGCCGCTTCCTGCCCGCTTTGGGGTGCGGCATAGCGTCCTTCCTGGATCATCTGCCCGACAGCCGGCTGGTCACAAAATATTTCGCCGGCTTTTTCACCCTGCTGGCCCGGGGGTGCGATGAATTGCTGTCCTGCCGGTTCGTGACAAAAACGATCCCCACCGTCCTGACGGCTTTTGGCCGAGTGTTTGACGAACTGGTGGATCATACGCTGTTGCTTGTGCGGGAGCTTTTCCTGACCAATCGGCAGGAATTGCGCCGGGCCAGGAACCACAGCATTTTCACCCGCCTGGCCAGCGCCTTGGCGGAGGGGCTGCACCGCGCGGGCCGCTTCCTTTGGCCCGGCCGGTGGCTGCCCCAGCGGGACGAGCAGGATATGCGCTACGGCAACGCCGTCACCAACGCGGTATCCTTCGGCCTGCTGCTGTGCGCCATGGGCATCGTGGCGGCTATCCTGTACGTGTTCATCCGCATCGGCGTGTAAAATGAGATAGGAGATCGGAAAAAATGCAGGTGTTGGAAGCCATCCGAAACCGGCGCAGCTACCGGGGAAAATTTTTGCCGGATCCCGTGCCCCGGCAGGACCTGACCGCCATCATGGAGGCCGGGCTGGCCGCGCCATCCGGCTGCAACAAGCAAACCACCAGCCTGCTGGCGGTGGACGACCCGGAGGTGCTGCGCAAATTGCGCCAGGTGATCACGCCGCCCGTGGGGGAAACCGCCCCCGCCGCCATCTGCGTGCTGACCCAACGGATCAACGCCTACCGCGACCGGTGCTTTGCGGTGCAGGATTATTCTGCCGCCATTGAAAACATGCTGCTGGCCATTGTGGCGCTGGGGTATCAAAGCTGCTGGTACGAGGGCCATATCACCGACGACGATCGCATCTGCGATCAGATGGCCCGCATCCTGGGCGTGCCGGAGGGGTACGAATTGGTGTGCTTCCTGCCGGTGGGCCGGGCGGCGGGGGAGGCCGCGCCGCCCCGGAAAAAGGCGTTTGAGGCCCGGGCGTGGTTCAATTGCTTTCCCGGGGAAAGATAACGGAGGTGAGAAAATGTGGATTGGCTGAATCGCATCGAACGGAAAATGGGAAAATGGGCGATCCCGAATTTGATGAAATACCTGTGCCTGGCCATGCTGGGGGTGTTTGTGCTGGAATATCTGCCCTTGCCCCGCAGCGCCTGGGAATTGCTGTATTTCAACCGGGCGCTGATCCTGCGCGGCCAGGTGTGGCGACTGGTCACCTTCCTGTTCCTGCCGCCTGATAGCAGCACGATCTGGATCCTGTTCAGCCTGTATTTCTATTACTTCCTGGGTACGTCGTTGGAAAACCACTGGGGCAGCCGCCGGTTCACCCTGTATTACGGCATCGGCGCAGTCTGCTGCATCGCCGCCGGCATGATCACCGGCGTGACCACCAACGCCTACCTGAATACCTCTCTGCTGCTGGCCTTCGCGGTGCTGTACCCCGATATGACGTTCAATCTGTTTTTCTTCCTGCCGGTGAAGGTGAAGTGGATCGGCTGGTTCTGGGGGGCGGAATTGGCGTATGAGTTTTTCGCCGGCCCAATGCCTTACAAAATCGTGCTGGCGCTGTCGCTGGCGCCGTTTTTCCTGTTCTTTGGGAAGGATATGTATTTGCGGTTGAAGCTGCTGATCCGGCATATCCGCTTCCGGATCAACAGCAGGCGATGAACCCTCCCTTGCATTCTGCACGGAAACGCGGTATAATCAGAACAACTGTTTGGCTGACGCCATGAGGAGGGATGCGCCGTGAACCTGCCGCAGCTGCTGGAAAAGCTGAAAAACAACCCCGTGTTTATGGACAACGTGACGGCATGGCGCACGGTGCCGCCCCGGCAGGCCCAATACGCCCCCTGGCCGGAGGGCATCGACCCGCGACTGCCCCAGGCGCTGGCCCGGCATGGGGTGCAGAAATTGTATACCCACCAGGCCTCCTGCTTCGAGGCTTCCCAGGCGGGGAAGGATTACGTGGTGGTCACCCCCACCGCGTCGGGGAAAACGCTGTGCTACAATCTGCCGGTGCTGGCGGAGATTTTGAAAAATCCCGACGCACGGGCCCTGTATCTGTTTCCCACAAAGGCCCTGTCAGCCGATCAGGTCAGCGAATTGTATGAACTGATTGAGCAATTGCAGGTGGATATCAAAACCTACACCTACGACGGCGATACTCCGGCGGCGGCCCGGCGGGCGGTGCGGCAGGCGGGCCACGTGGTGGTCACCAACCCCGATATGCTGCACAGCGGCATCCTGCCCCAGCATACCAAATGGGTGAAGCTGTTTGAAAACCTGAAATACATCGTGGTGGATGAAATTCACACCTACCGGGGGGTGTTCGGCAGCAACTTGGCCAACGTGCTGCGTAGGCTTTTGCGGCTGTGCGAATTCTACGGCAGCCATCCTCAGTTCATCCTGTGCAGCGCCACCATTCAAAACCCCAAGGAACTGGCCGAAACCCTGATCGGCCGGGAAGTGACACTGGTGGATAACAACGGCGCCCCGGCGGGGGAAAAGCATTATATTTTCTATAATCCGCCGGTGGTGAACCAGCAATTGGGCATCCGCAAGCCGGTGCTGCCCGAAACCCGGGCCATCGCCTCCATGCTGGTGCGCAACGGGGTGCAGAGCATCGTGTTCGCCAAAAGCAGGCTGCAGGTGGAGGTGCTGACCCGGCAATTGAAGGAGCTGGTGGCCGATCCCATCGGCAACAGCGGCAAGGTGCGGGGCTACCGGGGCGGATATCTGCCCCACGAGCGCCGGGAGATCGAGCGGGGCCTGCGCAGCGGGCAGATCCAGGCGGTGGTATCCACCAACGCCCTGGAATTGGGCATCGATATCGGCGCGCTGGAGGCCTGCGTGCTGTGCGGCTATCCCGGCACCATCGCCAGCACCTGGCAGCAATCGGGCCGGGCGGGCAGAAGGAACGGCGTGTCGGTCACGATCATGGTGGCGTCCAGCAACGCGCTGGATCAATTCATCGTCACCCACCCGGATTACTTTTTCGGCCAGCCGGCGGAAAACGCCCTGCTGAACCCCGATAACCTGTACATCCTGATGAGCCATTTCAAATGCGCCGCCTACGAATTGCCCTTCAAGGCGGGGGAAACCCTGGGCAACGCCGCCGGGGGCGACGAGATGCTGGAATATCTGGCCGACAGCAGCATCCTGCGCCGGGTGGGGGATACCTACCACTGGATGGCGGAGGATTTTCCCGCCAGCGAAATGAGCCTGCGCACCGCCATGACCGAGAATTTCCTGATCAACGATATCACCGATCCCGCCCATCCCCGGATCGTGGGGGAAATGGACCGGTTCACCGCCCCCATGTTGCTGCACCCTAACGCCATCTATTTGCACGAGGGATTGACCTACCAGGTGGAGGAACTGGATTTTGACGCGTGCAAGGCCTTTATCCGCCGGGTCAACGTGGATTACTACACCGACGCCGATTTGAACGTCAGCCTGAGCCTGCTGGACGTGGAAAAGGAAGAGGAGGACGCGGCCCTGGGCGAGGTCAAGGTGGTGGCGCTGGTCAAGATCTTCAAAAAAATGCGGTTCGAGGATGGGGAAAACGTGGGCTTCGGCCCGGTGCGCCTGCCCGAAACCGAAATGCACACCACCGCCATGTGGCGCACGGTGCCGGATGCGATCGCCGCGAAATATGAGAAGGACGATCTGCAGTCCGGCATGCTGGGCATCGCCAATTTGCTGCGCATCCTGGCCCCGCTGTATCTGATGTGCTCCCAGCGGGATATCGCCGTTTCTTACCAGGTGAAATGCCCCTTTACGGGCAAGCCCACCGTGATCCTGTATGATAACTGTCCCGGCGGCGTGGGCCTGGCGGAAAAGGCCTTCCGCATGCGGGATATCCTGCTGACACACGCCCTGACCCTGGTAAACGACTGCCCCTGCCCGGCGGGCTGCCCCAGCTGCGTGGGCCCGGTGGGCGAGGTGGGGCCCCACGGCAAGGAAATGGCCAAGCGATTGCTAAAGGATTTACTGAATCTTGCGGAATGAGGGATCAATGATGCCGGCATTGGAAGCGTATCGCCGGGAGCTGGATTATTCTTACGCTCCGGGGGTGTTCCCATCCATGGAGTGCATGCTCAAACGCCCGGAATTGGCCCGGCGGCTGCTGATATCCAGCAAGGGCGATGGCAGCGAGGGCGTGCGGAAGCTGACCGCCCTGGCGGCGGAGCGGCGGATCCGGGTGGAGGTGGCCGATAAGGCGCTGGGGCGCATTTCCGGCAAGGAAAATTGCTTTGCCGCCGTGGTGTTTGAAAAGCAAAGCGCCCCCCTGGCGCAGGAAAAGGATCATATCGTGCTGCATCATATCGCCGATCAGGGCAACCTGGGCACCATCCTGCGCACGGCCCTGGGCTTTGGCTATCACGACGTCGCGGTCATCCGCCCGGCGGCAGATGCTTACGACCCCAAGGTGGTGCGGGCCAGCATGGGGGCTGTTTTCTCCCTGCGGGTGCGGGAATACGGGGATTTTGAGGATTACCGAAGGGAATACCCGGATCACGCCGCTTATCCTTTCATGCTGGATGGCTCGGTGCAGCTGGACGCGGCGGCGAAAGCCCCCGCCCGCCCCTGCGCCTTGATTTTCGGCAACGAAGGGGCGGGGCTGCCGGCGGAATTTTCCCGGATCGGACAGCCGGTGCGCATCCCCAGCAGCGAGGAAGTGGATTCCCTGAACCTGGCCGTTGCGGCGGCCATCGGCATGTATGCTTTCAGGAGATGAAAAGAATGGATCAAACGCAAATCAGCGCGCAAATCCACCAGGCATTGGCAGAGCTCAGCGAAGCGGCCCGCCTGGAGAAGGGCGCCTGGATCGTGACGGGCTGCTCAACCAGCGAGATCGCCGGGGGCCGCATCGGCAAAGCCAGCGTGCCCGAAATCGGCGAATGGGTGGCCCGGGCGGTGATCGATTTTTGCGAGGAGCATGGTTTTGTGCCCCTGTTTCAATGCTGCGAGCACCTGAACCGCGCCCTGGTGATGCCCCTGCAGGCGGCGAAGGAGCGGGATTTGATCCGGGTCAGCGCCGTGCCCCAGCCCAAGGCCGGCGGCAGCGTGCCCGCCGCGGCGTGGCGCATGCTGCGGGAGCCCTGCCTGGTGCTTCAGGCCCGGGCCGACGCCGGCATCGATATCGGCGATACCCTGATCGGCATGCACATCCGCCCTGTGGCGGTGCCCTTCCGGGGCGAAGTTCGGCAGATCGGCTACGCCAATCTGGTGTGCGCCTTTTCCCGGCTGCCCTATATCGGCGGCGAAAGGGCGGTGTACCGATGACCCGGGAAGCGGAAGATCCGGGTCTTGCGGATGTTCGAAGGATGAATAACGGCTGTTCCATCGGCTGGAAAGAATAAACGGAGGAAACATCTTTGGCTGATTTGGTTGTGATCGGCGCGGGCCACGCGGGGTGCGAGGCCGCGCTGTGCGGCGCGCGTATGGGCCTGGATACCCTGCTGCTGACGCTGAACCTGGAATCGGTGGCGCTGATGCCCTGCAATCCCTCCATCGGGGGCACGGGCAAGGGGCACCTGGTGCGGGAGGTGGACGCCCTGGGCGGCGAAATGGGCCTGGCGGCGGACGATGTGACGCTGCAAAGCCGCATGCTCAACCGGGGCAAGGGCCCGGCGGTGCATTCCCTGCGGGTGCAGGCCGATAAGCGGGTGTATCACCTGCGGATGCTGAAAACCCTGTTTGCCCAGCCGCATTTGACCATCCGGCAGGGCGAGGCCGCCGAGATCCTGACCCAGGGCGGCAAGGTGTGCGGCGTGAAAACGCTGACGGGGGATGTGATCCCCTGCCGGGCGGCGGTGGTGTGCACCGGGGTGTATCTGAAAAGCCGCATCATCATCGGCGAGGCGGAGTGGGACGCCGGGCCCCAGGGCCTGATGCCCGCCAATTATTTGAGCCGGTCGCTGCTTGATCTGGGCTTTTCCCTGCGAAGATTTAAAACCGGCACCCCTGCCCGGGTGGCGGAAAACAGCATCGATTTTGAAAAAATGGATGTGCAGCCGGGGGACGAGCCGGCCACGCCCTTTTCCTTCCTGACCGATACGCCGCCCGTCAATAAAATCAATTGCTTCCTGACCTGGACCAACGAACAGACCCACGAGATCATCCGGCAGAACCTGCACCGCGCCCCCATGTTCACCGGCCAGATCAACGGCACCGGGGCCCGCTATTGCCCCTCCATCGAAACCAAGGTGGTGCGCTTTGCCGATAAGGATCGGCATCAGATTTTCCTGGAGCCGGAGGGGGATGGCTATCCCGAGTGGTACGTGCAGGGCATGTCCTCCTCCATGCCGGAGGACGTGCAGTGGGCGATGTACCGCACCATCCCCGGGCTGGAGCATTGCGTGCTGACAAGGCTTGCCTACGCCATCGAGTACGACTGCATCGACCCCCTGGCCCTGACCCCCTGCCTGGGGGCCCGGCACGTTCCCGGGCTGTATCTGGCCGGGCAGGTCAACGGCACATCCGGCTATGAGGAGGCGGCCGCCCAGGGCATTTACGCCGCCATCAACGCCAGCCTGTACTGCAAAAACGAAGCGCCTTTCCTGCTCACCCGCGATCAGGCGTACATCGGCGTGCTGGCCGACGATCTGACCACCAAAGGCACCGACGAGCCCTACCGCATGATGACCAGCCGGGCGGAGCACCGGTTGTACCTGCGCCAGGATAACGCCGACCTGCGCTTGACCTTCCGGGCCAGGAAGATCGGCATGATCAGCGACGAGCGTATGAGAAAGGCGGAGCAAAAGCAGCGGGAGACGGAGGAATTGATCCGCCGCTTGGAGGATCAGGGCATGGATCGGGCACTGCGCCACCCAGGGGCCAGCTTGCAATTGCCCGACGGCTGGGATTACAGCCCCGGCGCGAAGGAGCAGGCCGAGATCCAAATCAAATACGCGGGCTATCTGCAAAAAGAAATGGCTCAGATCAGGCAGACCCGGGCCATGGAGGAGGCGGCGATCCCGCCCGACGTGGATTATCTGGCCATGGACGCGCTGCGCCTGGAGGCCAGGCAGAAGCTGAACGCCCAGCGCCCCATATCCCTGGGCCAGGCCAGCCGCATCCCCGGGGTATCCCCGGCGGATATCGCGGTGCTGATGGTGTGGCTGAAGCGGCAAAACGCCGCGAAAATAGCGGAGGAGTAACATGAGCTTACCGAAAACCTACCAGGAAACCATGACGCTGCGCACCTGCGATTGCGACTTGATGGGCGCGTGGCGGCCCAGCGCCATCCTGACCGCCATGCAGGAGGCGGCGGGTATGCATTCGGAGCAGCTTGGCTGCGGCCGGAACGCGTTGCTTGAGAATCGCATCGTGTGGGTGCTGTCCCGCTGCGAGGTGCGGATGGAGGAATATCCCATCATTGGCGATACCGTTACCGTGGAAACCTTTCCCACCGCCAACCGCCGCTGGTTCTTCCCCCGGTATTATTGGTTCCGTAACGGGGAAGGGCGGCTGATTGGCACGGCGGGCACGCTGTGGGTGCTTTTGAATGTGGACGACCGCCGCATGGTGGCCCCGGGGGATGTGGCCGCCACCATTCCGGACAACAGCGACCTGACCCCGCCCATGGGCACCCCGGGCACGGTGGAGGCCGTCGAGGGGCCGGAAATCATCCTACCCCGGGTGCCTCATTACTTCGATCTGGATGTGAATCAGCACGTCAACAACACCCGCTATGCCGACTGGGCCTGCGACGCCCTGGGCGTCGAGGCGATGCGGGAAAATTGCCTGAAAACCATGCTGATCAACTACGCCGCCGAGGTGCGGCCCGACCAGGAAATGCAATTGCACGTGACGCGCGCGGGAAGTGCGTACCGGGTGGCCGGGTATCACGAGGGCAAGATGCATTTTGAAATCGGCGGGGAGCTGGGAAGGCGCTGAACGTCCATCGATGAAAAAACGTGGGGGAAATCGCTCCAAATGCGGTTTCTCCCACGTTTTTTTGATTACGGCGCATCCCTTGCAATGATCAATGGCGTGCGGTTCCTTATTCCAAAATATTGCTGGTGATGTAATCCACGCCCAGGTCGATCACCCGCTGGGCGTCCTGCAGGGTGTTTACCGTCCACACGTTGATTTCGATGCCCGCCCGCTTGCAGGCGTCGGCCAGGGGTTTTGTTAACAAATGGTGATCGATATCCAGATCGAGGCGATACCGCTTCAGGGTGTCGATCAGATCGTCGGGCACCGCGCACTCGATCAGGTACTGGGCCTTTTGCTGGGGCAGCAGCGACCGCACGCAGATCATGTTGGGCAGATCGAAGGAAATGAACATGGTGCGGGGCAGGTAATCCTCCGCCTGGATGATGGCGATGATCCGCTCGATATCGGCCTGGTCAAAATGATTTTTCAATTCCAGTACGGCGGTTTTTTCGTATTTTTTGCAGATTTGAATGTACTCCTGCAAGGTGGGCAGCATCAGGTCCCGCCGGCCCCGCTGGCCGTCCCGATCCTTCAGGCGCAGGGAACGCAGGGTTTCCAGGCTGGTTTCCTCCACGATCATTTTGTCGCCGCTGACCCGCAGGGTATCGTCGTCATGGATGATGACGAATTGGCCGTCCAGGGTGCGGTGCACGTCGGTTTCGATGCCGAAGTGGGTGCGGTTCCCCGCCGCCACGAAGGCCGAGCAGGTGTTTTCCATTTCCAGGCCGCTCATGCCCCGGTGGGCGATCATGCGGGGCTTGGGGGAGGGCAAACGCAGCGTATCCATCGATCGAATCCTCCAATGGTTTTTCTTGCAAATTTGAATCAAAGCGGAATCTTGATTCCGCTTTGATTCGCAGTTTGTTGAATAAAATGGCTGGCATCGGCTGACCTGGTCTTTGACCCCACACTCGCCGGCTGGAACTTTGCTCTGCGCCTTTGCGCCCTCACGCCATCCTCTCGCGCTGTTGCCGCGCGGCCGGGCTTACTTCTAGACCGCACCATGCTCACCGGGGCTTTGCCCGGCTTACGTGGACCGCTTTGCCTGCGACTGGCATCGGCTTTCAACCACAGACCCGATGAACCAACCGCCGCCATTATAGCGTGTTTTTTCTGGAAACGCAAGAGGCCCGGTCACATCCCAGCGGCCATCAACGCGTCGTGGGCGGCCTGGCAGCCCTGCCGGGCGCATTCCCGGGGGGACAGGCCGGCGATCAGCCCCATGGTCAGCCCGGCGCACAGGGCGTCGCCCGCCCCGGTCAGCGGAACGGTGGGCAGCTTCCGGGCGGGCATAACGCCCTGCTCCTCCCTGTTGGCGTAGTAAACGCCCTCCGCGCCCAGGGAGATGAAAACGTTTTTCACCCCGGAAGCCAACAGTGCCTGGGCCGCCTTTTCCGGGTGATATTCGCCGGTCAGGGCGGCGGCCTCCATTTGGTTGGGCTTGATGGCCGTCAGGCTTTGCAGGATGGGCCGCAGCCGCTGGGCCTTCACGGTGCTGACCGGATCGGCGATCAGCGGCACGGTCACATGCCGGGCGATAAAGCGCAGCGCGTCGGCGGACAGGTTGCCATCCACCACGCAGGCGTCGCATGCGTTCAGCGCTTCCGCCCGGACGGCGAGGGCCTCCGGGGTGATGGCCTCCATGGCGGTCATATCGCTGACGGCGGCGGCCATATCGCCCTTTTCGTCGTGGATGCACAGGTAGGTGGGGCAGGGACGATCGGTCTGTACGGAAAGGGACAGGTCGATCCCTTCGCCCTTGCAAAAGCCCCACAGCATCCGGGCCCTGTCGTCGTTGCCCAGGGCGGTCAGCAGGCGCACGTCGGCCCCCAGGCTTTTCAGCCGGGAAGCGATATTCCGCCCCACCCCGCCGGGCCGCATCACGATCCTGCCCGGATTGGAATCACGGAACAAAAGCGTGCCCTCCGGCACGCCCATCAGATCCAGGTTCATTCCACCGATCACCGCGATGATCATACGCCGCTCCCCTCACGCGTCCTCTTCGCCCTCGTCCAGCAGTTCGACGGCTTTGATCAACAGGCGCAGGGCCTCGTCCATGCGGCGCACGTCCCGCCGCACGGCTTCATCGCCGTTTTCATCCAGGCAATCCTGGGCCTCATCCCGGATGTCCTCCAGGTCGGCCAGAAGCTCGTTCCAGTCCGACGCAAGGTCCTTCATGGCCTGACGGTACATGTATTCCATTTGAGCGCCCTCCTTACAGGATCAGCATGCAATCGCCGAAAGAAAAAAACCGGTATTCCTTTTCCACCGCTTCCCGGTAGGCGCTCAGGGCCTCCTCCCGGCCCATCAGGGCCGAAACCAGCATCAGCAGCGTGCTTTCGGGCAGGTGGAAATTGGTCAGCAGCGCGTCGGTGGCCTTGAATTTCACCCCGGGGGTGATGAAAATGCTGGTCATGCCCATGCCGGGATGCACGATGCCATCGGGCGTGGCGGCCGTTTCCAGGGTGCGCACGCTGGTGGTGCCGATGCACACGATGCGCCCGCCCCACCGCCGGGCGGCGTTGATCCGGTCCGCCGCGTCGTCGGTCACTTCCCAGTATTCGCTGTGCATCTGATGTTCGCTCACGTCCTCAGCCTTCACCGGCCGGAAGGTGCCCAGGCCCACGTGCAGCAGCACCGGCACGATATCGACGCCCTTTTCCCGGATGCGGGCCATGACGTCGGGGGTGAAATGCAGCCCGGCGGTGGGGGCGGCGGCGCTGCCCTCCTGCTTGGCGTAGATGGTTTGATACCGGCTGGGATCGGCCAGTTTTTCGTGGATGTAGGGGGGCAGGGGCATTTCGCCCAGCCGGTCCAGCAATTCCTCGAGCACGCCCTGATAAAGGAAGCGCACCACCCGGCCCCCGGCGTCGGTGGTATCGCCGATTTCGGCCCGCAGCAGCCCGTCGCCAAAGGACACCGTGACGCCCTTTTTCAGCCGCCTGCCGGGGCGCACCAGGGTTTCCCACTGATCCTTGTCGATGCGGCGGAGCAGAAGGATTTCCACCGGCACTTTGGTTTCCTCCTTCACGCCCAGCAGCCGGGCGGGGATCACCTTGGTTTGATTGATCACCATCACGTCGCCGGGGTTCAGGTAATCGGGCAGATCCCGGAAAATCTTATCCTCCCGCAGGCCCGTATCCCGGTGGATCACCATCATCCGGGCGGCGTCCCGGGGCTCCACGGGGGTTTGGGCAATGCGCTCCGGGGGCAGGTCATAGTAAAAATCCGATGTTTTCATGCGCGTGCTTCTTTCGAATATTGATACGCGATCCGGGGATCGCCGTTTTCCAGGTAAATGATGCCGCAGCGGACAAAGCCGTGCTTGGTCACCACGTGCTGCATGGTTTTGTTGTCGTGGTGGGTGTCGATGCGGATCTCGTCCATGCGGGCGCGGCAGAAATCAAAGGCCCGGGTGAACATGCCCTTGATTTGCCCGTCGCTGGCGATGCGGTGAATGGTGCCGTAGGGCCGATCGTTGGGCCATTGCCCGTTCTCAATGACGGCGTAGGTGGGGTCGTCGCCCAGCGTAAAGGCGAACACCCCGTGCACCTGCCCCTCCACCTCGATCACATACAGGCGCTTTAAGCCGATATCGGTCACCAGCAGATCGTGCGCGGGGTATCCGTCGTCGCCCCACTGGTGGGGGTTGCCGGATCGGGCCATGTAGGCCCGGGCGGCGGCATAAACAGCCTCAATGGCGGGCAGATCCGGTAATGTCGCAAGGCGAATGCTCATAGGCCGTTCCTCAAAACAGTTGGGTTTGCTCAACGTCGGTTTCCTCGCCGGCGGATGGGGCGGCGGGAGGAGTTTTGCCCAGGTGCTCGTAGGCCGCGGGGGTGCATACCCGGCCCCGGGGCGTGCGCATGATGAAGCCCAATTGCATCAGGTAGGGCTCGTATACATCCTCGATGGTGATGGCGTCCTCGCCGGTAACGGCGGCCAGGGTATCCAGCCCCACGGGGCCGCCGCCGAATTTTTCGATCATGGCGTTCAGCACCGCCCGGTCCACCCGGTCCAGGCCCAGCATATCGACGTCCTGCATATTCAGGCTGTCCCTTGCCACCTCGGCGGTGATGTGGCCGTCGGCCCGCACCTGGGCATAATCCCGCACCCGCTTGAGCAGCCGATTGGCGATGCGGGGGGTGCCCCGGCTGCGGCGGGCGATTTCCATGATGCCGCCCTCGTCAAAGGGCATGCCCAGGATGCCGGCGGACCGGGCCACGATGCGGCTCAATTCCTCGGGGGTGTACATTTCCAGGCGGAACACGATGCCAAACCGATCCCGCAGGGGGGCGGACAGGCGGCCCGCCCGGGTGGTGGCCCCGACCAGGGTGAATTTGGGCAGGTCCAGCCGCATGCTGCGGGCGGTGGGGCCCTTGCCGATCATGATATCCAGGGCGTAATCCTCCATGGCGGGGTAGAGCACCTCCTCCACCGCCCGGGACAGGCGGTGGATCTCGTCGATGAACAGGATATCCCCCTGGTTCAGGTTGGTCAGGATGGAGGCCAGATCGCCGGGCCGCTCGATGGCCGGGCCCGAGGTGACCCGGATGTTTTGCCCCATTTCGGCAGCCACGATGCAGGCCAGGGTGGTTTTACCCAGGCCCGGCGGGCCGTAGAGCAAAATATGGTCCAGCGCGTCGTGGCGCTTCAGGGCCGCGCTGATATAGATTTGCAGGCTGCTTTTTACCTTTTCCTGGCCGATATATTCTCTCAAATGGCGGGGACGCAGGGAATTTTCCAGATCCTCGTCTTCCTGCCGCATGCCGGTCATCACCAGCCGATCATCCATGGGCACAAATGGTTCCTCCTCCACAACAATCGATCAAACGGGGATGGCGAACCTGCCGATTAGAATCCCGCCATGTTTCTTAGGGCCAGCCGCACCAATTCGTTGGCCGAATCGCTTTGGCCCCGCACCTGCTGGATGGCCCGGCTGGCTTCGTTGGGGGTGTAGCCCAGGGCCTGCAGGGCGGCCAGGGCCTCCTGGGCGGCGTCCTCCTGCACGGGGGTAGGCACGGCGCCGCCGGCGGGCAGGGCGTCCAGGTCGCTTTGATCCACCTTTTCCTTCAGCTCCAGCGCCAGCCGCTGGGCCGTCTTTTTGCCCACGCCGGGGGCCCGGCTCAGGGCGGTGATATCCCCGGTCACGATGGCCAGCGTCAGATCCCGCAGGGGCATGGCCCCCAAAATGCTCAGGGCCACCTTGGGCCCGATGCCGCTGACGGTGAGCAGCCGGGTGAACATATTTTTTTCCTCCGGGGTGGCGAAGCCAAATAACTCCATGGCGTCCTCCCGCACGGAGAAATAGGTGTACACCTTCATTTTTTCGCCGGCGGGCGGCGTTTCCTGCAGCGTGTTCATGCTGACGGACAATAGATACCCCACGCCGTTCACGTCGATCACCAGGCTGTTTTGGCCCTTGTCGGCCACCAATCCATTCAGGTATGCGTACATATCGTGCCGCCTTTACTTCATCATAAATTGTTCCTTCATACGCCCGGAGGCCGCGTGGGTCAGCGCCGCGGCCACGGCGTCCGCCGCGTCGTCGGGCCGGATGATGGTGGGCAGGTTCAGCATCATTTTCACCATTTGCTGCACCTGCATTTTATCCGCCTTGCCGTAGCCGGTCACGGCCTGCTTGATCTGCATGGGGGTGTATTCGTACATGGGCAGCCCGCTGTCAGCGCAGGCGCACAGCGCCACGCCCCGGGCGGCGCTGACGTTCATGGCGGTGGTGATGTTCTTGGCGAAGAACAATTCCTCAAACACGATTTCCTCCGGCCGGTAGGTGACGATCAGTTCCTTCACCCCCAGGAACAAATGGTGCAGCCGCCGCTGGATGGGCATATCCGGCGGGGTGATCAGCGCGCCGCATTCCACCAGGCGCTGTTTTCCGCTTTCCGCGTCAATCACGCCCCAACCCATGGTGGCCAGGCCGGGATCGATCCCCAAAATACGCATACAGCCCCTCCTTTTCCAACCCAACTATTATAGAACAACTGATCCCCTTTTGTCAATGAACGGCGGGGGCTATTTCACTTCCTCCGGCCGCACCCGCAGCGCGGCGGTGCGCAGGAAATCGATGGTCACGGCGCTGACGTCACTGGGCAGCAGCCGGTCCAGCGTGCCTTCGTGATGGAAATGATCCTCGATCATCAGGCCCTTCAAAAACAGCAGCAGGTCCTGCTCGATCCAATAGTGAAATTCTGTGCGGGGGCTCAGGGCGGCCAGCTGCCGGCAGCGCAGGTACATGCCGATCCCATCGCCCACGTCGTGCCACAGATCGACGAACCCAAAGTCATACCCCGCTTGGGGGCAGACGTTTTGCAGATGATCGAAGGCGTCGGCCTGGATGAGGGTGATTTTTTCCCGGTGGGGGAATTGGGGCAGGAGGTGCCGGCGGAACAGGGCGATGGCCGCCGGATCCCGCTCGATCACCGTGACGGAGGATACGCTTTTCTTTTCCGACGCCATCAGCGTAAAATACCCAAGCCCCAGGCCGAATACCGCGATCCGCCCCCGGGCGGCGGCGACGGCCGGTTCCATGGTGGCGATCTCGTTGGGGGTCACCGTCATCCATTCCCGGCCGTTTTCCAGCACGGCGGGGTAGGAGAACGCTTCGGGAAAGTACCCAATGGGCGGGATTTCCCGGCCGTCTGCCATGACCTGCATCGACCCGCAGGGGAACAATTGATACGGCGCGTACTTCAGGTGGGTCAGGGCCCATTTTCCTTCCGTTGCCTCGGGAAACCGGATCAGCCGGCGATAGGGGTTTTCCCGATAAGGGGCCGTTTCCAGGGGCCGGATGGCGGGGGATAGGAAACGGCGGATGAAGCACCGGTCGTCCTCCATCCCCAGGGCGGCGGCGATCAGCAGCAGGAAGGCTTCGTGCGGGGGCAGGCCGCAATTGTCAGAAAAGGATTGGATCTCGTCAGGGGCATACAGCGGTTCGCCTACCTGAAGCAGGCGGGCGAAAGCCTCCGCCGCCCGCAGATTTTCTTCGCTCAGCGCTAATAACTCCGCATCCATCATGGGCTGTCGCCCTCCCTTCTTTGTTGGTGATATCATAGGGGCTTCGATTTGTCAAGGGGCTGTATTTTCGCCGTATTTTCCTTGACAGGCGGGGCAACGGGCATACAATGAGGGAAAAGGAGGAAGGAAAAGATGCTGATTCGCCCCGCCGTCCCGGCTGACGCGCCGGCGCTGCTGGCCATTTACGCCCCTTATGTGACCGATACCGCCGTAACGTTTGAGTATCAGCCGCCAACGGAAAAGGAATTTGCCCGTCGGATGGCCGATACGATGCAGAAATACCCCTACCTGGTGGCGGAGGAGGAGGGCCGGCCCCTTGGCTATGCCTACGCGGGGCCGCTGAAAGCCCGGCAGGCCTACGATTGGTCGGCGGAGACTACCATCTACTTGCGCCAGGACGCCCGGGGGAAGGGCTGGGGCCCGGCCCTCTACGGGGCGCTGGAGCAGGCCCTGCGGCAGATGGGCATCTGCAATCTGTACGCCTGCATCGCCTACGCAGAAAAAGAGGATGAATACCTGACCCAGGCCAGCCCCCACTTTCACGCCCGGATGGGCTATCGCGCCTGCGGCACGTTCCGGCGCTGCGCCTGGAAATTTGGCCGGTGGTACGATATGATCTGGATGGAAAAATGGATCGGCGATCACGACCGGGCCCCCGCGCCGGCAGCATGGCGAACGCCACAATAAAAAACGCCCCTTCGGCTGCTGAAACCGAAAGGGCGATAGGGTAACCCGATGAAAGTATTTTCATTGATAGAAATCAAGTAACATGAAAAAATCCCTTATGGCTTTCCCGGAAGAGGTGTGGGGAATCGCTCTTTGGCCACAACGGGCGGTTCCCCCACAAGCTTTGTATTCTTTAATAGGTATTCGTGTTATTCCGCCTGCCAGTAGCTGCCGTCATCGAAGAACACCCGCCAGGCGTACGCGCCGGAGATATCGGTGATGGCGCCCTGGTATTCTTCGGGCAGGATGGACTGCAATTGTTCTTCGGTGGCGGAGAAGGATTCGCCGGGCTTCAGGGTCTTTTGATACTCATCGGTGCCCGCTTCCCGGACCGCAGTTTTGTTTCCCTGCTTGTAACCGATCTTGTACATGCCCACGAAGGATTCCACCGTGCGGCTGCAGGTGATATTTTTGAAGGTGAATTTAGCGGAATACACCCCGTCGTCGCTCTTTTTCAGGTTGGTCAGGCTCACCGTCAGCGGCGCGGCGTACACCGTCACGGTGGCTTTCAGGGTCTTTACCCCGGTGATTTTGCAGGAAATCACGGTGGTGCCGGCCTTCAGGGCCTTCAGCAGGCCCTTGTCGCTGATGGACGCCACCTTGGGGTTGCTGCTGCTCCAGGTGTATTTCCTGGTGACGCCCACCGCCTCCAGCTGATATTCCTCATCCACCATCATGGTGAATTTTTCGGGGATGTTCAGCCGGTCGAGCACGGTGATGCGGGCGGTGCGCTTCGTGCCGGCGGGGGTCTTGGCGGTGATGATGCAAACGCCCTTGCCCGTGGTGGTTACCAGGCCGGTTTTGCTGACCTTGGCCACCCTGCGGTTGTTGCTGGTCCAGGTCAGGTCCTTGGCGTCAAAGCCGGGCAGCTTCAATTGCAGCGTCGTGCCGGGGTCGATGGTTTTTTCGGTATAGTTCAATTGGGCCACGGCCGTTTTCACGGTCACCTTGGATTTATGGCTGCCGTTGATCGTGGCGGTCACCACCGCCGCGCCTTCGCCCACGGCCTTGATTTTGCCGTTGCTCACGGTGACGGCGTCCTTGTTGCTGCTCTTCCACTGCACGGTATCCTGATCGTCGAGCCCGTAGATCTTCAGCTTGGCGCTGCTGCCCACGGTCAGGGTTTTCTTTTCCGCTGTCAGCCCTTTGACGGTCACCCGCAGCCGGGCGGAGGCGCCTTCGCTGGTTTTGCAGGTGATCCAGGAAGCGCCGCCCAATTTGGCGGTCACCTTCCCCTGGGCGGTCACCGCGGCGACGGCCGGCTTGCTGCTTTCCCAGGTCAGGGTCAACCCCTTGGCGTAATTGACCGAAGGCGTGAAGCGCTCGCCCACATACAGGGTCTTTTCCGCCGGGTCGAGGGCGATGGGATAAATCCCCGTCAGGGTGACGGCGTAATCCACGGCGGCTTTGCCGGCGTTCTCCAGGCGGAGGGTGTGCTTGCCCTGGGCCAGGCGGACGGTGGCGGTATAGGCCTTTTTACCGGTGGCCTGGCCGCTGTAGCCATCCTTGCCGCCGGAGGTCAGCTTCACCGTGCCGGCGTCGTTTTTTTCGGATGAAGTCACCTGCAATTTGATCTTCACGTCCAGGTCGTTGTTCAACGTGTAGGTCAGTTTCTTGGTTTGTCCCGCTTTCAGCGTGCCCTTGAAGCTATTCTGATAGGCGGCGGCCAGGGCGCTTTGGGTCAGCCCCAGCAGCAGCGCCGTCAGCAGCGCGAGCATCAGCAGCCGCATTCCGTTTCGTTTCATTTGTTTCCCCTCTTTTCCGGCCGGCGCGGGGCTGGCCTGTATTGCGCGGGCGGCGTGCCGCCAGCAGCTTTACTATACCACTGTTTACCATCCGTCACAAGCGGGATCAGGCTTGTAAGCCGCGATTTTACAATTGTTACGGCAAAAGGAAAAGCCCCCTCGATGGAGGGCTTTTCGATTGGAGCGGCAAAGGCTCAGGGCTTCCAGGTCGTTCCGTCGCTGTAGGTGACGGATTGAATGGCGTAGGTCGCCTTGACGAAATCGGGCCAGTCGGACAGATTGTGCGCATCGAAGATCGTCCGAAGGTCGTCCGTATCCTCTGCGGCGGTTCCGGGATTGATGTTTTGCGTATACATGGCAGTCCCGGTTATTTTCTTTGTTTTATTGCTGTTGTTCTTATAATAGATCGTATACTTCAACTTTACGCTGGCGATGGTTTTGTTGATGGATTGATTTGTGATATGGTAATACGGCTGCTTGGGGTACACGCTGCTGTAAGGTTCCCCATACACTGTGTTGACCGTGACGGGCGTTTTGACGACGGTGATCGTGGATTTTAAGGTAGGCCCGTTGGCAATTTTGCAGGTGATCACAGCGGTGCCCTTCTTCAAGGCCTTGATGACCCCCGCGCTGGTGACGGACACGACCTTGGGATCGCTGCTTTTCCAGGTGGCCGCGCCGGTCGGGCCCACCGGCGTGACCGTTTTTTGCTCGCCCACCAGCATGGTGGGGGCAGTGGAGATATTCAGGCCGTTGGTCACCTTGACGGTCGACGACAGGGTGATGCCGGACGCCTTGGCTGTGATGGTCGCCGTGCCGACGCCGACGGCCTTGACCAGGCCCCTTTCCACCGTGGCCACCTTTTTGTTGCTGGATTTCCAGGTGGCCAGCTGCGACCAATCGCCGTCGGATAACATTTTGAATTGATACGTATTTCTGGCCTTCAGGGTCTTGGCTTTCGGCGTTAATTCGAACACCAGAACGATACCGGAGCACGCTTCGCCGTCGCTGAGATTACAGGTGATATGCGCCATCCCGGCCCCGATGCCTTTGATCACGCCGTTCGCGTCCACGGTGGCCACTTTTTTATTGCTGCTTTTCCATGTTTTGGTCAGGTCGTCGGAATAGCTGACCCTTGCCGTCGTGGTTTTGCCCTTGACGATTTGCTCGCTGCCCAATTTGAATTCATGGGCGTATTTACAGGTGATCGTAACGGCGTAGGAAACGGGGCATTGATCCTTGGCGGCGAAGGAAAGGGTATAGCTGCCTTTTGTCAGATAAATGCCTTTGGTGTAGCTGACTTTGCTTTCCCAGGTTTGGCCCGGCAGCACGTTTTTATTCAGCTTCGTTTTCTGCTTCGCGCCGGCGAATACCCCGTTGAGGCGGATGGCGTATTGGCTTTTATCCGCCCCATCCGGCACCACGGTGTTGTTTGTCAGGGTGACGAACACCTCGGCCGCATCGCCCTTCACGGTGAAGGCAACCTGCTTGACGTCGTTGGTGTTCAGCTTTCCGGCTTTGGCTGTGACCGTTTGGCTTTTCGCCGCCAAAGCGGCGTTGGTCAGCCCCAAGGTCAGGCAGAGCAGCAGGATGAATACCAAGATTTTTCCAGTGTTTTTCTTCATGTCGATCCCCCTCTTTGATTGATATTGTAATTCTGCCCTTTCCTGCATCATAGCAGAAAACCGGCGCATGCGCAAGGGGGAAATGCGGGTACATGGCTGTAAACGCTGATCATTTCAAGCCCAAAAGCCCCCGTCATCCCGACCGTAATGGAGGGATCTGCCGGAACTTGTCAAGTCAACTGATGCTTCAATCACCGCAAAGCAAAAAAACGCCTCCCATGCAGCGGGAGGCGCAGAAGAAATTATTTGACTGTGATCTTGGCTGTGTATTTTTTGCCGTCAATTTTCGCTGTGATCACTGCGGTGCCTTTTGCTTTTGCAGTGACCACACCCGTCGCGCTAACGGTGGCGACCTTCTTGGCGCTGGAGGACCAGGTGACGGATTTGGTTCCAACGCCAATCAGCTCCAGCGTTAGGGTTTCGCCCTTTTTCAGGGTCGCTTTGGTGGTGGATAATTCGGGCTCCGCAATGACCGTGACGGTCGCCTTCATGGGAAGATCGTCTGTGATGTATGCAGTTATCGTAGTTTTGCCGACTTTTAACGCTTTGATCGTTCCAGCGGCGGAAATAGAGGCCACCTTTTTCTTGCTGTTCTGCCAAACGGGCTCAAACCCCTGGAGATTCTGTACCTTTAATTTCGCTGTATAGCCCACGGCCAAGGTAAGCTTCGTATAATTAAAGCCGTATACGTAAACCTTGGTTTTCAGTTTCTTTCCGTTGCTCAGCTTGCAGGTAATGGTCGCGTTCCCGAGAGCGACGACTTTGATTTTGCCGGAAGAGGTCACCGTTGCGACCTTTTTGTTGCTGCTGCTCCATGTTTTGGTCAGATCATCCGCAAATTTGACCTCGCAAGTTTTTGTTTGGCCCATGGTCATGTCGATGCTGGTGGGGGAGATGGATTGGGTATAAGAAGCGGTTATCTTGGCGGAATAGGATTTAATGTATTTATTAATGTAGTCGACACCGAATTCGTACGTATAAGTTCCTTTTTTCAGCTTTGCCTGAATAGTAACACTTTCACCAATGTGAACAAGACCAGAATCGATATAAACATCATCATATTCAAGGTAACAGGAATTCCCAAATTCATCTTTTAAGCCCGAAGCATAGCACCAGAAGGTATAATCGCGTTGAGTAGAGCCCTTTTGCGTCCTCCAATCGCTTGTGTTCTGAATGACAATTTTTACTTCGGCATCCTGGGCCAGCGTGAATTTAAGCTTGACGGTTTGATTGCCCGAGAACGTACCGGAATACTTTTTGTTCAATGTGCTGTTTGCCGCCAGCGCCGAATTGGCCAGCCCCAGCGTGAGGCCCAGCATCAGGGCGAATACCAGGATTCTTCCGATGATCTTTTTCATGTGTGTCCTTCCTTTCTATTGCTGTGGTGTGATTGAGGATCCATGAGAAAATCATAGCACAAAAAACAAAATTACGCAAGTGCGTACACGCAAATGCGTAATTTTTTTTATATTTTGAAAAACTATTCAATGAAAGGGAGGATGGCAGCATGGTAAAAGACGCGGTGGTTCAGCGGTTCCGGCAAATCTGTGAGGAGAGGCACCTCCGCCTCAATGATTTGGCCAATCGATCGGGCGTCACGCCATCATCCGTATACAGCATGATGGATCCGAAACGCAGAGAAATCTCTATCAACCTGATCAAAAAGCTGTGTGACGGCCTGGATATGACCCTGGGCCAGTTTTTCGGCACGAAGGAATTTGACGAGCTGGAGCAGGAAATCCGATAAAAAACCCGGTTACCGATCATCCCGGATCTCCCGGCAGCCGTTAAATTCGGCGAAGCGCTTGACGGCGCGCTGTACGGCGGCGTCGAGCTTTTTTGTCCTGCGCACAGAGGGCTCCCACCACACGTTTTTGACCTCCAGCACGCTTTCTTTGTAGCGGGCCGTGGCGTCGATGCGGCCGATCAGCCCCTCGCCGTACACGATGGGCAGCACGTAATAGCCGTACTTCCGCTGGGCGGCGGGGGTGTAGATTTCCCAGCGGTAGGAAAAATCAAATATTTCCTGGATCAGCTTCCGATCCCACAGCAGCGGGTCCAAGGGCGCGATGAATTCGCACCGGGCGGGAAAGACGGCGTCCGATTCGGCCAGATCCAGCAGGGGCAGATCCTCCGACCGCAGATAGAGGGGCGACCGGGCGCTTTCCATTTGCACGGCGGTGATCCTGCCCTCCTGCAGCAGGGAGGAAAAGGCCTGGGCGCGAAGCTGGGTGGTGCGCTCGTGTATGCCCAGCAGGGCGTCGGAATTCCGGTCATGCAGCAATCCCACCGCCCCGATACGGCGCAGGATGCGCCAGCGGGCGTGATCGAAGGCGTCGGGCAGGGGATCGGGGGCCTCGCGCAGGGAGGCGGGCAGGCAGCGCGCCGTCAGGTCGTAGCTCTTCCGGGCGCCGTCCTTGTGGTGGATCATCAGGCGGCCGTCGGAATACATCTGCTCCAGCACCGACCGGGCGGCGTTGCTTTCCCCATGCCAATTGCCGCTCCAGTGGATGGCGGAGTGCCAGTGGATCTTGCCCGCGATGGGCAGGGAATTGGCGTCCACCGGGCCGTTTTGCAGGATGTAGGCGGCCGCCCGCTCCTCCAATTCCGCAAGACCTTCGAATTGACGCCCGCATGCCCGGGCGGCGGTGCGGTAACGGGCGAAGTACGGCCAATCCTCCACCGCCATGATGGCCAATTCCTTGTCGGGATAATCAAACAGCGCGCGGTCCCGGTACAAAAGCTCCTGCAGCATGGCCTTTGAGAAGCCCTGGACCCGGGATTGCAGCGTCAATTCGGCGTTGCGGCCGCAGGCGTCCACCGGGTCGTATTGAATGCAGCCGCATTGGCGCACGAATTGCACCGCTCCCTCTTTTCCGATGAAGCGGCGCCGGCCCAGTAGGCCGTGCTTGAGCAAAAGAAAACGGCGGGCGGCGCGGATGGTGATGGAACGCATGGCACCCTCCTTGGCGGGATCATATTTGGTGATATATGCGCTTGATTTCGTCGGTATCGCCGCCATCGGCGGTCTGGGTCAGCAGGGGCGGGTCGATGGAAAGGCCTGGCCGGGCGTCCAGCAAAGCCTCGATCAACGCCAGGCGGGCGGGGCGATCGGCCCGGGCGTGCACCAGGCGCAGCCGCTTGGGCTCCAAGCGGTGGCGGCGCAGGGCGTCGAAGGCTTCGGTCAATCGCGTGCTGGGCAGCACGAGGCACAGCCGCCCGTGGTATTTCAGCAGCCATTGGGCGGCGGCGGCCACGTCGGCGAGGGTGCAGTCCCCTTCCTGCCGGGCGGTGCGCAGGGCCGGGTTGGGGCTGGGCAGGGATGCGTCCGCCGGGCTGTAGGGGGGATTGCAAATCACCAGGTGATAGGCGGCGTGGGGCAGCAGCGCCCGGATGTTTTTGATATCGCCGCAATGGACCTGGATGCGGTCGGCAAGCCGGTTCAGCGCCATCGACCGGGCGGCGCGGTCCGCCGCGTCGGGCTGGATTTCCACCGCGTCGCAGGTGATGGTGGGCTGCCGCCCAAACAAAAGCAGGGGCAGGATGCCGCTGCCTGTGCCCAGATCGCACACCCGGTCGTTCCGGCGTGCGCCGGCGAAATCGGCCAGCAGCACCGAATCCATGCCGAAGCGGAAGGCGTCCGGGGATTGGATCACCCGCAGGTTCATGAATTGCAGATCGTCGATCCGCTCCCCGGGGCGCAACAAAGCCTGATCATTCATGCAGGGTAAACTCCAAAAATTCTTTCATGCAGAAGCCGGTTTTTTCCCCGTAGGCGACGGCGCACCATACTTCGCCCACCGCCGTGACGGTGACGGCGTCGCCGGTGGGCATTTGGGCCAGCACCCGGGCGGTGGCGGAGCAATCGGCGCGCAGGTTCAGCTTCTTGCCGTTGCTGGAAACGATGGTGCCCGGCACGGGATCCTTCAGCACGGTGAGGTCGGATTTCTTTTCGCTGGGAGCGGGCTTTTTTGCCGCCGGGAAGGCGAGGAAGCGGGTCATCACGTAGCCGGTTTTTCCGTCGAAGGTGGTTTTGCACCATTTGCTGCCCTTGCTCAGGATGGGGATCACCGCATTTTGCGGGATCGACGCCAGGATCTTCGCCGATTCATGCATGGTTTTGCGCAGGTACAGCGAGCCGGAGACGGTATTCACCGTGGCGGTGCCGGCGGCGGAGGCGGGCGCTTTTGAAGGGGCGGGGGGTTTCGTGGCTTTTGCGGGGCTCTTCGTGGGTGCAGGCGCGTCGCCGAATTGCAGGAATTTGGTCATCACGTAGCCGGTCACGCCGCCGTAGGTCACCCGGGTCCATTTGACGTTCTTTCTGACGACGACGACCCGTTCGCCCGGGGGGATGGTTCCCAGGATCTTGCCGTTATCCTGGGCGATCTTGCGCAGGTTCAGCGAGCCCTGGGGCGTGACCACATACGCGAAGGGCTGTTCCGGGGTGGGGGACGCGGTGGGTTTGGGCGTTTTCGTCGGTTTTGGGGTTTTGGTGGGTTTGGGTGTTTTCGTCGGCTTCGGCGTGGGGGTGGGCGACGCCTGCCGGAAGGAGAGGAACTGGGTTTTCACATAGCCCGTCGTTCCTTCATAGGTTACTTTACACCACGCGCTTCCCTTTTTCAAGAGGGTCACCTGTTCGCCCTGGGGGATGGTCAAAAGCACCTTGGCGGTATCCTTGGCGGTTTTGCGCAGGTTCAGGGATCCCGACGGCGTGACGACGTAGGCGGTTTCCGCTGCTTCCTCCCGCGGGGCGGCGGTGGGCTTGGGTGTTTTGGTGGGCTTTGGGGTTTTTGTTGGTTTGGGTGTTTTGGTCGGTTTGGGGGTAGGGGTGTATTCGATCTCCGCCGGCTGTTCGTCGATCACCTGCTCCTGGCTGGGCTGGCCGGGGGTGATGGGGCTGAGGATGGAGCGGCGCAGGGTGTACTGCACCCGGGTGCAGCCCGGGTAATAAAAGCCCAGGATCTGATCGTAGGTGTAGTCCATGGCCGCCATTTGCATCGCGCCCCGCTGGCTCATGCCGATGCCGTGGCCGAAGCGCCGGGCGGTGACGGTGAAGCCGGAGGCCGTACGATCCACCGACCACAATTCATTTTTCATGGTGTTGATGCTCATGCCCAGGGGGCCTTCCAGTTCGGAAAAGATATCGAAGGTCAGCGCGCCTTCCCACGCCTGGCCCTTGGCGGTGTAATGCACATAGAAGGTCAATTGGGTGTTCAGGGCGCTGGGGGCGGCGTAGCGGGGCGTGTGGGCCTGCACGTCGGTGACGGCGGTGATCGCCGCGTCGGCCCCGAAGGCGGCGGCCGCCTTTTGGTTCAGCAGCCGGTTCAGGGCGGCGTTTGGCTGGCTGCCCGAAGCGCTGACGGAAAAGCTGCGCTTGACGGAAGCGGGGTTGGCCAGGTCGAAGGGATCATCCTTCACGGTCAGGTAGCTTGCGCCCGATACGCCCCAGGCGTTTTGAATGGATTCGGTCTGCCCGCCGTTGGAGGCGGTGTAGTAGGTGGCGGTGAAGGCGGAGCCGTTTTTCACCGCGATGCCCTTCGTGGCGTTCACCGCCTTTTTGCAGTTGGCGCAGCCGGCGGGGGTGCCGTTGTACACCTGGTCGGCGGTGGTATCCACCACGTCGTACAGGCCGCCCTTGTTGGCGCTCATGGCGCGCAGGGTGTAGGTGCGGGCGGCCACGGCCTGGGCCTTCAGCGCTTCGATGCCGGAGGAATCGCCCATTTCATAGGGCAGCACGCCGTACAGGTAATCCTCCATGTAAATGGAAGCCACGATATAGAAGGCGCCATTCTTGACGGTGAAGGTGAAATCCCCGGGGTACAGATTGCCGGGCACCCGGGCCTGGGCGATTTTGATGCCGTTGGTCCCATCGGCGGCGTGGCGGCGCAATTGGAAGGTGGAGCCCATGGGGATCGCCGTGCCGCCCACGGTCAGCGTCAGGCTGCCGCCGCTGCACTGCACGGTAACGGTGGAGCCGCTGGCCAGGGTGCGGCTGCTTTGGCCGTTAACGGTGTAGCTGCCGGATACCGTCAGCTTCAGGGACGATGGGCTGCCCAGGGAGGATAAGCGCACCCGCACCATGCCATTTTGGGCGCTGCCGCTGGCCAGGGGCGCGGCGCTGACGGAGGCGGCCAGGGAAGCGAGGGGAAGCCATAAAAACAGGAGAAAAATCAGGGGGAGCACGACCCGGTATTTCAGTGTGCGAACGTACATCGGTTGTTCCTCCAACGTAATGATTTCGAAACGAATCGTAATACTTTCGTAATCATTTTGGATTATACACGATTTTTTCTGGTTTGTCTATGGGTTTGGGGCAGGAAATGCCTGGAGAATGGGGGAAATTTCGGGCTTTTTGCGCATCTTTCCCTTTCGGGCGTTTTGTGCTATAATTTTCGTAATATAACGCGGGGAGGAACGAGGCATGATCGTGGTGGTGGCGGAAAAGCCCAGCGTGGGCCGGGATATCGCCCGGGTGCTGCAATGCAGGGAAAAGGGCGAAGGCTTTTTGAAGGGCGAAAACTACCTGGTCACCTGGGCGGTGGGCCATCTGGTCACCCTGTGCGAACCCGACGAGATTGATGAAAAATATAAAAAATGGCGGATGGACGATCTGCCCATCCTGCCGGATACCATTCCCACCAAGGTGATTTCCAAAACCAAATCCCAGTTCAGCGTCATCAAAAAGCTGATCAACGACGCCGCCACCGAAAAGGTGATCTGCGCCACCGACGCCGGGCGGGAGGGGGAATTGATTTTCCGCCTGATCTACAACCAGGCCAAATGCAAAAAGCCCATCGACCGGCTGTGGATCTCCTCCATGACCGACGAGGCCATCCGGGAGGGCTTCGCCGCCCTGAAGCCTGCCGCCGAATACGAGGGGCTGTACCGCAGCGCCACCTGCCGGGCCGAGGCCGATTGGCTGGTGGGCATGAACGCCAGCCGGGCGTTCACATTGCGGTTTGACGCGCTGCTGTCCATCGGCCGGGTGCAAACGCCCACCCTGGCCATCCTGGTCAAGCGCTATCACGAGATTGCCGATTTCAAGCCTGAGGATTACTATACCGTCACCGCCGATTTCGGCGATTACTCCGGCCAGTGGTTCGATGAAAACGCCCAGGATGAAAAAAAGGCCAATCGCATCCCCGACGCGGAAAGGGCCAAGCAGATCGTATCGGCGGTAAAGGGGAAGGCCGCCCGGGTGAAAAGCGTGGAAGCGGAGGAAAAGAAGGATTGGCCCCCCACGCTGTACGACCTGACCTCCCTCCAGCGGGAGGCTAACCGGAAATTGGGCTTCACCGCCGATAAAACGCTGAAGCTCGCCCAGGAATTATATGAAAAGTGGAAGGCCGTCACCTACCCCCGCACCGACAGCCGCTACCTGCCCCTGGATATGATCGGCCGCACCAAGCTGACGCTGCAGAAGCTGCCGCCGGATTATCAGCCCTTCGTGGAGGGCATCCCCTGGCGGGAGGAGGGCAAGCTGCCCGTTTCCAAGCGCATATTCGACAATGCCAAGATTTCCGATCACCACGCCATCATTCCCACGCCCCAAACGGCCCCGCTGGAAAAGCTGCCCCCCGACGCGAAAAAGCTGTTCGATATGATCGCCCGGCGCACCATCGCCGTTTTTTACCCGCCCCACGAGTACGACAGCATCAAGGTGATCACCGCGTGCCAGGGGCACGTCTTCAAAACCACCGGGAAAACGGTGCGCGTCAACGGCTGGAAGGACGTTTACCCCGCCGAGGAAAAGGCCGACGACGCCCTGCCCGCCCTGCAGGCGGGGGACAGGCGCACGGTGGGCAAGGCCACCAGCAAAAAGGAAACCACCAAGCCCCCCGCCCCGCACACCGACGCATCCCTCCTGGCAGCCATGGAAAACGCGGGCCGGGAGCTGGAGGATGAAAAGCTGCGGGAGCAAATGAAGGGCTCGGGCCTGGGCACCCCGGCCACCCGGGCCGCCATCATCGAGCGGCTGATCCAGGTGGGCTACGCCTCCCGCCGGGGCCGGGCCATTCAGGCCACCGAAAAGGGCGTATCCCTCATCGCCATCGCCCCGGAGGAGATCGCCTCCCCCGAAACCACCGGCAAGTGGGAGCTGGCCCTGGATGAGATCGCTAAGAATCAGCGGGATACCCAGCGCTTCATGCAGGGCATCCGCAATTTGACCACCTTCCTGATCAACTATGCCCGGGAAACCAAGGCGGAGGCCAATTTCCCGGCGGAAATGCGAAGGGGTAAGGGCGGGGCCAAGCGCAAGGCCGCCGGGACGTCGAAGGCGGTGGAGGGGGTCAAATGCCCCTTGTGCGGCAAGCCCGTACAGGAAAACAGCAAGGCCTTCGGCTGCTCCGCCTGGCGGGAGGGGTGCCATTTCACCTTGTGGAAAAACGGGCTGACCCGGGGCGGCGGGCCCATCCTGAATGAAAAGCTTGTTGCCCTCTTATTGGAAAAAGGCGCGGTGAAGGGCTCCACCGGGGTCATTGCGCTGGCGGGCGGGCAGATCAGCTTCACCCCCGCCGGGGCGGACGCGCCCAGCGTGATTCAGGGGATCGAATACCAAAAATAAGAAAAATTTGGCGAATTCTCATCATTTTCTAATCAAAATCTCCCTGCGGCTTTCATCTTTCGGCGATAAGCTATACACGTCCCAAGGGGATGAATGAAAAGAAAGGCGATACGCCAAGGAGGATACAAACATGGATCATTTTGAAATGGTTGAGAAGCTGCGCCAGAAGGCCAACGTGAGCTACGAGGAAGCCAAAGCCGCCCTGGAAACCAGCGACTGGGATATCCTGGACGCCCTGGTGCTGCTGGAGAGCGAAGGCAAGGTGAAGGATGGCGAGGCCGAATTCACCACCCAGCAGAAGCCTGTTGAAAAAGTGCAGAACCACGACGCAAAGGAGGGGCTGAATAAAGTGTTGGCGACGTTGAAGAAGCTGTTCCAGAAGGGCAATACCAATCAGCTGGTGATCAGCCGGCACAACAAAGAAGTGGTTTCCATGCCCATCACCGTGGCGGTGATTCTGCTGCTGGTGGTTTGGCCCGCCTCGATGATCGCGGTGTTCATCTCCCTATTCT
>JAFUXH010000128.1 GCA_017470945.1 Clostridia bacterium | reverse complement strand
TTGAAGCTGGTGCGGCTGACGCACAGGTCCTGCAATCCGGGCTTTAAGAAATTGTTGATCATTTCATTGGCGCGCTTGGCGGGCTGAATGAAATCCGGATGGGTTTCGATGTAATCGATCAGCCAATCCTGGTATTTGCTCATGCGGAAGAAATAGCTTTCCTCCTGCATGGGCTGGCAGGGGCGGCCGCAGTCCGGGCACACCTTCTGGCCGTCCTTATCCACCAATTGGGTGGGGGTCCAGAAGGATTCGCAGGGGGTGCAGTACATGCCCTCGTAAGCGCTCTTGTAGATATCGCCCTGCTCGTAGAACCGACGGAAGATATTCTGCACGATCTTCATGTGCCGCTCCTGGGTGGTGCGGATGAAATCGTCGTTCTCAATATCCATCAGCTTCCAGAGGGCCTGGGTTTCCACGGCGATCTTATCCACATACTGCTGGGGGGTCACGCCGGCCTCCAGGGCCTTTTTCTCGATCTTCTGGCCATGCTCGTCCAGGCCGGTCAAAAAATAGGTGTCATACCCCTGCATCTTCTTGAAGCGCACCATGCTGTCGGCCGCCACGGTGGTGTAGGTGTGGCCGATATGCATATTGCCCGAGGGGTAGTAGATGGGCGTGGTCAGGTAGTAGGTCTTTTTGTCAGCCATGGGAATCCTCTCCTTTTCTGTTGATGCGGCGAAACATGGAAAAGCCCCGCATCGAGCATTTCGATGCAGGGGCGTAGATGCACGCGGTACCACCCTGGTTCACGCGCCGGAGGGCGCGCCTTCATTCCGGCGGATATCGGCGCCACCCGGCCGGGGCTGAACGCGCTTGCCCCGGCATGCTCCGGGGCCATGTTCCCCTGCCGCGCCGCCGCCGCCTTTCACCTTCCGCGGCTCTCTTGGGACGGGCCAAACAAGGTACTCTCCCCTTCCTCGCATTCCTTTCCTATCTTACTTTTTTATCCCCCGCTTGTCAAGGAAAAATTCCTGAATGGCAAAGGAAGGCGGGGTTTATCGCCGCTCAATCGAATTCCTCCAGCGTCCATTCGTCCCGCCAATTCAGCACGCCCATCTCCCCTTCGAACCGGAAGGGCAGCCACACGTACCGGGCCCGGGATGTATTGACGCCCCCATCGGGCGGCAGGTTTTTCCGCAGCTCCTCCATCCGCTTCTTTTCCTCCGGGGAGGCGTTGGGCGAAAAGCGGATGCGGAACCATTCGGCATAATCCGCATAGGGCAGATCCATCCTGTCCGGCTCCCAGCGATCGGCCAGGGCAATGTAAAGATCCCGCTTCCCCGGCACCCGGAACACCGACGAAACCTGGGAATGATAGGAGGTGCGGCTGGCATCCCCCGGGTGAGGATCGCCCAGCACCCGGTAGGGCCCGTGCCAGGTGTCGGCCACGGCCAATTCGGAGGGGTTGGGCAGATAGCCCGTGGTGCCGGAGGTGATCAGGTAATGCCTGCCCTGCCGGATGAAATGGGCCGTGGCCTCCCGCACGTAGGGCGGCTGACTGTGGGGAAAATGGCGGGAATAACGGCCGTTCACGTCGGTGTAATCCGGCGTCAGCTCGGCGCAGATGGTTTCGGAATGCACCCGCTCGAAGAAGTAATAGCCTTGGCCGTTCTCGTCAGCGGCCAGGTCAAAATCCCCGGCGCTCATGCCCAGGGGCTTTAAGCCGCTGCGCACGAGGGTGTAGGGCCCCAGCACGTGATCGGCGGTCAGGATGGTTTCCGTCTGCTCGCCGTTCCGCTGCATGATCTTCAGCCAGCACACGTATTTTTTCGTCAGCGGGTTGTACAGGATGTGGGGCCTGTCCATCATGCTGGTGGGGTGCAGCGGCGATCGTTCGTCCTTTTCGTCCGGCGGGATGATGAGGCCGCAATCCTCCCAATTGTACAGATCCCGGGATCGGTAGCAGCGAACGCCCCAATGCCAGATGCCGTTTTCCCCGTCGGTCTTTTCCTTGTTTTCCCCGTACCAATAGTATACGTCCTCCTGATACAGGATGCTGCCGCCGTGGGCCTGGATGGGCTTTCCCGCCGTATCCAGCCACTCCTGACCGGGATAAAATGCGTGAAGCATGCGTTTTCCACCCTTTCCTTCAAAAGCTGCCGCCCATCCCGGGCGGGAATTTCCCAATGCCGGGGAAAGCGGAAGCTTGGCGCTTCCCATTTCTTTTACAATGCAACGAACCGGGTTTCCATGGGCGTCAGGGTCACATCCAGCGCTTCGCCCGGCAGGCGGATGCGGGTGCGCACCGTATCCTCCGAATTGTTGACCGCCACCAGCGTGCGGCTGTCCGGGTAGAAAGCGGCCTCCGCCCGGGCGTCGTCGGTGAGGTACAGGGCGTTTTCCATCTGCCCCGCGGCGTACAGCATCAGATCCAGCAGCATGCGGGCGCTTTCCGGGGTAAAATGGAAATCGCTGAGGTAAATGCCCATTCCTGCGCCAAAGGGATGCACCGTCAGCTGCGGCGCGCCGCCGCATTCCGCCAGCACCCGGGCCCGGCCGTCGGTCAGATACACATCCTTCTTCTGCCCCAGGGCGTTATTCGCCAGGAAAATCGCGGGCTCCTTTTCCACGTCGAAGGTCCATTTCCCGTGGCACACCCGGGCGCCGGTATCCAGATCGACGCCCAGCACGTTGGCCAGGCGGAAATACGTGGCATACCCCGGCGCCGCCGTGGGCTCGCCCACGCCGATGAACGCGCCGCCGCGGTGCACAAAGGCGGTGATCGCTTCCACCAGCGCGTCGTTTTTCCAGGCGTCGCCGCCGCTCCAGGCGTCGCCGGCCCGGCCCGCGTTGATCACAACGTCGCAGCCCGCCAGGCCGCCGGCAGCGGCATCCTCAAAGCTGAGGAAGCGCACGTCCACCGGCAGGCCGGACAGGGCCTCGTTGACGTGGATCAACGGATGCATATAGGTTTCATGGAAGTGGCCGGACAGCGTCCAGGGCCGCAGCTTTCCCCAGGTGTGCAGCACCGCCACCCGCAGGGGCAGGGTGTAAGGCCCCGCCTGCTTTTGCAGGGCCTTGATGCGCCGGAATTCGCCGCCGATGCGCTGGATGGCATCCACAAAGGCCGGGTAGCCCTCCGTCAGATGCAGGTAGCCCCCCAGGCCGATGCGGTCCACCGTCTGACGCATCAGGGCCCGGCGGGCCGAGCGCCAATACTGCATGGCGTCCTTTTCGGGCTGACCGCCGGCGGAGAAGGTGGGCAGGCCGCCCAGCCCCACGGGGAACAGGTAGGGGTGCAGCCGGATCTCGTGGGTGGGCACGTCGGCCCCGGCGCACAGGCGGCACTCAAAGCCGGAGAAAATGCACTTGATCAGCCCATCGAAGCCCACGGTGGGGAAATACGGGCCGTAGGGCTCCATGCCCACCCAGCTGTCGTCGTAGAACACATAGGCTTTTTTGCCGTACTGATGCACGATATCCACCAGCGCCTTGGCCTTTTCCGCCACGAAGCGCTGCATGAAATCCATATAATCCCGCTTGCGGGCGGTGGGCGGCATGTGGGTGACCTGCAGCTTGCCCTGGTTGATGAAATCCTCCGCCGTCAGGGCGTAGCCGTACGCCTGCTCGAAGGCCTTCAACGCCGCCGGGCTGACGGTAAAATCATAGCTGGCCCAATCGCAGTACCGGGTGCGGCGGCGGGGATCGCTGCCGAAGATCCACACGAAGTTGTAAAACAGCGAGGTAAAGCGCACCACCGTGGTATCAGGGTTGGCCCGGCACCAATCCCGCAGCCAGTTCTGCAGGTATTCCCAGGCCAGGGGATGCCGGGGATCCAATTGGCGCAGGTGCTCGCTTTGCCAGTGGTTGGTGGTGTGGTTGTACATATTGATCTCTTCCCAGATACGCCAGGCCAGGAAGGACACCGTGTATTCATGCCAGGGCTGGCAGGGAGATACCGTCACTTCCCCCTCCCGGTACGCCCAGTGCTCCCGGGGCACCTCCCGGTTAGCGGTGCGGTCAAAGACCTGCCAGTAAGCCAGGGCCTCCGGGGAATCATTCAATTCAAACTGCTGATCGAAATACCCATCCAGCGGCTGGATGCGCACGCTGCTTTCCGTCGCCGTTACGGGATCGGAGCACAGAAAGGTTTGCTGCTGGCTGTCCGGGTGCTGGGCGGCAAAGGCATTGTGCTGGCGGATGATGCAGATGGTGGAATAGATGCCATAGCCCGCCCGCAAAATCTCGTCGGACAGCTTGGTGCCGTCGCTGTCCCGGATCACGTCGGCCCCCCATTTTTCCGCCAGCTCCAGCGTCAGCTGTTCATAGCCCGCCTCGCCCGGCAGCGTAAAATCCTTGCCCAAAGGTTGATTCATGGCGTACTCCTCCCCGTTTTCCTTTTGCTGATGTCGTTTCTAAATCGGTATCCCGCGGCGTTCTTTCCCCTCAAAACGCCTTGACGAGCGCCACTTCGCCCCGCAGCCGCAGGCACAATTCATCGTCGCTCAGCTGCGCCGTGCGGTGGGTTTGCAGCATGACCCGGGTTTCCTCCGGGGCGATCAGATACCGCTTTTCCCAATCGTAAAGCAATTCGCCGTCGCCCCGGATGCGCAGCCAGGCCCGCACGCCCGACAGCACCTGGCACGTCAGCCCCACGCCAACGAAGCAATCGTTATCGAACACGTGGGCAAAGCGCCCCCGGGTCTGCCCCATGGCAGCCAGCGCCTCCCGGTTGGCCCGCAGCGCCCGATCCGTCCACAGGTAAGCCTGCAGGGTTTCCTCGTTCAGGGCGTGAACGCAGGCCTGGCAGAAGGCATACAGTCCCTCGCAGCCCGCCCGGTGAATGACGGCGGGCAGCAGCAGCGTTTCCCGCATCCGAGTGGCGGCGTCCTCCCCCTGCCCGGCGATCACCTGGCGGCACCGGGCCTCGTAACGGCCCCAGGAAGCGATCCCGGGCTCGGCCACCCGCGCCAGGCGCAGCGCCTGATCCCGGTAGGAATCCAGCCCCGCCGCCCATGCCAGCGATGGCACAGCCTGATCCGTTTCTCCCCGCAGCAGCGCCCGGGCCAAGGCCCGCAGCGGGAAATGGTAGTACTGATCCCCCGCCCGGTCGTCAGCGTGAGGGCCGTAATGCACCGCGCTTTCGGCATAGCCCGTCAGCAGGGGCGCGGCATCCGCGCAGCCCAAGTACGTTTCGGCGAATTCCTTTGCCGCCCGGTCGGCCTGATAGCTCCCCTCCGTCCACATGCGGCGGATCAGATCCAGCATAAACACGTGGGGCTTCACCGAGCCCACGTTGACGTTCCACAGCGTGCCGCCGTTGCGGTCCAGCACAGCGCGCAATTCATCGGCGATCATCTGGGGCGGGATCTGCAGCATGGTGATGTGATTGGCGGCCTGCAGATCGTAAAAGCTGACATGGTAATAGATGCCGTTCTGCCCGGGCTCGTCCGCGGCGGGCATGGCGTCGGTGCGGGGGTTGTGGTTATTCTGCCGCCGGGAAACCATGCGGCCAAAGCCGTTGTCGCCCCAGATCCGGATCACCTCGGGCGGGATGTGCAAATGCCCCTGGCGGTACAGCGCCATCATTTCGCCGTACAGGTTGGTGGCGAACACGGCGTCGGGGCTGACCGCGCGCACCAATTCCATCTGCCGGCGGATGACGCGGGAAATCATGGCGCCCCGGGCTTCGTCGGTATCGAAACCGCCCTCGTCGTGCCAGAAGGCCCGGTCGCCCTGGCCGCGGAAGCCCACGGCATAGACCACCCGGCGGCCCTTGTAATGCTCCGCCGCTTCCCGCCACAGCCCCTCGAACAGATCGGGATACAGGGTATAGGAAGGCTGCAAATCGGGATAGACCCGGGCGAACATCCGCGCCCCCAGCAGCTCCGTGTGGTGCTGGGTGAGCCACAGGCCCATATCCAGGGCGATGTCGTTGAGCATCCGGCCGTCGTATTCCCGGTCCGTGCCGGCGATCACCATATTGCCGCCGCAGCGCAGGATAGTTTCGAACAGCCTGCGCCACACACCCACCCGGGCCGCCTCATCGCTGTGCCAGCCGGTGAACAGCACCTCGTCGTTGGCAAACCAGCAGCGGAAGCGCACCTTGTACGCAGGCGACTGCCAGCTTTGACAGGGGATCAGCGCGCATTCGCGCTTTTTCGGCTCCAGCCCTATCCACCAGCCCAGCGGCTGCACGCCCAGCCCCCGTTCGCTGACAGACAGCAGGGCGTATACCGCCCCCAAATCGTCGCCGCAGGTGAGCAGGATCTCCCGCTCCGTCACCCGGGCGGTATAGCGCTCCGGCGGAAGGGCGTCATCCAACGCCACCCGGATCACATTGTCCGTCCCGCCCTTCGTCAGCGTTTCCCGCATATCCCGCCGCAGGATGCCCACGGCGCAGTCAATGGGCTTGCGGCCACGGGGCGCTTCGATCCGGGTGGAGAGGCTCAAGACAAAATCCGCCATACGTTCCCAGCTTTCCCTGTTTTCAATACGCCGTGCCGGCGTCATTTCCTTCCAGCATGGCATTGGATAAAGAAAGGGGGCCATCCTTTTGGGACAGCCCCCTCCTTTGTTCATGAATTATTTGCCCAGATCAACCGGTTCGGCAGTCACGTTCAGGATGCTCGTGGAGTTGCCGGCGGCGAACTGCTCGGCGCGCTCGTCGATGATTTCCTGATAGCCAGCATCCAGGTAGTCCTGGGTGTACTGGGCATACAGGGCGTCAAATTCTTCGGGCTTGCACATGGTCAGCTTATCGCGGTATTCCTTGTACAGGTTGACCAGCGTGGTCTGATACTCGGTTTCGGCTTCCATGGTCACGGACCACTTGGCGTTGTCGATGGCCCAGCCGGCGTTCTTCACGGCCACCTTGTCATAATACCACTGAATGACGTCTTCGGTGAAATCCTGGGGCAGGTCATGGGGCAGGTTGTTCTTGATCACGTCCTCGATGGTACCGGCCTGGCGGGCTTCGATGGTGATGCACCAGTAGTCCTTGTTGTTGGAGAAGCCCTGCTTATAATCGCCGCTGTAATCGCTGACGGCCACGGGGATGCCGTTCTCGTCGTAGTTGAAGTTTTCGCCCTCAATGCCCCACTGGAAGGTGAACAGGTTTTCTTCCTGGGTCAGCCATTCCATGTACATCCAGGCGGCCTTGATCTGATCTTCGCTGGCGAAGGCGGAGAAGCCGATCATCATGCCGAAGGGGTTGTCGGTGCGGTAGCCGGGGTTGGTGCCGTAGGCTTCATCGATGGCGCCGGAAACGGGCACGATGGCCAGCTCGGCCGTGGGATTGGCTTCATAGAAGGCGGTCAGCCAGTCCATGTTGGCGGAGATGTAGCCGGCGTACTGGTAGTTTTCGCCGTTGATAAAGTTGGTCTTGTCATCTTCGGTGCCGATCAGGTAGTATTCGGGGTTCAGCAGACCGGCGTTGTACTTGGCGTTCTCGTTCTTCAGCAGGCGATAGTTGGGATCCCAGCCCAGGGAGGGGATGTTGTAGTCGCCGTACATGGCCCATTCTTTTTCATCCAGGGGCCAGGTGCGCCAGCCGTAATTCTGGTCGGAGCCCACGCCGGTGATCATGGTGCCGCCGGCGGGATAGTTGGCGATGCCGGCTTCCTTGATCTTCTGCATGGCCTCGTTGAATTCGGCGGTGGTGACGGGCACATGGTCATAGCCCACCTGCTTCAGCCAGTCCATGCGCACGAAGGTCTGGAAGGTGTAGGCGGTGTCATAGTAGGGGCGCAGGGCGGCCACCAGGTAGGTTTCGCCGTTCAGCTTGGTGAAGGCCAGCTGGTTGTTTTCCACCATACGGTTGTAGTAGGTGGGGGCCACGGCGGCAAAGTCTTCCATGTTGAATTCGGTCATGAAGCCGTCGGCGGCCCACTGGGCAACCTTGGGATAGTCGTATTCCATCAGCACGGTGGGCAGGTCCTCAGCGGCCGCCAGCATGGAATACTTGGTCATCACGTCGGACCGGGGGATGGCCACATAGTTCACGGTGATGTTGTACTTGTCGCCGAAGTTTTCCTGGATCCACTGGGTCCAGTAGTTGCTTTCCACATTGGGCACGCCGGCCTGACCACGGTCATACACCGGGATGGTGATGCTGACGTTCTCAGCAAAGGGTTCCCATGCGGCCTCTTCAGCCACGGCCATGGGCAGGAGCGACAGCATCATGATAGCTGCCAGAGCCAGGGCAAGGATCTTCTTCATGGATTCTTCCTCCTTTTATTTTTAGGGCGTTTCGCCCAGGGAAACAAATTCAGTCAGCACAAGCTGAAACGGCAATCGGCGGTCCTCCCGCAGCCTCAATCGTCGCGACTGTTCCGCAACCTCAATCTTCGCAAGTCCCCTTCATGGGGACATTGCTCGTTTCGGTTGATCTCACCTTGGACAGAATATCCGCCACAGGCGGCTGTCCAAGG
>JAFUXH010000127.1 GCA_017470945.1 Clostridia bacterium | reverse complement strand
GTTCTACCATTGAACTACACCCGCACACATCTTGTATTTTATCCAAATTTACCAGGCTTGTCAACACTTCCAATAAAAATTTTCCCTTTTTGAAGGAATTTTTCTCTCCCCGGAAGAACTTTCCATTCATCCCTGTTTCAAAGGAGGAAGAAAATTGCAGTACGATCTGAAATATCTGGCCGTTCCCCTGCCGGAGGACGTGGTGAAGCTGAAGGGCTACGGCGATATGAACAGGCTGAACCGGGTGATCGACAAAAAACTGGCCAAGGATATCCCCTATGCCCTGCGGCAGCGGCTGCTTTTGGAAAAAGAGATCCTGGCCCTGTGGCCCAAGGCCTATCCCCACGATCAGCAAGAGGCCCTGCGGCAACTGCGGGCATGCTTCGGCCCCGATTTCACCGAGGAGGAATTGGAGGACCTGCGGGATGATGACGCCGTGGAATGGGCCTATATCAACGGCGAAATCCATTACAAAAACAACTTCTTGTACAACCTGATCAAGACCCGGGTGCAGTACGAAAACAGGGTGCTGCCCCACCTGCGGGAAAAATACAGCTACAAGCGCGATCACGCCCGGATGCTGGACGAATGGATGGAGAAATGCAAGCGGGAAACGTCCGTTCGCACAAAAATCCATATGCGCACCACCATGACCATCTCCCCCGTTCCCGGCCGGGAGGGACAGAAGGTGTACGCCCATCTGCCGCTGCCCATTCAGTACGCCCAGATTGACAACGTGCATATCCTGTCTCTCAGCCACCCGGAGGACGCCACCGTGGCCCCGCCCGATTTTCCCCAGCGCACCGTGTGCTTCCATGCCGTGCCGGATAAGCCCTTTTCTGTGGAATACACCTATGAAAGCATGCTGTGGTACAACAAGCCCGATCCCGACAAGGTGCTGGACGTGAAGATTGATTCTGAGGAAACCCGGGAATACCCGCCCCACATCGTATTCACCCCATATCTGCGCATGCTGTGCCAAGAAATCGTGGGCGACGAAGCCAATCCCCTGCGCAAAGCCCGGAAAATCTATGATTTCATCACCACAAAGATGATTTATTCCTTTATGCGGGCGTACATGACCATGCCCAATGTGCCGGAGTACGGCGCCACATCCCTGAAGGCGGACTGCGGAGTGCAGGCCCTTTTGTTCATCACGCTGTGCCGTCTGGCGGGCATCCCGGCCCGGTGGCAGGCGGGGCTCGAAGTGAGCCCCATGGACGTGGGCTGCCACGACTGGGCGCAGTTCTATATCGCGCCATACGGCTGGCTGTTCTGCGATCCGTCCTTCGGCGGCAGCGCGTATCGCATGGGCGATCTGGACAGGTGGAATTTTTACTTTGGCAACCTGGATCCCTATCGCATGCCCGCCGCCTCCATGTACCAGCACGATTTCTTCGTGCCCTTCAAAAACCTGCGCTACGACCCTTACGATAACCAGGACGGCGAGGCGGAATACGAGGACGCGGCGGTGCCCCATCAGGCCGTCGACACGCAGCATGAAGTGCTGAGCTTTGAGTTTATCTGAAAATGCAAAACGCCTCACCTCAGGCAAAACATCCGCCACTGGCGGTTGCCTGAGGTTCGTCCCCCTTCCGAGAAAGCCATAAGGGGTTTCCTGAACATTTCCCGATTCCTATGTATATCCGTTCTTGAACTGAGGAGAAGTTAGAGAAACAGGTATTAAAAATCGGACGCGGCGAAACGCGTCCGATTCTTTCATTTGTTTGATCAGTGATCCATCCGGGAATAGTTGGGGGCTTCCTTGGTGATGTAAATATCGTGGGGGTGGCTTTCGGTGAGGCCAGCGCCCGTAATGCGAATAAATTCTCCATCCCGACGCAGATCATCGATGGTAGGCGTGCCGCAGTAGCCCATGGAGGCCCGCAACCCACCCATCAGCTGGAACACGGTATCGGACAGCGCGCCCTTGTATGGCACGCGGCCCTCCACCCCTTCGGGCACCAGCTTTTTGGCGTCTTCCTGGAAGTAACGATCCTTGCTGCCGTTGGCCATAGCAGCCATGGAACCCATGCCGCGGTACGTTTTGAAAGAGCGGCCTTGATAGATTTCCATTTCGCCGGGGGCTTCCTCTGTGCCGGCAAACAGGCTGCCCAGCATGACGGCCTTGGCGCCGGCGGCAATGGCTTTCGCAATATCGCCGGAATATTTGACGCCGCCATCGGAAATGATGGGGATGTTGTATTTATCGGCTTCCTCCACGCAATCGGCCACGGCGGTGATCTGCGGCACGCCGATGCCGGCCACCACGCGGGTGGTGCAAATGGAACCAGGGCCAATGCCAACCTTCACGCAGTCCACGCCAGCGGCGATCAGATCATGGGTAGCGGCGGCAGTGGCTACGTTGCCGGCAAACAATTGGATATCGGGGTAGGCATTGCGGATCTTTTCAATGGTTTTCAGCACGCCCATGCTGTGGCCGTGGGCGGTATCGATGGAAATCACATCCACCTTGGCGGCGACCAGCGCTTCGATGCGCTCCATCACGTCGTGGCTGACGCCCACGGCGGCGGCGCACAGCAGCCGGCCATGTTCGTCCTTGGCGCTGTTGGGGTACTTGGTGGCCTTTTCGATATCCTTGATGGTGATCAGGCCCCGCAGATTGCCCTGCTCATCCACGATGGGCAGCTTTTCGATCCGGTGCTCGGCCAGGATATCCTTGGCCTCATCCAGGGTGGTGCCCTCCTTGGCGGTGACCAGGTTTTTGCTGGTCATCACCTGGCCGATGGGACGGTTGTCGTCGGTTTCGAAGCGCAGATCCCGATTGGTCAGGATGCCCACCAGCTTGGTGCCCTCGGTGATGGGCACGCCGCTGATGCGGTACCGGGCCATCAGGGCCTTGGCATCGGAAATCAGATGAGCGGGAGACAGGAAAAAGGGATCGGTGATAACGCCATGCTCGCTGCGCTTGACTTTATCCACGTTGGCCGCCTGCTCGGCGATGGACATGTTTTTGTGGATCACGCCCAGGCCGCCCTCCCGGGCCAGGGCAATGGCCAGCCGGGCGTCGGTCACGGTATCCATGGCAGCGGACAAGACCGGGATATTCAATTTGATCTTGGGCGTCAATTGAACGGACAGCGACACGTCCTTGGGCAGCACTTCGCTGCGACGGGGCACCAGCAGCACATCATCGAATGTCAATCCTTCCCGAACGACTTTCTGAAGCATAGCGTTTCCTACCCCCTGAATGTTTATTTTGCAAATTATATCGCAAAGGATCATATTCTGTCAATTGATGATCCGGAAAAAAATTCGGGAATTCTGACATGATGCGGTTCTTTTCGTCATTAATCCCGCGCGCGCAATAAAGAAAACGCCCCATCCGGCGTCATCCGCGCCGCGACGGGGCCTGCGGTCATATTCCTTTTTCTTGTTGGGGATCACCCGGGATACGGGGCTGAACCCCCACTGCGCCCGGTTTTTTTGATCCTCCTTTTTCCGGGCTTTTTTGGACAGCTTGTCCTTGGGCACAAATTTCTTCATGCGCATACCTCCTATGATTCTGTTATCGCATCGGTATCACCGGGCCGCGAAAGCGGCGGCCTGCTGGATCCAGCGCATCATTTCGTCGTCGATCTCCTGGATACTGCCGATCAGCACGTGGTGCGTCCAACGGTTGGGCTGGGGCTGGCAGGCGATATCGATCCGGCTGGAATCCACCCGCGTGGGCAGGCCGAAAGTGACGGTGATATAATCCTGCGGGCGGGCGGGTTTATTCCTGGCCGGCAGGAAGGAAACGCAGGCAAACATATGCCGCCGATAATAGGAAATCTGGGTTTTCCGCACCTTGATCTCCACGTCGGGAACCAGCGCAAAAAGCCGGGCCCGGAAGGCGCCATACAGGGGCAAGGCGCCTTCCCGGCCGTTAAAAAACAGCAATTTCGCGCTTTCCATGATCACGCTTCGGGGTGCAGCACGGTGCCGGCATCGTCGCCATCCAGCACGGCCAGAATGCTTTCCGGCTCAAACAGGCCGAACACCCGCACCAGGGGCACCTTGTTTTCGGCGCACAGGGCGAACGCCGCCGCGTCCATCACCTTCAGGCGCATTTCCTGGGCCTTCTCGTAGGAAATATCCCGGATCAGGGTGGCGGTGGGATCGATCTTGGGATCGGCGGTATACACGCCGTCGATGTTCTTGGCCAGCAGGATGGCGTCGGCCTTTACCTCCACGGCCCGCAGCACCACGGCGGTATCGGTGGAGAAGAAGGGATTGCCGCTGCCGGCGGCAAACAGGGTCACCTTGCCCTTTTTCATATGCCGAATGGCGTTTTCGGTGTTGTAGGTTTCGCACACCCGGGGCATTTCAAAGGCGCTCATCACCACGGCCTTTCCCCCTGCCCGCTGCACCGCGTCCCGCATGGCCAGGCAGTTGATCACCGTGCCCAGCATGCCCATCTGATCGGCGGTCACTCGGTCCATATCGCCGCCGCTGCGGCCCCGCCAGATGTTGCCCGCGCCGATCACCACGCCCAGTTCAACGCCCTGGCGGGTGATTTCCACCAGCACCCGGGCCACGTGGTCGATGATATCGTGGTCAAACAACCGCCCGTTTTCCCCCAGCATTTCACCGCTGAGCTTGAGCAGCACCCGTTTGTATTCCTGTTTCATGACTGTCATCCTCCCGTATTTCTTCGCCGGGCAAACGCCGGCGGCGATGATTGGATTTAATTTCCTGTGCGGTCCAGCAGCACGCCCTCGTCAAACGCCCCATCCGCCACCTGGCAGGCGGCGGGCAGACGCACGTACAGCAGCTCGCCGCAGCGGCGGAACGCGCCTTCCGCGATGGAAACGCAGCCCGCCGGAATGATCACGGCCTGCATATCGCCGGAAGCGAACGCCTCCGCCCCGATCTGCTGAAGCTTTTTCGGCAGCCGCAGCACCCGCATATCCCGCAGGGCCGGGATCACGCCCTCCTGCCAGGTTTGCGTGTCAAAGCGCGGATCGTCGAAGGGATCGGACAGGTAGCCGGCCACGCCTTCCCGCATCTCGCTGGGAGAGGAAAGCACCGTCCGGTAAGCGCTCTTTTCTTCCTCGATCTTCAGATCGCAGCGGGCGCAGATCACGCGGGCCGTGACAGCGCTGTGATCCGCCGCCCAGGTATACGTCGCTTCCTGCCAATCGTGGCCCAGGGCGGGGATGGTTTGCTGCGCCGTCAGGATCTTTTCGCACCTGGAGCAGTGCTTGCCCTCGGTCAGCCCCGGCTCGGTGCAGGTGGCCGCCACCGCTTCGTCGATGACCTCCACGTGGGCCGGCGGCAGGCTCACCGTAATGCCGATGGAATAATTGCCGAACTTCGCCCAATACTGCACGCGGCCCCAGGTATCGCAGCCGTTTTCCTGCAGCACGGTAGCGGTGGTTTCCACCGTTTCTTCGTCAACGTGGCTTGCGTCGTGCCGGCAAACGTACATGCGGGTGCAGGTGCTGTAATCCTCCGCCCACACGGTGTCCGTCAGCGCCCAATCATGCCCCAGGGCCGGCAGGGTTTCTTCGATCTTTTGGTGGCACACCGCGCATTCGTACACCTTCAGGCCTTCCTGCTCGCAGGTGGGAGCCGTCGCAATCACACCGTCGCCCCAGTCATGATCCCCCACCGACACCTGAACGGTCAGGGCTGCATCCCCCGCCGTCCAGTTCAGCTTGGTGTGCCCCGGCTTGACGCCCTTCAGTTTCCCATTGTCAGGCGCCGCGATCCCGCTGTCCTGGGATTGCCAGGCGGGGTCCAATATCACCGCCGGAATGGTAACGAAGGTGTTGGATTGCTTGATCGATACCGTCGGCAGGGAAACGGACGCGCCCTCCCCCACCCGCAGATCGGTGGTTTGGGCCTTCTGCCCGCTCATGCCGTTCTCCAGCAGCAGGGAAAGGGAAGCCTCCACCTCCGCGGGGGCGGTCAGGATGATTTCCGCCGCGCCGGTATCGCCCCGGCCAAAGGCCTGGGCCCAATAGTACATGCCGTCCACCTGGACGCACCCAATGCCAACGCTGGTAAAGCTGGCGTTCAGCATATTGCGGCGGTGCCCCTGGCCGCTGTAATTCTTATCGGTTTCCCGCCAGCCCAGATATACGGCCTCCGCCGAGGTGTAACCGGCGGCAATGTTCTCGCCGCTGCCAATGGAGGGATACGCGCTGAAGCAGCTGGCCCCGTTGGGCCGGGTGTGGGCGAAATTCACCGCGATCTCGGCGGCGCGGATCATGGCGGTCTTTTCCAGGCCGTAATCGTATTTCAGCGCCGCCATGGGGGCAACGGTCACCTTTTCCGTGCTGCTCGCGTTCCAGTTCCACAAGGTGTCCGGATTGCTGTCAACATCCGTCTGCCCGGTGCGGAACCGATTCATATAGGGCAGCACGGCCCGGGCCATATCGTATTGATAGGTCAGGTCAACCTGCAAATGAACCGTTTCATCGTCCGCGAGTGCCGCCCCGCACAGCGTCAGCGCGATCAGCAGCAGGATTGCCAGCGCGATCCCCTTCGTTTTCATGCCCAGCCCTCCTCGGCATTCTTTTGAATTCTTTTGACGCCCACAAAAAAGGGGCGGCGCAAGGCCGCCCTTTTGAAAGTGCATTACTTCTTGGTCATTTCGGCGATTTCGGCCGCCAGATCGGATTCCTTCTTTTCGATGCCTTCGCCGCACTCATAGCGGGTGAAGCGACGGATGGAAATCTTTTCGCCGGAAGCCAGGGTGGCTTCGTTCACGCGGGTGGCGATGGTGATGTCAGGATTCTTGACGAAGGCCTGTTCCAGCAGGCAGTTTTCCTTGTAATACTTTTCGATGCGGCCTTCCACCATGCGGTCCACAATCTTTTCGGGCTTGCCCTCGTTCAGGGCCTGGGCACGCAGGATTTCCTTTTCCTTGTCCAGGGCTTCCTGGGGCACGTCTTCCTTGGCGATGTACAGGGGGTTGGAAGCGGCGATCTGCAGGGCGATGTCATGGCACAGTTCCTTGAAAGCGTCGGTCTTGGCCACGAAGTCGGTTTCGCAATTCACTTCCACCAGCACGCCGATCTTGCCGCCCATGTGGATGTAGCTTTCCACGGCGCCCTCGGCGGCCACGCGGCCGGCCTTCTTGGCGGCGGCGGCCAGGCCCTTTTCGCGCAGATAGGCCACGGCTTCGTCCATATCGCCGTTCTTTTCCACCAGGGCCTTTTTGCAGTCCATCATGCCGGCCTGGGTGCGTTCGCGCAGTTCTTTAACCATTGCAGCAGTAATTTCAGCCATGGGAATGACCTCCTCGTTCTATGCGATTCTCAAAGTGCATTATTCGGCGGCTTCAGCGGGGGCTTC
>JAFUXH010000126.1 GCA_017470945.1 Clostridia bacterium | reverse complement strand
CGCCGCCGCCAGCAGCACGGCCGCCACCCACAGCACCTTTTCCAGGATCACCCAGAACAGGGAGGGCCCGGCGGCTTCCCCGGCCATATTGCCAAAGTCCATGCCGCCCCCGCCGCCGCCCAGGGCGGCCCCCTCGTCGGAGCGGCCCAGGGTCAGCAGCCAGGCGATCAGCCGTCTGACCGCGTCCATCCCCCGGGCAAACGCCTGCGCCACCTGCGGCAGGTGGGTCAGCAGCAGAAGCAGCGCCGTCAGCAGCAGCGACAATCCTGCGTTGCGCGCCATCATGGCGCGGGACGGCCCTCGCCCGCCGCCCATGCCCTCCCACAGAGATTGCCGCATGAGGGCGAAAAACACGTAAGAAAAATACAGCAGCGCGAATACCCGCAACGGCGCGACGGCCTGGGGCAGCCGCATCAGCGCGGCGACCGGCCGGGCGAACACATACACCGCCATGCCGGCGTACCACAGCGCCGGGTTGCCGGCCTCGGCCCATTGAAGCGCCAGCAGCCGCAGGTGCACCGCCGTAACGACGGCGCACAGGATGGCCGGGGCATAGCCCCAGGATGCTTCCGTGCCCAGCCACCCTTCCAGCGCCATGCAGGCCTCGGCGGCCAGCGCCATCGCAACGATCAGCGCGATCAGGCGCAGCTTGCCCGGCAGCTGCCTGACCCCCAGGGCCAGCAGCAGGGCAGCCAGCAGCGGCAGGGTCATCCCCGCCGGCGCATTGGGCATCAGCCCCGCGCCTATCAGCAGAAATACCGGCGAAGAAAGCAAAAATACGCCCAGCGTAAAAAACAAACGGCGAAAAAAAGGCTGACTACGCATGGGGCACCTCCGGCAGGATGCGCAGAGACACGCTGTTGCCCAGGCCGCGGATCACACGCATCTGGGCGCGGATACTGTCGCTGTCGTAGCAGGAAAGGATCACCACATCGGCCCCCGTCAGGCGGGGCAGCTGCTCTAAAAAGGTAGGAAAGGTGCGGGATTGCTGAATACGCAGCCGGGCAAAGCCCCGCAGAAGCGCTTCCTCCTGCCCCGCCCCCCGGCCCGGCAGCAGGCAGGCGCTTTCCTCCTCCTCATCCAGGGGCATATTGGCGGCAAAGCCCGCCTCCATCCCCTGATTCAGGGCGCTCAGGCACATGGTGGCGGCCAGGGAAATGGCGTACTCAATGCGATCCTGCTCGTAATCCATCAGGTTGCCCCACTGATCCTCGCTTTTCTGCCCATTGATCAGCACCATCAGCCGGGGATCGGCGGTGAAATCGTGGGTTTTCACCTGCAATTCCCCGGTGCGGGCGGTGGCGGCCCAGTGGATCTCCTTTTCCGGATCGCCCGGCTGATAGCCCCGGATGCCGTTGACCAGGAAGGAATCGGGCTGGATCCACCGGGGCACGCCCACCTCCCCCTGGGCCCGGGAGGAGGGCAGCGACGCGTCGTCCCACGATACAAGGGCGGGGTATACGAAAATCTCCGCCGGGGCGTCCATATCCCGGTTGAGCAGCCGCATGCCCAGCAGATCGCCGGCGGTCATGGAGGCCTGGGTCAGGCAAAAATGCCCCCGCTTTTTTAATAGCACCCTGTGCCGCCGGGTCACCTGGGAAAAGGGGGCCAGGGTGAACACGCTTTTGTGGTAATTGTTGCCCCGGATATCCACTTCCTCCTTGGTGTGAAATTCAAAGGTGGGCGGCACCCGGCTTTCCAACCGCACCCACGGCAAAAACAGGGGCCCCCGGTTGCGGATGACCTCCACGAATTCCACCGTATCCCCCGCCGTGGCGCTGGGGCGGGAAAAGGCGCGCCGGTAGGCAAAGCCCCGCAGGCCGAAACGGGCGATGAGCACGGCCTGGGCCGCCGCCAGCAGCAAAAAAACCAACGCGATCAGCAGCAGATCCATGTTATCTTTTCTCCGTCGGCACCGCCACGGCGGCCACCGCGTCCAGAACGATCTGACGGGAAACGTCGGCCCGGCCGGCGTATCCGCGAGCGATCACCCGGTGGGCCAGCACCGGCACCGCCAGCCGCTGCACATCATCGGGAATCACATAGGCCCGGCCCTGGGTCAGTGCCAGGGCCTGGGAGGCCCGCATCAGCGCCAGCATGCCCCGGGGGCTGACCCCCAGCTGGGCCCGGTCGTCCTGCCGGGTGCGCTCGCACAGCGCCACCATGTATTCCCGCACGCTGACATCCACCTCGCACTGGGGCAGCGCCTGCTGGGCGGCGGCCAATTCCTCGCAGCCGCACACAGGCTGCAGGGCCTGCAGGGGCTCATCCTTCAAAAAGCGATCCAGGATGCCCAGGGCCTCCGCCGTGGTGGGATAACCGGGGGTCAGGCGCAGCAAAAACCGATCCAGCTGCGCCTCCGGCAGCGGGAAGGTGCCCTGGATCTCCACCGGGTTCTGGGTGGCGATGACCAGGAACGGCTCAGCCAGCGGATACGTGACGCCGCCCTCGGTGACCTGCCGCTCCTCCATGCATTCCAGCAGGGCGCTTTGGGTGCGGGGGGTGGCGCGGTTGATTTCATCGGCCAGCAAAATGTTGGCGAACACCGGGCCGGGGTGAAACACGAATTCCCCCTGATCCTGCCGGTACACCCGGGTGCCGGTGATATCGGCGGGCAAAAGATCGGGGGTAAACTGGATGCGGGAAAAAACGCCGCCGATGGATTTGGCCAGGCTGCGGGCCGTCACCGTTTTGCCGGTGCCGGGCACATCCTCCAGCAGCACGTGGCCCCGGGCGATCACGGCGGAGAGCATCAGGTCGATCATCTCCTCCTTGCCCACCACCACCCGGGCGATATTCTTCTTCAGTTTTTGGGCCAGCGCGGCCAGTTCGGCAGGCTGCATAGCGGGGCCTCCTTCGCGAAAAAAGTTGATGGGTTCCATGATGCCGTCCTTGCCGGCGCGCCGCGCCAATCGCTTCGCATCCTTGCGCGCCGACCCGGGTGATTTTCGTTTTCCTTATTATAACATAATTTGGAATTCTTGCAAACCGCCGATCATTCTTCCTTGCATTCTCCCGGGATCATGGTATAATGAACGCAGAAATCATTCATCCACATTTTTCAAAGGAGCGATTCAAATGATTTACTATGTGAACGCCAACGCCTCCCGGGATGGGAACGGCAGCAGGGAAATGCCCTTCCGCTGGATCAACGACGCGGCCCGCGTGGCCGTGGCGGGGGATGAAATCATCGTGGCCCCCGGCGTCTACCGGGAATACGTGAATCCCCAGCACGCCGGCACCGAGGAAAACCGGATCGTCTATCGCTCCGAAACGCCCCGGGGCGCGGTGATTACCGGCGCGGAGGAACTGACCGGCTGGCAGCCCTACAAGGGCAACGTGTGGGTCAACCGGGTGAATAACGGCGTGTTCGGCGCTTATAACCCCTACACCACCTTCGTGTGCGGCGACTGGTATTTCGCCCCCACGGTGCGGCATACCGGCGCGGTGTACCTCAACGACCGGATGCTGTATGAAACCGTCACCCTCGAAGAATGCGAATTGGGCCAACCCGATCCCTGCGCCTGGAACCAGGAGGAATCCACCTACAAATGGTTCACCCAGCAGGAGGGGAACGACACCGTGCTTTACGCCAATTTCCAGGGCAAGGACCCCAACCGGGAAAAGGTGGAAATCAACGTGCGGCGCAATTGCTTCATGCCCGATCAAACGGGCGTCGGCTACATTACCGTCAGCGGCTTTGATATCCAGAAGGCCGCCACCACCTGGGCCCCTCCCGCCGCCTATCAGGACGGCATGATCGGCCCCCACTGGAGCCGGGGCTGGATCATCGAGGACTGTGAAATCAGCAACAGCAAATGCTGCGGCATTTCCCTGGGCAAATACCGGGATCCGGAAAACGATATGTATTTCTACACCAAGCACGTCAAATCCCCCACCCAGATGGAGCGGGACGCCGTGTGCCGGGGCCAGTACCACGGCTGGCTGAAGGAAAAGGTGGGCGGCCACATCATCCGCCGCTGCGAGGTGCACCACTGCGAGCAAACCGGCATCGTGGGCCGGATGGGCGGCGTGTTTTCCACCATCGAGGATTGCCACATCCACCACATCTGCAATTCCCAGCAATTGGGCGGCGCGGAGACCGCCGGCATCAAGCTGCACGCCGCCATTGATGTGACCATCCGCCGCAACCATATCCACCACTGCATCATGGGCGTGTGGTGCGATTGGCAGGCCCAGGGCGCCCGCATCACCCAGAACCTGATGCACGATAACATGCCCCCCGCCGGGATCCAGCACGCCCAAGGCGCCATGTTCTCCACCGACGTGTTCATCGAGGTGGGCCACGGCCCCACCCTGATCGATAACAACCTGCTGCTGTCGAAGGTGGCCATCACCATCCCCAGCGAGGGCATCGCGGTGGTGCACAACCTGGTGCTGGGCGCCTTCTCACTCATCAATTCCGGGGTGGACAGCATCGTCAACGGCCAGCGGGAGCCCCGCTATACCCCCTACCACATCCGCCACCGCACCGAGGTGGCCGGCTTCATGACCATCCTGCACGGGGATGACAGGATCTACAACAACATTTTCCTTCAGCATTACCCCATCACCGACAAAAAGAAAAAGCCCACCGATTCCGATTACCAGGCGGTGGGCACCGCGCCGTTTGACATCTTCCCCACCTACGACGAATGGATTTCCCATTTCATGCTGGGGCAGGAGCCCAATATGGGGGCGCTGGCCACCTATCACTTCGGGCATCTGCCGGTGTGGGTGGAAGGCAACGCCTACTTTGGCGGCGCCACGGTGTGCAAGCACGAAAGCCACAACCTCGTCAACCGGCGCTCCCGCATCAAGCTGGCCCTGCGCGAGGAAAACGGCCGCTACACCCTGGAAACCAACCTGTACGACGCCCTGAAGGATTTCCGGGACGGCGTCATCACCAGCGATATCCTGGGCTGCGCCTTCGAGCCGGAGCAGCGCTTTGAAAACCCCGACGGATCGGCCATCACCTTCGACCGGGATTACTTCGGCGGCCACCGGGGCCTATCGGTGCTGCCCGGGCCCTTTGCCGATGGGGACGCGCTGAAAAAGGCCGTTTGGTAACGTGATCACCGGCAGAAACGGAGGAAACTCATGAATACCATCACCTTGGGCCGCACCGGCATCACCACGCCGCAAAACGCCTTCGGCGCGCTGCCCATTCAGCGCGTGCACAAGGGCGAGGCGGTGCGCATCCTGCGCCGGGCCTACGACGGCGGCATGACCTTTTTCGATACCGCCCGGGCGTATTCCGACAGCGAAGAAAAGCTGGGCGAAGCCTTTGCGGGCATGCGGGACCGCCTGTTCATCGCATCCAAAACCATGGCCGTCACGCCCCAGGCGTTCTGGGATCAATTGCACACCTCGCTGCGCAATCTGCGCACCGATTACCTGGACCTGTACCAATTTCACTGCGTGAAGCAATGTTACGCCCCGGCGGACGGCACCGGCATGTACGAAGCCATGCTGCAGGCCAAGGAGCAGGGCAAGATCCGCCACATCGGCATCACCGCCCACAAGATCGGCATTGCCGAGGAAATCGTTCGCAGCGGGCTGTATGAAACGCTGCAATTCCCCTTCAGCTATCTGGCCACCGACCGGGATATCGCCCTGGTGCGGGCCTGCGATGCGGCCGGCATGGGCTTCATCGCCATGAAGGGCCTGTCCGGCGGGCTGCTGACCAACGCTCGGGCCTGCATGGCCTTCATGAGCCAATTCCCCGCGCTGCCCATCTGGGGCGTGCAGCGGATGGAGGAGCTGGAGCAGTGGCTGGCCTTTTTCGATACGCCCTGCCGCATGACGCCCGAGCTGCAGGCCGTGATCGATCAGGATCGGCAGGAGCTGCTGGGTGATTTCTGCCGGGGCTGCGGCTACTGCGCGCCTTGCGCGGTGGGCATCGTGATCAATCAATGCGCCCGCATGTCCCAGATGATCCGGCGCTCCCCCTCCGACCGCTGGCTGGCGCCGGATTGGCAGAAGGAAATGCTGAAGATCGAGCAGTGCATCGAATGCGGGGCCTGCAAAAAACGCTGCCCCTACGAATTGGATATCCCCCGGCTGCTGAAGAAGAACCTGGCCGATTACAAAGAGATCCTGAACGGTACCGCATCCATCGGATAGCAAGGAGGCCCGATATGGCATTGTTCCGCAAAAAGGCTTCCCCGCCCGATATATCCTTTGACCCCGCCACCCAGGAGCCGGCGGTGCGCAAAAGCATCTGCACCGGGGAAATGACCGTGGGCTTCCTTGACAAAACCACCGGCGCGTTCCACGAATGGATGCTGGTGGATCAGGCCGGGCTGGACGCTTTCCGGAAAAGAACCGGCGCGCAGGAAATCAAAACCATTTACTGATCTTTCTTTCGCATCCCATCCGCTCCTTAAGGCCGGCGCTTGCACACCATTCAAAACAGCAATGAGGGAAACCATTCCATGATCGGAAGGGTTTCCCTCAGGTTGTCGAAAAAGTGTTTTCGACAACCTGAGAATCAAAGTGGAATCAGGATTCCGCTTTGAATCGGAACATCCATTTCCTGCAAAAATGGGTTTTCGACCTCTATGGAGGCCAAAAACCCGATTTTCGCGGCCGGAAATGGATAACGGAAACGGCTTTCAGCCGCTCCTCGGCGACGTACACGCCGCCGCCTGCGGAAAAAAATCGAAGGGGCTGCGGCCCCTTCGATGCATCCCTGGGGTTTGTTGACGGTCTGAGGGAAACCATTCCATGATCGGAAGGGTTTCCCTCGTTGTTTTTTCTATAATGCTTAAACTCGATTAAAGGGTGCATATTGACAGAAATCAAGGAACGTTCAAGCATTCTCTGAATAAGGGATTACTTGCGGATCACCACCGCACGTCCCACACCGCGGCGTCATGGGGCGGCAGCGCGGCGGTCCACGGCGCAGCCTGCTTCCCGCTCCACAGTTCTGTGGCGGCAGCGGGGCGGCGCTCCAGCGCCGCTTCGGGCAGCACGACGTCCCTTTCCCGGTCCGACAGGTTGAACACCGCCGCGTAGCAGCCCGCGCCGTCCTTCCGGGGGGCGATCCAGGCGCATTCTTCCTCCGTGCGGTACAGGGGGTGGGCGCACCAGCTTTCCTTTTCGATGGCCAGCAGGGCCCCGTTGGTCAGAAGGCTCAGGGTGAACGCGTCATTCTTGGGCAGATCGCCGCCGATCATCAGGGGAGAACGCATCATGCACCACAGCGTCATCATGGTTCGCTGTTCCGATAAAGTGAAATTCGTCCACCCTTGGGGATCCGTGCACTGCCGAAGGGCCCCCACCGGCAGCATATCGGCGTCGGGCCAATGCCCCGGCCCAGCGTGCACGCACCATTTCTCCGCCCGTTCAAACATGGCGCGCAGCAGCCGCCAATCATCCCAGAAATCATCGGTGATGCGCCACAGGTTGGCGTGCCTTTTCAAATGCTCCGCCTGCTCCAGCGGCGCAGGGCCCGGGGACAGCGACAGCACGATCTCCCGCCCGCAATCCCGGCAGGCCTGGGAAATGACCTCGATTTCCCGCTGGCAGCGGGGATACTCCCGGGCGATGTCGTCGCACTTCACATAGTCCACCCCCCACTGGGCGTACAATTGGAAAATGCTGTCGTAATACGCTTTCGCGGCGGGCAGATCACACTTCAGGCCGTACATATCGGGGTTCCAGGCGCAGATGGAATTGGGGTCCGCCACCTGGTCGCAGGTCTGGTCGCTGTGCAGGATGGGCAGCCGCCGGTGCGCGGCCATCCGGGGCAGGCCCCGCATGATGTGGATGCCGAATTTCAGCCCCAGGCCGTGAATGTACGCCGCCAGAGGGCCAAAGCCCTGCCCCGCCTTCGCGCTGGGAAAGCGGTTTTCCGCCGGCAGCAGGCGGCCGAAGGCATCCATGCACAGATCGGAAAAGGGCTGGTAAGCGTGGCTGACCGCCGTGGGCTGATACCACTGGATATCCACCACCACGTACTCCCAACCGAAGGGCTTCAAGTATTTCGCCATGTATTCGGCGTTTTGGCGCACGATATCCTCCGTCACCGCCGCGCCGTAGCAATCCCAGCTGTTCCACCCCATGGGCGGATTCTGCGCAATCATGGGCCGCACCTCATTTCTGTTTTTTCGTCGTTCCTCCCGTCGGCTTCGCCGCATGTACCGTATTATATCATAAGAACAATTCCTCGGCAAGGCGGCTTGACGGATCGCGCCCGTGCCGTTACAATAAGCATATCAGGAATCTATTCGGATAAAGGAGCGTTCCGCCATGAACATCGTCGACCGGGAAAAAAAGATGCAGGAAATCGACCAGGTCATTGCCCAAGGCCCGTATCAGGACAATTGGGCCTCCCTGTCCCATTACGAGGTGCCGGAATGGTACAAAAAAGCGAAATTCGGCATTTTCATTCACTGGGGCGTGTACGCCGTGCCGGCCTTCAACAACGAATGGTACCCCCGGAACATGTACATTTCAACCATGCCGGAATACCAGCACCACATCGATACCTACGGCCCCCACAAGGATTTCGGCTACAAGGATTTCATTTCCCTGTTCAAGGCGGAGAAATTCGATCCCGACGCCTGGGCCGCCCTGTTTGAGGAGGCGGGGGCCCGCTACGTGATCCCGGTGGCGGAGCATCACGACGGCTTTCAGATGTACAAAAGCGACCTGAGCGAGTGGAACGCCGCCGAAAAGGGCCCCTGCCGGGACACCACCCAGGAATTGCAGACGGCCCTGAGCAAGCGCGGCATCCCCATGGGCGTATCCAGCCATCGGTTTGAGCACTGGTTCTTCCTCGGCCACGGCAAGGAATTCGATTCCGACGTGAAGGAGCCCCTGCACCTGGGCGACCTGTATTGGCCCAGCATGCCGGAGGGCGACACCATGGATTCCTTCAGCGAGCCCGCTCCCTCCCCCGAATTCTGCCAGGATTGGCTGCTGCGCTGCTGCGAGTTGGTGGATCGCTTCCATCCCCCCATCGTGTATTTCGATTGGTGGATCCACCACAGCGCCCTGCGGCCCTACCTGAAAAAATTCGTCGCCTACTATTACAACCGGGCGGCGGAGGGCGGCTTCCCCGCCGCCATCAACTACAAACACGATTCCTTCATTTTCGGCAGCGCCGTGCCCGACGTGGAGCGGGGCCACTTCGCCGACGTGAAGCCCTATTTCTGGCAAACCTGCACCGCTATCGCCAAAAACAGCTGGTGCTACACGGAGCAGAATCAATACAAAGCGCCTTATTCCCTGATCTGCGATCTGATCGACGTGGCCAGCAAAAACGGCACCATGCTGCTGAACGTGGGCCCCAAGGCCGACGGCACCATCGGGCCGGAGGATACCGCCGTGCTGAAGGCCATCGGCCGGTGGCTGAAGGTGAACGGCGAAGCCATTTACGATACCGCGCCCTGGCGGCTGTGCGGCGAAGGCCCTACCCAGGTGGAGGAGGGCTTCTTCACCGAAAAGGACGTGCAGTACACCCCCCAGGACTTCCGCTTCACCATGAAGGAGGATCATTTGTACGCAACGGCGCTTGCCTTCCCGGCGGACGGGCAGCTGACCATCAAAACCCTGGCGCAGGGCGGCGCGCATTCCTTCGTAGGCATGGTGAAGGATGTGGCGGTGCTGGGCTATGCCGAAGCCCCCGCCTGGCATCGGGATCCGGACGGGCTGCACATTTCCGCCCCCTTCGTGCACAGCGATATGCCGGTGTCCTTCCGGATCACGCTGGAGTAACGAAGGGCACCGCAGGCCCGTTTGCCGCGTGTCCACACGATACTGATTTTATTTGTGAGAAGGGCGTTCATCGCCCTCTCCCCGCTTAAAGGAGAGAACCATCATGCAGTTTTTGAATCAGGATGGCGCGCTGATCTGCCGCCGTCAGGGAGAAACCCTGCGCATCGAGCCCTGGGGCCGAGACGCCCTGCGGGTGCGCGCCACCATGTACCCTGCCTTTTCCGGCCACGATTGGGCGCTGACGGAGGCTGTCGCGCCCTCCTCATCTACCATCGACATGTATGAAGAAGCCCAGCGGGAGGGGGACGGACAGACCCACCTGTACCCCGCCGCGAAAATTACCAACGGCCGCTTGAGCGCCACCGTGAACCGCAGCGGCGTTATGACCTTTTACCGCGACGGCGTCAAGATCCTGCGGGAGCATTTCCGCAATTACGGCGGCAGCATCACCAAGGAAAGCCACTGCCTGAAGGTGGTCAACCGGGAATGGATACCCTACGCCGGCGGGGATTACAAATTGACCGTTCGATTCGAGCCCAACGACGGGGAAAAGATTTTCGGCATGGGCCAGTACCAGCAGCCGTATATGGATATGAAGGGCTGCGTGCTGGATTTGAAGCAGCAAAACAGCCAGACCACCGTGCCGTTCATGGTGTCCAGCCTGGGCTATGGCCTGCTTTGGAACAACCCCGCCACCGGCCAGGTATCCTTCGGCAAAAACATCACCGAATGGCGGGCCGATTGCTGCAAGGATATGGATTATTGGATCACCGCGGCCGACGGCCCGAAGGGCCTGCTGTTCAACTACACCGCCGTCACGGGCCGCGCGCCCATGATGCCGGAAAGCGCCATGGGCTTCTGGCAGTGCAAGCTGCGCTACCGCACCCAGGAGGAGGTGCTGGCCGTCGCCCGGAAATACAAGGAATTGGGCGTGCAGCTGGATGTGATCGTCATCGACTTTTTCCACTGGACCGTGCAGGGCGATTGGAAATTCGATACGAAATACTGGCCCGACCCCAAGGCCATGATCGACGAATTGCACCAAATGGGCATCAAGGTGATGGTGTCGGTGTGGCCCAGCGTGGACCGGCGCAGCGAAAATTTCTACGAAATGGCGGAGCGGGGCCTGCTGATGCGTACCGAGCGCGGGGCCATGCAGACCTACGATTACCAGGGCGACTGCGTGCAGATCGACCCCATGAATCCCGAAACCCGGGCCTACGTATGGCAAAAATGCAAGGAGCATTACTACGACCTGGGCATCGATTATTTCTGGCTGGATAATTCCGAGCCGGACCTGACGAAATACGATTTCGACAATTTCCGCTATTACCTGGGCCCGGCCATGAGCTGCTCCAACATCTATCCCCAGTATTACAGCCGCGCCTACGACGAGCCCATGCGCGCTCTGGGGGCGGAGCCCGTGAACCTGCTGCGTTCCGGTTGGGCGGGCAGCCAGAAATACGGCAACGTGCTGTGGTCCGGCGACGTGCCCAGCACTTGGGAAAGCCTGCGGGATCAGGTGCAGGCGGGGCTGAATATGGGCCTGGCCGGCATCCCCTGGTGGAATACCGATATCGGCGGGTTCATGGAGGGCAACGTGTTTGACCCCGCCTTCCGGGAGCTGCTGATCCGCTGGTACGAATGGGCGGTGTTCCAGCCCGTCATGCGCCTGCACGGCGACCGGGAGCCCTTCACCATCCCCGCCCTGGACGACCGGGATTGGGGCGGCGGCTACCTGCACACCGGCCAGCCCAACGAAATGTGGTCCTACGGCGAAGAGAATTACGCCATCATGCGCAAGCACTACGAGCTGCGCAAATCCCTGAAGCCCTATCTGGAAAAAATCTTCCGGGAGGCCCACGAAACCGGCTCGCCCCTGCTGCGCGCCATGTTCTACGAATTCCCCGAGGATCCACGCTGCTGGGAGCTTGCCGATCAATACATGTTCGGCCCGGACTACCTGGTGGCCCCCATCCTGGCCCCGCAGACCTTCGCCCGGAGTGTTTACCTGCCCGCCGGGCAATGGCAGGATATCCGCACCGGGGAAACCTACCCCGGCGGCCAAACCATCACCGCCCCCGCCCCCATCGACAGCATCCCCGTATTCCGAAAACTGCCTTATGCGATTCATTAAATGAATACGAAGCGTGGGGGGAACTGCTCTTTGCAGCCAAAGAGCAGTTCCCCCCACATCCCTTTTGGAGAAAGATATAAAGGAATTGCTTGAACGTCACTTAATCTCTATCAATATGCATACGTTTATTCGGGTTTACGTATTAATACCGTTCTTAAGTAAGGTACTGAATGGATATACGAACATTCGCGTCATCCCGAGTGAAGCGGAATCGAGAGATCTTATACGAAATATCATCTCGATGGGATTTCGTATGAGATCAATATTCGTTTTCGTTCTCCGCATCCTCCACGATTTCGAATTCCAGCCAGGTTTTCACCAGCATGTAGGTGAAGGGCAGCTCGATCTGCAGCCGCTTGCCGCGCCGATCCACCCGCAGGATCTTGGCCTGCACCCCGGCGAAGGCGCCTTCCTTGATGCGGATCATTTTGCCTTCCTCATACACCGGCACCTTGCCCAGCACGCCGTTCTTTTCCAGCAGCATCAGGGCGAATTGTTCATCATCCCCCTGCAGCACGTAGTGATGCTCCATATCGCTCAGGCAGCGGATGACCCCGGAAATGGCGCGAAAAACGCCGATATCCGGGATTTCTTCCTCGGCGTACAGGAACACATACCCGGGCAGGAGATCGTGCGTTTCATTGATCGGCTGTTTTTTGACCCATTTCAATTGCACCAATTGCGGCTTGATGGCGCGGCAAGGATAAACCAATTCCGCCTGGGCGGCAATGGCAGCGCACTTCTGGGATTCGCAAAACAGGCAATAGGTAAACACCGTATCCCTCTTCTCTGATCAGGACGAAAAGGCAGCTTCTTTCTTTTGTACGCTATTCTGCCCCCAAAGGGGCCGGTTATTTCGTGGTCAGCAATTCGCCGTACCCCGGGAAGGGCCAGGCCCGCGCGTCCACGATGCCCTCGGCCTCGTCCACCAGGGCGCGAACCTCCTGCATCCGCTGGAACACATCGTCCCGGCAGGCGCGGGCCTTTGTCAGGGGATCGTCGGCCAGGTCGATGGCCAGCATGCTGCCGCTCAGGGCCTCTGTTCGTTCGCTGATGCCATCGATGAGCCGGGCCAGGGTGCGCACCAGCTTCTCCTCGCTGCGCAGCGGCACGTCGGGCAGGAAATCGCGCTGGCTGGAAGCCGCCTGGGCCACGTTCCCGGCGTAGGCGATAATGGCCGGCAGGATCTCCTTGTTCACGATATCCAGCATGGCGTGGGCCTCGATGGCGATCACCTTGCTGTAATTTTCCAGCAGGATCTCATACCGGCTGTGCAATTCTTCCCCGGTGTACACCCCCTGCCGCTCGAACAGGGCGACGTTTTCATCGGCGATCAGGTAAGGCAGGGCGTCCGGCGTGCTGGGCAGATCCAGCAGGCCCCGGCTCTTTGCCTCCTGCTTCCAGGCGGCGGCGTAATTATTGCCGTTGAAAATGATGCGCTTGTGGTTGGTGATGGTATCCACCACGATCTGTTCCACCTCGGCCCGCAGGTCGGCGGCGGTTTCCAGCCGGTCGGCAAAGCCCATCAGCGCGTCGGCCACGATGGTATTGATGGTGGTGTTGGCGTCGGCGATGGACATAGGGCTGCCGGGCATGCGGAATTCAAACTTGTTGCCGGTGAAGGCGAAGGGGGACGTGCGGTTGCGGTCGGTGGTATCCTTAGGGATGCGGGGCAGGGCGGTAACGCCGATATTCATGGCGGTGCGGGCCCCGGCCACATAGGCCTGGTGATTCTCGATGGCATCCAGAATGGCCTGCAGCTCGTCCCCCAGGAACATCGAAATGATGGCCGGCGGGGCCTCGTTGGCCCCCAGGCGATGATCGTTGCCGGCGCTGGCGATGGAGATGCGCAGCAGATCCTGATGCAGATCCACCGCCTGGATCACCGCCACCAGGAACAAAAGGAACTGGGCGTTTTCGGCGGGGGTCTCCCCCGGCTCCAGCAGGTTCATCCCCGTGTCGGTAGACATGCTCCAGTTATCATGCTTGCCTGAGCCGTTGACCCCGGCGAAGGGCTTTTCATGCAGCAGGCAGGCAAACCCGTGCCGCCCCGCCACCTTTTTCAGGATCTCCATGGTCAACTGGTTGTGATCGGTGGCGATATTGGCCGTGGAGAAAATGGGGGCCAGCTCGTGCTGGCAGGGGGCCACCTCGTTGTGCTCCGTCTTGGCGGACACCCCCAGCTTCCACAGCTCCTCATCCACCTCCCGCATGAAGGCGGCCACCCGGGGCTTGATGCTGCCGTAATAATGATCGTCCAGTTCCTGCCCCTTGGGCGGGCGGGCGCCAAACAGCGTGCGGCCGGTATAGATCAGATCCCGCCGCCGGTCAAACAATTCCTTGTCGATCAGGAAATATTCCTGCTCCGGCCCCACCGTGGGGGTGACCCGCTTCACGTCGTGATGGCCGAACAGCTTCAAGATCCGCATGGCCTGCCGGTTCAGCGCCTCGATGGAGCGCAGAAGCGGGGTTTTCTTATCCAGCGCCTGCCCGCCAAAGCTGCAAAAGGCGGTGGGGATGCACAAGGTGCCATCCTTGATGAAGGCGTAGCTGGTGGGGTCCCAGGCGGTATAGCCCCGGGCCTCGAAGGTGGCCCGCAGGCCGCCGGAGGGGAAGGAAGAAGCGTCCGATTCGCCCTTCACCAGCTCCCGGCCGCTGAATTCCATGATGGCCCCGCCCCCCTCGATGGGCGACAGGAAAGAATCGTGCTTTTCCGCTGTGATCCCGGTCATGGGCTGGAACCAGTGGGTGAAGTGGGTCGCCCCCTTTTCGATGGCCCAATCCTTCATGGTGTTTGCCACCACGCTGGCCACGTCGCTGTTCAGGGCGGTGCCCTCCACCATGGTTTTGTGCAGGGCGCGGTAGGTCTCCTTGGGCAAGCGCTGGCGCATCACGGCGTCGTTGAATACCAGGCTGCCAAAAACTTCCTGAGGATTCATGGGCATTCCTCCGCATCCGAAAATGAGAAAGGCACTGCACAAATCCATGCAGTGCCTGTGCTTTCCTTCCTATTGTAAAGCGATTCCCCAATATCTGTCAAGTGAAAAATGCCGATTATTTCCCGATCAGGCGGACCCGGACCACGTTATTCAGCTTGCTCAGGGCCGCAAGCAGGGTTTCATCCGGCTGCTGGGACAGCTCCAGCACCGTCACGGCCATATCACCCCGGCTCTTGTTGAGCATGTACTGAATGTTGATGCCCCGGCCGGAAATGATGGTGGAAACGTTGCTCACGATGCCCGGCATGTTCTTGTGGATCAGCAGCACCCGGCTGCCCTCCGGCGCGCCCAGGATGACCTCCGGCAGGTTCACGCTGTTGCGGATGACGCCCTTCTCCAGATAATCCTTCAATTCGGCGGCGGCCATTTCGGCGCAGCGCTCCTCGCTTTCCGGGGTGGACGCGCCTAAATGGGGCAGGCACACCACCTTGGGCGTGTCAGCCAGAGCGGCGGTAGCGAAATCCGTCACATAGGCGGCCAGCTGCCCCTTCGCGATAGCGGCTTTGACGGCCTCCGGTTCGGCCAGTTCACCCCGGGAGAAATTCAGGATGCGCACGCCGGGCTTCAGGCCGTTGAGGAAGGCTTCGTTGATCATGCCCCGGGTGGAATCCATCAACGGGATATGCACGGTGATATAATCGGCGTTCTTCACAGCGTCATCCATGGTGTCGGCATGGCGAATGGCGCGGGACAGGCTCCAGGCGTGGGCCACGGAGATGTAGGGGTCAAAGCCCACCACGTCCATGCCAAAGCCGTTGGCCGCCGCGTTGGCCACCAGCGCGCCGATGGCCCCCAGGCCGATCACCGCCAGCTTTTTGCCCCGCAGCTCCGGCCCCACAAACTGGGATTTTTTCTTTTCCACCAGCTTTTCCAAGCCTGGCTCATCCTTATTTTCCTTCACCCACATCATACCGCCGGCGATATCCCGGCTGGCCAGCAGCAAGCCCGCCATCACCAGCTCCGCCACGGCGTTGGCGTTGGCGCCCGGGGTGTTGAACACCACGATGCCCTTTTCGGAGCACTTGTCGATGGGGATATTGTTGACCCCCGCCCCGGCCCGGGCGATGGCCAGCAGCGATTCCGGCAACTCCATATCGTGCATGGCGGCGGAGCGCACCAGAATGGCGTCGGGGGTGGGTTCGTTATCGGATACGGTGTATACCCCTGCGGACAGGGATTCGTGGATCACCGGCGAAATGCTGTTGAGCGTTTGCACTTTAAACATCGCGCTGCCTCCTTTTCCTGATCAGCCCTGCATCTCGAAGGCCTTCATGGCATCCACCAGCGCCTTCACGCCTTCGATGGGCATGGCGTTGTAAATGCTGGCCCGCATACCGCCCACGCTGCGATGGCCCTTCAAATTGACCAGGCCCCGCTCGGCGGCGAATTTCACAAAGGCGGCGTCCTTCTCCTTATCGCCGGTCACGAAGGTCACGTTCATCACGGAGCGGAATTCCTTCTGGGCCGTGCCCTTGAACAAGGCGCTGTTATCCAGGAAGTCATACAGCAGGGTAGCCTTTTCCTGATTCACTTTGGCGATGGCCTCCACCCCGCCCTGCTCCTGCAGCCAGGCCATGCACAGGCCCGCCACGTAGATGGCAAAGGTGTTGGGGGTGTTGAGCATGCTTTCGTTATCCGCCTGGGTGGCCCAATTGAACACCTTGGGGCAGATAGGCTGGGCCTTGCCCAGCAGATCCTTGCGCACGATCAGCACGCACAGGCCCGCCGGCCCGATATTTTTCTGGGCCCCGGCATACACCGCGCCAAACTGCTCGATGTCGTATACCTCGCCCAGGATGTTGCTGCTCATATCGGCCACCAGCGGCGCGTCGCCCTGGGGCAATTCGATATAATGGGTGCCGTAAATGGTGTTGTTGGTGGTGATGTGCAGGTAATCGGCCCCGGGGGTCAATTTGCCCTTCCAGTCGGGAATGAAGGTGTAATTCTCCTCCCGGGAAGAAGCGACGATATTCACCTTGCCATACTTGGCCGCCTCCACCGCCGCGCCGTGGGCGAAATTGCCGCTGTCGATATAATCCGCCTGGCCGGTGACCATCAGGTTCATGGGGATGGACGCGAACTGAGCCGTGGCCCCGCCATGCAAAAACAGCACGGCATAGGTATCCGGAATGTGCATCAGCTGCCGCAGCCGGGCCTCCGTATCCCGAATGATCTCCAGATACATGGCGCTGCGATGGCTCATTTCCATCACGCTCATACCGGTGGCTTCATATTCAGGCAGGGCGGCCTTCACCTTTTCCAGTACGGGCAGGGGCAGGGCCGAGGGTCCGGGAGAGAAATTATATACGCGTGCCATGATCAACGTCCTTCCTTTCGTTCACTGGCCGGGTCATTTTTCGCCCGGCGGTCAAAAAATGTTCCACACATATTATTGTACTCCCCTTCCACCGCAATTGCAAGAGGAAATACAAATTCAGTACAGCAGCCCATCCATCTCACATTTCCCCTTGCTGAAAGGCCCTCGCAGCACCACATCTTGTGCCTGTCGCATCCTGTCGAACGAAATATAGGGCCATTCGGGGCGTTTCGACAAAACTTGCTCTTGCATCCCGCCCTTCGACAGCGTATGCTGTATGCGACAGCAAAATCCAATTTCCGCTGTTTTCAATTTCCAAGCAAAGGAGGCGCTTGTATGCTCAAGATAAAGAATCCCGCCACCCCCGTATCCCAGCTCCGGTTCCTGCTGGAGCAGGCCTATGACCGCCGCGACCAGGCCGAACTGCTGGCCCTGAGCCAACAAATCGACGCCTGGCAGTGCCGGCTGTGGGCCGCCGGCGAAGGGGCCGCAAAGTTCGACGAATTGAAAGGCGCATGATCCGCGCGCCGTTCCCGGCCGCCGTTTCACGCCTTCCCCCCGCCGCGAAGAAATAACTTCTCGCCTCATTCAAGGCATCAAAAAAGCAAGCCCGTCCGATGTCATTCGGACAGGCTTGCTTTTGTTTTTCTTACAGCTCGTTGATCAAGCGGAACAGCCTCTTATTGAAGGGCCGTTTGGCGGCCAGGGCTTTTTCGATGGGCATATGGAAGGTTTTTCCGTTCCGCACGCCGATGACCTGATTGCTGATGCCGTTGCGCAGCAATTCCACCGCCATCGCGCCGGCCTCGAAGGCGAACATGCTGTCCCGGGCGGTGGGCTGGGCGCCACGCTGGGTGTACCCCACCACGGTATCCCGCACCTCGATCATCCCGCACTTGCGCTTGAGGATGCTGGCGAAGCGGTTGGCGGTCATGGGCTCACCCTCGAACACCTGCTTGCCGTAGGGCTTCAGGAACTTATACACGTCGAAGGGGGCCATGGATTCCCAGCAGCCCTCCGCCACGATCACGGTGGCGCGCTTGTTGCCCATGGCGATCTGGCGGTTCAGCTGGGCCGCCACGTCATCCACCTTCCACTTGACTTCGGGCACCACCACGATCTCCGCCCCGGTGGCTTCCGCCGTGGACAGGGCGATTTGGCCGCTGTGACGGCCCATCACCTCCACCACGTGGGGGCGGTCATGGGAGCGGGAGGTGGCGCGGATGGCGCGCACGGCGTCCACGCACACGTTGATGGCGGTATCGTAGCCCAGGGTACGCACGGTATAGGGCAGGTCGTTATCGATAGTGCCGGGGATGCCAATGCAGGGAATGCCCAATTCGCACAGGCGCATAGCGCCCTGGAAGCTGCCGTCGCCGCCAATGACCACCAGGCCCAGCACTTCCATTTCCTTCAGTTTCCGGGCCGCCTTTTCCCGCATGGCGGGGTCCAGGAATTCGGTGCACCGGGCGGTGCGCAGATAGGTGCCGGGGTTATCGGCAATATCCAGCACGGTATCCAGGTCCAGATTCACCAGATCGTCCACCTCGTTGGCGGATTTGCCAAGCAGGCCATTGTAACCCCGCTTGATGCCGATCAAAGGCATGTGATAATGGGCGGCGTTGCGGGCCACGCTCATCACGGCCGCGTTCATGCCGGGGCTGTCGCCGCCGCTGGTGAGCACTGCGATATTGGGCATAGTGATCGTCTCCTTCGGTTACAGCAGCAGGTTGTTTTCGATCAGAAGCTGTTGGGCCTCTATCGCCTCTGCGCCAAGTACCATAATTTCATAATAGTTTTCTTCCGATGAAACGGTGCGGTATACCTGCTTGCTGCGGGCCAAGATCCCCTCCCGCTCCAGAAGCGAAAGGATCTCATTAGCGCTTTTTTCGCTGCGGGCCATATGAATCACTTTCCATTGGGCAGTCTGACCCATCGTTTCCACCCCTTCCCCTCGGAAGATACTTCGTCATTATAGCATGTTCCCACAAAATATGCCATATCTTTGGCAAAAAATTTCTGTTTTTGGACAGATTATAGCAGGGAAGGCCCCCGCGTTCAGCGAATTTGACTATAACCCATCATCGGAAAGGAAGGATCAGCCCTGATGCAGCAGGCGGCGGCAGAAAAACGCATCGCCCGGGCCCTGAGCCTGGCCGTGCAAAAGCCCACCATCGCCAACGGCCCTGGCGCGCCGTTCATGGAATTGCACACCGTGCTGCGGGAATTATTCCCGCTGGTGTTTTCCGTCGGCGCGTGGGAAACGGTGGATCAGCGGGCGCTGCTGGGCTGCCTGCCGGGCCACGGCGACGGCCAGCCCCTGCTGTTTTTATCCCACATGGACGTGTTCCCCATCCGCACGCCGGAAAAATGGAGCGTGGGGCCCTTTGCCGGCGAAATCCGGGACGGCTTCGTGTACGGCCGGGGAACGGTGGATATGAAGGGCCACCTGATCGCCCTGCTGACGGCGGCGGAGGCGCTCCTGTCCCAGGGCTTCCGGCCCAAGGGCAACATCTGGTTCGCCTTTTCCTGCGACGAGGAGATCCGGGGCGGCAGCATGCAGAAGATGTGCCGCATCCTGGAAAGCCGGCATGTGAAGCCCGCCTTCGTGCTGGATGAGGGCGGCTCCATCACCGGCCTGCCCACCCTGTGCGAAAAGCCCATCGCCCTGATCGGGGTGGCGGAAAAGGGCCGCATGTGCTTCACCCTCACCGCCGACGGGGATAAGAGCACCGAAGCGCTGCTGCACGCCGGCGACCGGCTGCTGCGGATGCACTTCATGCCCCGCATCTGCCCCGTGACCAGCCAAACCCTCATCGCCCTGGCCGACGAAATGACCGGCTTCCAGCGCTTCTGCGCCACCCACCCGGGCCGCTTTCAGGATCGGTTTCTGCGCAAATTGGAGCACACGGTGTACGGCCAGGCCCTGAGCCGCACCCAGGTAAAGGTCAGCGCCTTGAGCGGCGACGCCCTGAAGGGGCAGGAGGCGGGCATTTCCTTCCAGGCCTCCGTGCTGCCCGGGGAAGAAACGGCGGAATTGCTGCGCCGCATCGAGCGGGTGACCGGTGACCCGCGGCTGCTGGTGACGGTGGATGTGATGGACGAGCCCAGCCTGATTTCCCCTACCCAGGGCTTTGCCTGGGACGCGCTGACCACCGCCATTCACGTGCATTTCCCCGGCACGCCCATCGCCCCCTATCTGCTGACCGGCGCTTCCGACGCCCGGCGAATGGAACCCCTGTGCCCTTATATTTACCGCTTCTCCCCCTTCGTGCTGCCGCCGGAGGAGCTAAAGCGGGAGCACGGCATCGACGAAAGGATCAGCATCGAAAACCTGCTGCGGGGATCGGCGTTTTTCAAGCAGATGCTCATGGCGTGAAGCAGCCGAACAGAAAAGCCAAAAAACCTTGAAATTTCTGGTTTTTCCCCGAAAAAACCTCGAAGAAATGATTGACAATTCCCCCCAACTGTGATAGGATATTTCGGTAAGCCGCTCGGGAGGGGCTTCTAAATGTGCGCCCTGCGCGCTGCCCCATGGCTGCAAGATGCCATCCATCCCTCCAGGGAAGCCCGGCGAGTAAAAAACAGGAGGTGCTGCATATGTACGCAATTATTGCGACTGGCGGCAAACAGTACCGCGTGTCCGAGGGCGACACCATCTACATCGAAAAGCTGGAAAATGAAGCGGGCGATATCGTGACCTTCCCCGTGCTGATGCTTTCCGGCGAGACCATCGAAGTGGGCTCCCCCTACATCGAAGGCGCCACCGTGACGGGCAAGATCATCCGTCAGGGCAAGGGCCAAAAGATCGTCGTTTTCAAGTACAAGAGCAAGAAGAATTACCGCCGGAAGGCCGGCCATCGCCAGCCCTTCACCCAGGTGGAGATCACCGGCATCAACGCGTAAGGCGTGATGATCCGCGTCACGCTGCGCAGTGAAGGCGGCCGCCTCACCGGCTTTTCCTGCCGGGGCCACGCCGGCTTCGCCGCCTACGGAAAAGATATCGTGTGTGCCGCCGTGTCGGTGCTGACCACCACCTGCGTCAACGCCCTGGAAACGGTGGCGGGCGTGCAGGCGAAGGTCCGCGCGGAAGAGGGCGATATGGATGTATCGCTGCCCCCCGACGCCGGCCGCGACGCCCAGGTGATCATGGAAGCCATGCGCCAGGGCCTGCGTGATATCGCGGACGCCTACCCCAAGCATCTTCAGCTCATCGAAAACTAAGTATTGGAGGAAGCAATCATGTTGAAGCTCAATCTTCAGCTTTTCGCCCATAAAAAAGGTATGGGTTCCACCCGGAACGGCCGCGACAGCGAAAGCAAGCGCCTGGGCCCGAAGCGGGCCGACGGCCAGTTCGTGAAGGCCGGCAACATCCTGGTTCGTCAGCGGGGCACCAAGGTGCATCCCGGCCTGAACGTGGGCATTGGCAAGGATGATACCCTGTTCGCCAAGGCCGACGGCATTATGCGTTTCGAACGCAAGGGCAAGTTTGACAAGCAGGTGAGCGTGCATCCCGTGGTCACCGAAACTGCCGCCCAGTAACGCAAAGCCGAAAGGGGCCGCTTTGTTTTCACAGCGAAGCGGCCCCTTTTTGTGTTCACGCAAGGAGTGATTTCCCCATGACAGACGCCCTGACGACCGACCGCCTGATCCTGCGGCCCTTTCAGGAGGCGGATTTTGATACGATCCTGCGCATCGCATCCGACCCGGACACGGTGAAGTACCTGTATTTCTGGGGCCGCAACGGCATAACGCCCCAGCAGGACGCCCACCGCTTCCTGACCCACGCCCTGGAGGAATGGGGAAAGAATCCCGTCGCCATGCGGGAATACTGCGTGATCCTCAAAGAAACCGGGGAGGCCATCGGCGATGCCAGCGTGGAGATTTACGACGATACCTCCGCCGAGATCGGGTGGATCCTGCTGCCGGAATACCGGGGAAAGGGCTACGCCACCGAAGCCGGCCGGGCCATGATGGATTTCGGCTTTCGGCAGTACCGCGCACAGCGGGTCATCGCCCACTGCGACGCCCGGAACGCCCCCTCCTATCGGGTGATGGAGCGGCTGGGCATGACGCTGGATCACATCGAAAAAGAAGGCCGCGCCCCCAAATGGGACGGCGGGCCCCGGGGCGACGAAGCCACCTACGCCATCAGCCGTATGGCTTGGGCCTGGGGGCTGAGCCGCCGGCTGACCTGGCAATTCGACCGCTTCTTCCCCACCGACGCGTTGATCGAAAACGACCTCCGCCTGATCTGCGAAAGCCAGACCCCCGCCAACCCGGAAAAGGGCTACGTGCCCGCCTACCACTTCCTGATCGACCGGGAAGGAGAAACCGTGGGCCGCATCGACCTGCGCATCGGCTTTACCGATCTGCTGTTCTACGCCGGCCACGTCGGCTACGCCGTCGAGGAAAAGCACCGGGGCCACGGCTACGCCGCGCGCGCCTGCCGCCTGCTGCGCCCCCTGATGCGGCAGCACGGCATCGACGCCGTACTGATCACCAACGACGTTCGCAACGCCGCCTCCCGCCAGGTGTGCGAAAAGCTGAATTGCAGCTTCCTATACACCGCCGACGTGCCGGAGGATCACATCCTGCGCACCCAGGAGCATCAGGAGCAGGTGAATATCTATCTGTTCAGCGCAGACGAGCCATAAATGGCAAAAAAGAGACGGTATCTTCTCCTGCCGATCCGGGCATGGATAGAAGCTACCGTCTTTTTTTGTCACCCGATGGTGATGGTATGGCTGCGGGTGATGGTCTGGCCGGGCTCCAGGCGCATGAAGCCGAATTTCTGATCGATCTCCTTGGGCGCGTCCACAAAATCCGGGCCGTTGCACCAGGGCTCGATGCAGATGTACGCCGCCCCGGGCTTATCCCAGAACATGAGGATCGGATGCTCGGGGAAATCCACCCGCAATTTCCTTCCGTTTTTCACGCCCCGCAGGGTGACGCCCTTGCTTTTCACGGAGCGGAACACCAGCGCGTCCACGGCGAAATAATCGTAACGCAGGGGCAGCGTCCTCGTTCGTTCTGCGATCACCTGGGTTTCATGGCTATTCAGGTTGCCCTCCAGCAGGGAATGCAGCAGGGTTTCTTCTTCGTCAAACACGATCTCGTAATCCTGGATGCCGCCGGGGGTGGCGTAGGCCTCGTGGGCGCCGACGCTGAAATAAAAGGGCTGCTGATCCTGATTGTTGACGGCGTAATCCACCCGCAATTGGTTGCCCGTCACGGTAAAGATCGCCCGCAGGGTATATTCGAATGGAAAGCCCTCGGTTTTCCGGCTGATGCTGAATACAGCCCTGTTTTCCCCGGCGCTTTCCACTTCCCACGCCACGTTGCGCACGATGCCGTGCTTGGCCATGGGATAGGTTTTCCCCTGCCACACGTATTCGTCATCCCGGAAGCCGCCGGCCACGGGGAACAGGATAGGGGCCCGGTTGGCCCAGTAGGCGGGATCGCCCTGCCACATATATTCATTGCCCTGCCGATCCTGAATGGATTGGATCTCCGCGCCAACGGAGGAAACCGTGACCGTCAGGCAATCGCTTCGGATGGTCGTCAAGCTCATTCCCTATCGCTTCCTTCCTCTGATTCTTCTTCCGTTTCATCCCATTCCTCGGGGATGATTTCGCCGTTCAGGATGGCGTCGGTCAATTCCTTGGCCTCCTGATACAGGGCGTAGGGCACGTACAAACGGTAATTTTCCATCAGCAGGCCGGTATACATGGCCAGCCCAGCCCCGCTGCGGCCCTTCACCAGGCTGGGGATACCGTTTTGCTTCAGGATATCCACCAGCATGTCGCACTCCATCTGCCCCTTTTCCACCACAAAGCAAGGGTCCTCCCCCTGGGGCGGGCGGCCCTTCCGGCTGCCGCACAGAGGGCACCGATCCTGCTCGTACAAATATCCGCAGGGTTCGCAATACTTCAGCATTTTTGCTTCCTCCTTGGGATCAGCCCTTTTGGATCCAGGCGCTCCAGGCGCTTTCATCCGCCCCCAGGGTCACCTGCTCCCCATTGCGCACGATGGGCGTGCGAAGAAAGCCGGGGTTTTCCAGCAGGCAGGTCAGGATATACCCCTCATCGTCCGTGTGCGCCACGGGGTGGGACAGCGCGGCCGGGTTTTTCCGGTCCACCAGCTGATACGCCCCCAGCCGCCGGGCGAAGAGGGAAAGCTCCTTTTGCCCCAGCCGGTGCTTTTTCAGGTCCACCAGCTGGTAGGGTACCCGCCTTTCCTTAAAAAACCGCTCCGCCTTCTGGGTATCGAAATTCTTTTTCAGGGTGTAAATGATGATGTTCATGCGTCGGGCTTTTCTTCGTTTTCATGCTCCAGGAAGGGCAGGGGGATCCGGTTACTGCCATCCTCCCACAGCCGCTCCAGATGATAAAATTGCCGATCCTCCGGGTGGAAGATATGCACCAGCACCGTGCCGTAATCCAGCACGATCCACCGCCCCTCCCCCTGGCCCTCCCGGGCGCGAAGGGTCACGCCTTCCATGGCCAGGGCATCGTCCACGTCGTCAGCCAGGGCCTTCACCTGCAAAGAGGAGCGGCCGGAGGCGATGACCATATAATCGGTGATCACCGTCAGGTGCCCCACGTGGAGCACGGTGATATCCATGGCTTTTTTGTCGTAGAGAATTTTCGCGATCCGTTGGGCCAAGCCTGTCTGTTCCATCCTGTTGCCTCCTTATTCTATTTTGTCGCGTCCAGCATCATTTTTTCTTCCGGGGATAAGCGCCCCGTCAAATCCTTCATCGTGTCCAGCACCACCGGGAAAAAGGGCCGGCCGGTGCGCTCCAGATACGCCTTCGTCATTTCCATGGATTTCAGCGCCGCCGCCGTCAGGAATTCCTCGGCCAGGGCCCGGATCTCTTCCAGCCCGTCGTAATCCTCCCGGTTGGGCTCGGTGGCATCGGCCACGAAAATGCACAATTCCAAGCCCGTCATGCCCGGGCGGCCGATGGTGTGGCTGCGGATGGCGTTCAGCACATCCTCATCCGTAATACCGAATTGCTTCTGCGCCAGATAAGCCCCCACCGGCCCGTGCATCAGCGCGCCGGAGGTCAGCATGCTTTCATCGCTCATCAGATGGTGCTTCCGGGCGATCTTTTCCATTTCCTCCTGCCGCATGCCCTTGGCGCAGTCGTGCAGCAAGCCCGCCAGAGCGGCCTTCTGAATGGGCAGATCATGCTTGTCCGCCAAACGGACGGCCTCCTGCCGCACCCCCAGGGTGTGGCGGAAGCGGCGGGGATTCATCATCAGCTTGAGCTTTGGCAGAAAATCCTTTTGATACAGGCCGTTTTCCGCCATATAGCACAGCACGCGGCGGTTCAGCCCCGGCGCGTCCTGATACGCCCGCGTTTGCTTGCGGATGCGGCCGGAGGATATGCTTAGCGACGGGGCGTCGATCAAAGCGATATCCGCCCCGGCCTTCCGGGCCTTTGCCGCCGCCTTGGGCAGGTCGATTTCATCCCGGGGGTAGCACAGGAAGCTGCATTGGGCGAACAGCTTGTCCGCCTCGTACCAATCGGGCAGGGATTTCAATTTGTCCCCCCCCAGGATCAGCCGCAGCTCCGCCCCCGGAAATTCCTTGTTCAGCAGCGGCAGGGTATCGGCGGTATACCGCACGCCAGGGGCCATGCCGGCCTGGGACAGAAGCAAGTCCTTCTGCCCCTCCAGGGCCAGGCGGCACATATGATACCGCTGATCCGCCGTGGCTTCCGCCTCCCGGTGGGCCGGCCGGGCCATCGGCAGGAAAACCACCTGCTCCGCCTGCCCTGACCGGATCGCCTGCCGCGCCAGCGCAATATGCCCCTCGTGAATGGGATCAAATGTTCCGCCTAAAATGCCCAATCGCGTCAATCGTATCAACTCCTGCATATAGTATACCGCATTTTGGGCATTCTGAAAAGAGGGAGATGGAGCTTCCATGCAGGAATATTTACAGGAATCCCGCTTCCGGCCGTTCATGGACGGGCTGGGGCTGCGCTGCTTGATCGTTATAATGTGCACATCTTGGTTCGTGCTGCTGTGGGGCGTCACGCCGCCCGCCCTGCTGTCGGGCCTGGCGCTGGCCACGCTGATTTTGCTTCTTCGCCGGAAAACCCGGGATGGCCGCCTCAAGCGCCGGGAGCAGCGGCTGCGCCAGCGCATCGGCGGCGAAATGGCCCTTGAACGGCTGCTGCTCAGCCCGCCCCGCCGGGCGCACTTTGAAATGGCCGTGCTGCTGACCCAGCGCTGCCCCCTGACCCTGCTGCGTGCCGGGGATGCGGGCATCCTGTGCCAGGTGCGGGGAGATCAGGTGCTGCTGCGGTTTTGTCAAAAGCCGGCGACGGCCTCCGTCCATGGGGAGGACGTATTGGCCCTGCAGCAGGCGGCCAAAGCCCAGGGCGCGGCCCGGGGCGTCCTGTGCGCCCCCTGCGGCATCAGCCCATCGGCCCACAGCCAGGCCCAGGGCGAGGTGCCCGTTTCCTTTTTGACCCGGGATACCCTGATCGCCCTCTTCGGCCAGGCGAACCCCGTCACCGATCAGCAATTGGTGGCCCTGGGCAGACGCCGGCGACAGCAGCGCCCCTCCCGCTGGCTGCCGGTGATCCTTGCCCGTCAGCGGGCGGCGCGGTATCTGAGCTACGGCGCCCTGCTGCTGGGCATGCACCTGCTCACGGGCCTGATGTATTACGCCGTGCCGGGGCTGATCTGCGTTTGCCTGGCCGCCGCCTGCCGCTGCGCGCGGCCCAATGAGGCGGTGCTGTGACGCCGAATGCCATGCTTTCCTTTCCAGTTTTTTCTTCCGCGGACATTGACGAACGGGCACGCCTGTGCTATCATGCAGGATGAATGCGCTTTTCAGGGGAGGCATCGCGTTGGCACGCACCGATTCGGATATGACCCAAGGCTCCATCTGGCGCCACCTGCTTCAGTTTTCCCTGCCCATGGCGGTAGGGCTTTTGTTTCAACAGCTTTACAACACGGTGGATACCGTGGTGGTGGGCCAGTTCGTGGGCAAGGAGGCCCAGGCGGCGGTAGGCTCCACCACCTCCATCATCAACACCATCGTGGGCTTCTGCGCGGGGCTGGCCACCGGCGCGTCGGTGATCATTTCCCAGCGCTACGGCGCCCGCGATCATAAGGGCCTGAGCAAGGCGGTGCACACCACCATCGGCCTGACCTTCCTGCTCAGCGCCCTCGTCACCATCATCGGCCAGATCATCATCGACCCCATGCTGCGCTTCATGCAGACGCCGGACAACGTGATGGACGAGGCCCACGCCTACCTGTCCATTTACTTTTTCGGGGTGGCCGGCGTGCTGTTTTACAATATGGGCAGCGGCATCCTGCGGGCCGTGGGCGATTCCCGGCGGCCGCTGATTTTCCTGATCATTTCCGCCCTGCTGAACACGGCGCTGGATCTATTGTTCGTGCTGGCGCTGGGCATGAAGGTGGAGGGCGTCGCCTACGCCACCATCCTGGCCCAGATCATTTCCGCCCTGCTGATCCTGTGGACGCTGACCAAAGAGGAAAGCGCCTACGGCATCCGCTGGAAGCAACTGCGCCTGGACCGGGATTCGCTGATCAGCATCCTGCGCCTGGGCCTGCCCAGCAGCATACAATCGGCCATCACGGCGTTCTCCAACGTATTCGTGCAATCCTACATCAACGCTTTCGGTGACGCCTGTATGGCGGGCTACGGCATTTACAACAAGGTGGACGCCTTCATCCTCATTCCGGTGCAGGCCATCGGCATGTCCTCCACCACGTTCGTTGGGCAGAACTGGGGCGCGAAGCAAAACAAGCGCGCCCGCAGCGGCGTCAGCAGCGCCACCTGGATGGCCTTGGGCGCCACCCTGGCCCTGGGCGTGGTGGTGTATGTGCTGGCCCGGCCCCTGCTGGGCTTCTTTTCCCCGGAGGAAGAGGTGGTGGCCTTTGGCGAGCGGTTCATCCGCATTGTGACGCCCTTCTACTTCACCATCTGCTTTAACCAGATCTACGCCGGGGCCCTGCGGGGCATCGGCGACGCCACCGCCCCCACGGTGATCATGCTGTGCTCCTTCGTGGTGTTCCGGCAAATTTACCTGGCGGTCACCAAAGCCCTGGGGCTGGGGTTCGTGGCCGTGGCCCTGGCCTACCCCGTGGGGTGGATCCTGTGCTCCACGCTGCTGGTGATCCGTTACCGAGGCAGCGCCCTGTGCAAGGGAGAGGCATAAGGGCAAAGGAAACCGCAAAAGTCCCAGACGATCTTCATGGATTTTCAACGCACAAAGGCCCGGGCACATTTCGTACCCGGGCCTTTCATATTGAACTCAAATCAGCATCGCAACAAAATACCAGACAGCAAACGCTGTCATCCCGACCGAAATGGAGCCCAAGGCGGAATGGAGCGGAGGGATCTGGCGCAGCTGATCAACCCAACTTTCAGATCCCTCGATTCCGCTTTTTCTCTGGCTCCGCTTCACTCGGGATGACGGAAGCGTTCAAATGGATCGTGAATCATTTTCCTTAAGTGATGATAACACATCATCAGAAGATTGGCAGATCATACCCGTTTGGATCAGTACCCCGTTCGTTCCCTGCGAAGCGTTACTGCGCACCGGCCATGGCGGTAGTCAGCCGGCTCATGGCGGCGGCCAGGGTGTTGCTGTCGGGGCTGCCGTTGAGCACGCTGCTCAGGGCGCTGATGGCGCTGGCCAGATTGGCGTAGCCGGGGTGGCTGGGATCGATGGCTGCCAGCTGGTTCTGGGCCTGGCTCAGCAGGCGCTGGGCGTCGGGCAGCAGGTAGTTATTGAGTAAGGTGTCGTCTATAGAACTGTTGATCGCGTTGGTGCTGTGAATATTACACGCATGGGCGCTCAGGATGGCGGCGTTGGCGTTGCCGTCGGCTGTCAGGCGCAATGTGGCGTATTCGCCCAGGTAATCGGCCAACACCCCTTCGTAGGACGTGCCGATCAGATCGTACAGGGGGTGACCCATGGGCAGGATCACCACGCCCTTGGTTTCGGTGCTGGGGCAGTACGGCCCGGCCAGCAGCCCGGAATCGGCGCACACATTCAGGGCGTAATGCATCTGGCAGGACACGGTGGGCGCGCTGTCCTTGGGCCAGTAATCGGTGGTGGTGCCGTAGCCCATCACGTCGTGCTTACAGGCGTCGGTGGCCAATTGGCCGCTGACCTTGCAGGTGGTCACCTTTACCAGGCCGTAATCGGAAGCGCTGCCTTCCATGATGTCCCGGTTGCCCAGGTTTTGATGGATGGGCTGCATGAAGGCCTTCCACAGCTTGGCGGCGCTGTTGCCGCCGGTTGTTTTGGAGGACAGGGCCTTGTAATTATCATGGCCGATCCACACCGCGCCTACATACCAGCCGGTCATGCCGACGAAAAACACGCCCTTCTGATCGGAATTGGTGCCGGTTTTGCCGGCCACAGTTTGGCCGCTCAGCTTGGCGGCGGTGCCGGTGCCGGAGGATACCACATCCTTCATCATATCCACCGTCAGCCAGGCGGTGGAGGCCTTGAACACCTGCCGGCGCACCTGATTGGAATGGGCGACGTAGATGGGCTGCTGGTTGCTGTCGAAAATGCCCATGAAGGTAACGGGGCTTTGATACACCCCGCCGTTGCCCAGCACGCCGAAGGCCACCGCCATTTCAAAGGGCGATATGCCGGAGGAGCCCAGGGCCAGGCCGAAGGGCGTTTTGTTGATGTGATTTTCCGATACCCCCAGCCGCAGCAGGAAATCGGCGCTGCGATCCACCCCCACGAAATTCATCAGGGCGTAGGCGGCGGCGGTGTTGTCGCTGCGGGTGATGGCGGTACGCAGGGTTTCGGGCCCCCGGTAAGAGGAGCCGCCGTAGTTCTTCGGCCAGGTATCCTTGCCGTCGGCGCCCACCCAGCCGTGAACGGGCACGGGGATGTTATACAGGATGGTGCCCGCCCCCGCGCCCATTTCGATGGCCGGGGCGTACACGGCGATGGGCTTGATGGAGGAGCCCACGGGCATATTCATATCCGCCGCCCGGTTCAAGGTTTTGCGCTTGGTGGGGGCCGTGCGGCCGCCCACGATGGCCTTGACCTCCCCCGTGCGGTAATCCAGCACCACGGCGGCGGCCTGGGGCTGGATGATCTCGTCGTAGGTGCCGTCGGAATTCCGGGCGCGGTACACCTTGTCGCTGGGGTCCCGCAGGGCGGGGTAATCCTTGTAGGTTTGCAGGGTGTTTTCCACGATGGTCTGGATGTGGGTATCCAGCGCCAGGAACACGTGATATCCGCCGGTGCGCAGTTCATTTTCCATTTTGTTCCGGTTGGCGGATGTATCCTCCAGCCCCCGAATGGACAAAAGGGTTTTCACCACGTCCCGGATGGCGTATTCCACGTAATGGGCGTAAGGGTACAATTCCGTGGAAGCGGGGGATTTTTCCAGCACCGTGGCGGCGGTCGTTTCCAGGGCCGACAAGTACTGATCCCGGGTGATGAACTGGTTTTCGTACATGCACCGCAGCACGTAATCGGTGCGGTCGTTGGTGATTTTTTTATAGTCGGTGGTATCGCTCTGGCGGGTATAGAAATTCCGGCGGGGGTTGTAATAATAGGGGTTGTTGGTCATGCCGGCCAGCATGGCGCATTCCCGCAAGGTCAGGTCGTTCAGGTTGTCCTTGCCGAAAAAGCCGTAGGCCGCCACCTTCACCCCGTAGTAATCCTCGCCCAGGTAGATGGTGTTCAGGTAAGATTCCAGGATCTCATTTTTGGTATACCGGGTTTCCAGCTGCATGGCCAGGTAGGCTTCCTGGATCTTGCGCTTGTAGGATTGCTCGCTGGACAGCAGGGTGTTTTTGATCAGCTGCTGGGTGATGGTGGAGCCGCCCTGCTGGCTGCCGGACACGAAGTTGGTGACGAACGCGCCGACGATGCGCTTGATATCCACGCCGTTGTGGGTGTAAAACCGGGCGTCCTCCACCGCCACGAAGGCGTGCTGCAGCATCAGGGGCATGGTATCGATGGACACCATGATCCGATTTTCCGACCCCTTGTAGTCGGTGATCTGGTTGCCGTTGGCATCGTAAATAAAGGAGGTCTGGGCCTGATCGTCGATGGCGGCCAGATCCAGGGTGGGGGCGGTTTCCATATACGCCTTGGCCACGCCAACCACCGCGCCCAGGCCGCTGAGCCCCAGCAGCAGCACCAGCAGCACCAGCATCTGGAAGGAGTGCACCGCCACCGCCAAGAAAAAGGACGGCTTGCGGGCGCGGGGCTTCAGGATGGTGCGCCGGGGAGGCTTTTCCTCCTCGATGGACGCTTCCTCCCCCAGCCAGGAGCCGTCGCCCGCGTCGGCGGTATACGTCCCGGTCCAATCCTGGGGCCATTCGGCCTGGCCATCAGCGCCCGCCATTCCCGCGTCGGCATAAGCGCCGTCCGGCATGTAGGCGCTCTCCTGCGCGTCGTCCCCCTGCGGGTACGCAGCGCCGTAGGCGGGGTCGTATCCCTGCCCGTCGTCGACATACGCATCCGAATATCCCGCCATGCCGTTTTCCATGGCGGCGGCATCCCAAATCTGGGTTTCCTCCCGCAGCCCGTCCTCATACGCGGGCTGGTTAACGTCAACATATTCAGGTTGATTTTCATCGGGCGTGAAATCGTCTTCCCGGTTCAAGAACACACCTCCTTCCCAGGTGCCATAAAATAAGCGCTGTGAAGGGATCTATCGATCCCCTTCGATTATATCACGAATCCGGCGCGATGCACAAGCACCGCAAAAATATAACGCGAAAAAGCCGCCTTTTCATCCAAGGGCAACAAAAAACCGGGGGAAGCTTGATTCCCCCGGCACTGCGAACGGCCCCTCGGTCAGTTCATCTTTTCAGGATAAGTTTTCACGTCCGCGGCGGCGGTCCAGGCGGCAACCGCGTCGTTGTAGGTGGCTTCCTTCTTATCGGCCAGCAGCTCGGTTTCCAGCGCGTCGCGCACGGTGTCCAGGGCCACAGCGCCTTCCGCCACGTCGCCCACATACTGGATGATGTGGTAGCCGTAGGTGGAACGCACGGGCTCGCTGACGTCGCCGATATTTTCCAGCGCCATGGCGGCGGTCACGAAGGGCTCCACGAAATACACATAGCCTTCCCGGATGGCGTAGCCGGTTGCGGGCATGGAATCGTCGCTGTATTCGGTGATCAGGGCGTCGAAATCGGCCCCTTCGGCGGTGGCCTTTTCGTACACCTCGTTGACCTTCTCCTGAATGTTGGCAAAGGCGGTTTCGGTGGCGGCGTCCACGGCAGCCTGGGCTTCATCCACAGCGGCCTGCAGGGCGTCCGTATCGGCGTCCTCGTCGGCATTCTCCAGGGCGTTTTCAGCGGCGGTCAGGGCATCATCCAATTCGTCGATGGCGCTGGAATCCGCCTCCAGCAGGTTGATCAGGATGTGCTTCACCGTGCGGTAGCCAGCGGGGGCGTAATACACGGCGGTGCCGCTGTTGACGGCGTTGCCGTAAGCGTCCGGATCGGCGGTGTAGGTTTCCTGGTCGGCGGCCACCTTTTCAGCCAGCTGCGCTTCCAGCTCTTCCTCGGTCACGGTCACATCCTTCACGGTTTCGTCGTTCAGCTTTTCCAGCAGCACCTCGTCGGCGGCGGACTGCTCAAACGCGTCCTTGCCGGACAGGCCGTATTCCGCGATATACTTCTGCGCTTCCGCCTCCAGCGCTTCCCCTTCCAATTCCAGGCCGGGGAAATAATTGCTGGCGATCTGGCTCAGGTAGCTCTGCCAATCCTCGTCGGCATGCTCCTGGATGTGGGCCTTTTCCTCGTCGGTGAATTGATCCAGCCCCAGCTCCTTGGCCTTTTGCAGGCTGACCAGCTGCTCCACGTAATAATCGATCACCTGGGGGGTGATGGTGGCTTCGTCGGTGGGATAGTTGGCCGTCATGCCGAACATGGCGTACAATTGATTCATGTATTCATTCTGAGAAATGGTGTTATTCACCGCGTTGCTCACTTGCTGCTTGGTGATGGTTTCACCGTTGACGTCGACAATGATCCGGGCGTTATCCGCCGCCTGATCCACCGTGACCAGGGCGCAGCCGCTCAGCAGCATCGACAGGGCCAGCAGCAGGGCCAACAAGCTTTTTTTCCGCATGGTAGAGACATCTCCAATCTGTTTTGCTATTGCAACAAATGCTATTATACAGGAAAGCGGCCAAAACGGCAAGAAAAATTTGCGCTTCAGTTTTTCGGCGGTTTTTTCTGCAGTTTCCGGTAGCTGCCATCCTCCTGCTGGATATACACCTGATCCAGGGTGGATCGCAGGTTTTCCTTGAATTCGTCGATGTACTGACGGCGCAGCCTTTCATGCTCCTGCATTTCGGCCTCCGTCAGCCCCACGCTCTTTTTCTTCCGGGCCAATTCGTTGATGCGGTCGATCTGCTCCTTTTCCATCCTTACGCCTCCCTGCGCAGCCGGATGCCCAGATAGGCGGGCACGCCCAGCACGATCAGATACAGGGCGTAGAGCACGTACCGGTTCATCTGGGTGCGGTCAATGGCGAACTCGAGCCCCACCCCCAGGATCACGGCCAGGGGGATGGAAATCAGCCCGGCCAGCGCCAGGCCCCGGCGCTCCTTTTTCCGCCGGATATACAGCACGATCAGCGCGCTGCCCAGCAGCGCCATGGCCATCACGTGCTGCAGGCCCACAAAGGCGTAATGCATGTGCTGGTCATACCGCAGGGATTCCAGGATGGTTTGGCTGGCGCCGAACAAAAGCAGGAACAGGATGAAGGTATCCCCCGCCCGCCGCTTGCCGTTCAGATCCCGCAGCAGGATCAGGGCGATCACCAGCGCGGCGAAGGATTCGATCAGGTAGGTGGCCAGATACCACTCCCCGCCGCCATCCACCGCCAGGAAGGAGCCCTTGAACAGGTCGCCCACCAGATAGCGGCTGATGCCGAAATCGTCGATATATCCTTCCCCCAGGCGCTCGCATGAAACGAACAGCAGGAAGGCCGGGGCCAGGAAATCCAGCAGCCGCGCGGCGTTTTGCCGGGTGATTTTCGCCGCCAGGATGGCCCCCATGCAGGCGCCCAGCAGCGCGCCCATCATGGAAAAGCCCCCCGCCGTCACCTGCACCATGGCCCACAGGGGCAGGGCCACGCCCAGGGTCTGATCCAGCAGGCCGAAAAACAGCCGGGATACGATCAGCCCCGCGATCATGGCCAGCACGCCGGTCAGGGCGGCGGTGCCGCGCTTCCATTTGGCCCTGTGCAGCAGCAGCGCCAGCACCGCCAGCGCCAGGGCCAGGCCCAGCGCCGCGAACAGGCCGAAGGAATACACCTGCACCCCCAGGAAATAGGTTTTGCTCGCTTCCTCCCACATGGTCATACGCTCACTTCCACTCCTTGGGGTCCACCGCCGTGGCAAAATAGATGATATCGCTCAGCTGCCGCTCGCTGCCGCCCAGTTTGTTGTAGATCTTGCCGTTGAACACCAGCGTGGCGCTGCCGCCGCCATCCAGGTTATAGGCTGCCACGCAGTGCAGGGAATCGCCCATAAAGTTAGCCAATTGCTGATGGGTCACGCCGGCGGATTTGCCCCGGCCCTCCGCCACCACGAACACGTAGCTCAGCGGCCCGGTCTGGCCGATGGCGCTGCGGGGCTCCTTGCCCTCGGGGTTATAGCCGTAGTGCTTATCGGTCTTGATCACCTTGCCCTCGCTGACCAGGGCGGGGCCGAAGGTGAAGGCGTTGACGATCTTGTGGTCGGCGGTCACGGCCTTGATGGCATCCTGCTGCTTGGTTTTTTCCAGGGCCATCACGATATGGAAACCGCCGTTTTCGTCGATGATCAGCATATCCTTGGTTTTGTTGGTGTTGGAACGGATTTTTTGGCCCATCCGGTATTCAAAGCTGGTTTTGGTGGGATTATTCTTGAAGTAGTCGCCGTTGAGGGCCACCACCGCGTTGCAGGATTCGGCAATGGTGCGCACCTTCTTTTCGCCGGGCTTGGCGATGGTGCCGGCGATGCCGGTGCGCAGCTGGGTGGGCGACGCCACCTCTACCCACGCGATGCGCCAGATCACGCCGTCCTCCTCCCGGGTTTCCATCTGCACCCGGATGGAATCATCCTCGTAGCCGGCTTCGGTGAAGGCGGCGGGGTTGGGCTCCAGCCCGGCGGACAGATCGATGGGCAGGGAATAGGTCTTTTCCTCCGCTTGCTCATCCTCTTCCGCATCCTCCGCTTCTTCCTCGGCGTTGGCGGCGGGGAACAGCAGCTTCATCAGGCCGCTTTCCAGCCAATCGTCGTCATCGGCCTCCGGGTCCCAGCCGTCGTCCAGATCCCAGTCGCCCTCCAATTGCTCCTGCATCTGCATCCGGGCCTCGCCCAACAGATTGGGGGAGGACAGGGTGAACGGCGCGGCCAGCACCAGGGCGGCGCACACCAGGGAAAGCGCAATGCGTACAGGCAGTTTCATAGGGTTATCTCCTTTCAAAAATCAAACGGCCTTTTTCTGCGGGAATACCCAAGCCTTTTGAATGCGGTAATTGACCACGTACATCGCCACGTCGATCACGACCTTGAGCAGGATGTGCAGGAAGGGGGTGCTCACATAATGATCCAGGAAGCCGAAGATCAGCGTGGTGATCACCAGGCTGCACACCGCCAGCACGATGTAGCGCTTCACCGCGCCGTCGGTCTTGCCCGCCTGGAACACGAAATTTTTGTTCAGCAGGAAATTCACCGGGGCGGAGCACAGGCGGGCGATGGGCGTGGCCACCAGGGCCTTGAAGCTGAAAGGCACGCCCAGCAGGGTGATATCGGGCCGATCCTTGAACACCCAGAACATCAGGATCGACAGCACCGCGTAATCGATCAGGAACGACAGGATGCTGGCCGCGCTGTAGCGGAAGAAAGAGCCCAGCAGCAATTTGTAGATCCGCCAGGAATCCCGGATGGGGTGGAAATGGGTGCCCTTGTTGTCATCCATATACACCGTTTCGATGGTGATGGCCCGCATAGGCACCTTCGCCCCGGCGCACTGGATCAGCACGTTCATTTCATATTCGAACCGATCGCCCTGCACAGACAGCATGAAGTCCAGCAGCTTCCGGTCAAAGGCCCGCAAACCGGTCTGGGTATCGGGCAGCCATTGGCCGTAAAGCAGGCGGAACACGAAGCTGGTCATGCGGTTGCCAAAGCGGGATTTGGGGGGCACGTTGGGGTTGTTCCGGGTAAAATCCCGGCTGCCCAGCAAAAGCTCCTGCTTTTTGCCCAGTTCAGCTGCCAGGCGCAGGGTATCGGGCACGGTGTGCTGGCCGTCGGAATCGGCGGTCAGGATGCCCTGCAGGCGGGTATGATCCCGGATATAGGCGTAGCCGGTGCGCAGGGCCTGGCCCTTGCCGTGGTTCACATCGTGATGCAGTACATGGCAGCCCTCCCAGCCGGCGATCCGGTCGAAGATGGGCTGGTAGGAGGCGGCGGATCCGTCGTCCACCACCAGGATCAGGCCGAAGCCCGCCTCATGCAGTTCATTCACATAGGCGGGCAGGCGTTCGTCGGGGCTGAGGGAAGGAATGAGCACGCAGCATTCCTGTGGTTTCATCAAAACACCCTTTCTTTGGGAAGGCAGCCGTCAATGGGCCGTATCCAGATAATCCAACAGCAGGGGGGAGCAATCCATCCCCGCGTAATTGTTGAGGAAGGCTTCAAAATCCTGCCGGGTCGCGAACCGATACGCGAACGCCTCGGCGTAGGCCCGCAAAAACGCGTCCGCCCCGCCGGGCAGCATTTCATCCAGCGCCAGCAGCAGCGCCGCCCCCCGGCCGTATACCACCGAGGAATAGGCCGTCAGATCCCCAAAGTAATCGATGGGGCTGCCGGGGGTCAGGGAACCGGGGATGTTTTCCGCCATGGGCGAATCCACCTGATAATACTTCAGGGTGTCGAAGCTGCCCTGGCCGTACCGGGCGCGCACGTAGCGCAGCATGGCGTACTGGCACAGCGCCTCATCCTGCCAGGGGGCGTACACCTGATCGCTGCCCACCAGGCTGTAAAACCACTGGTGAGCCGTTTCGTGGGCGACGGTCAATTCCATGGTGTCCTGCTGGCTGTCCAGGAAATTGCTTTGGCCGATCATCACCAGCCCGCTGTATTCCATGCCGCCGAAGGGAAAATCGACGGCGCACACCGTCAGCGCTGGGTAAGGATACGGGCCGAACAGGCCGGAAAACACGTCGATGGCCCGCTTGGCGTCCTCCGCCACCCGCCGGGCCCCCGCTTCCGTTTTGGCATAGGCATACACCGCCGCGCCCCCCGCCGCCCGGGCGGACGCCTGGCAATAATCGGGGCTGAGGCATAGGGCGACATCCCGGGCCGCCAGGATGCTGCCCCGCCAGGCGCCATCCTGCCCCCGCGTCAGGGGGGCGGAGCAGGCGGGCACATACCCCTCCGGCAGATACACGCTGAACGTGTAATTGGCGCAGGAGCTGACGAAGGGATCCCCCACCGAAGTGTACGGGTCGGCCCGCCAGGCGTGATCCTGATACAGCGAAAGCTGCGGGATCACGTTGCCCAGCTGGTAGGTATCCCCCAGCCCGCCGGAGCGGTGAGCGCACAGGGGGATCTGGACCACGCACCGCAGCAGCAGTTCCCCTGTTTGCCCCGCCGCGAGGGGCGGGATATCGACGCGCAGCGCCGTTTGGGCGTCGTCGTCATAGCGCCAGGCCGTTTGGGTCCCGTTCCACGCCACGTCGTGCAGCGTCAGCTTCCCTTCGGAAAAGCCCTGGGGGTAGCAGGCGTCGTACAATTCTTCCGTGGCCGCCGGGCTGTCCTCCTCCGATTGAAAGGCGTTGAGCCAGGTGCGCAGCAGCAGGCTGGTCAGGGTATCGCCGGTATCGTTGATAAAGGCCACGCGCTCGGTGATGGATACCTGCCGGCGTTCGGGGATCAGCTTCAGCGTCACGTCGTAATCCGTCAGTTCCTTCGCCGCGGCCGTCAGCGCTTCGCTGGGCGGGGGCGGCGTCGTTTGCCGGGGGCGGAAAAGCCAGATAAGCGCGCAGATCGCCAACAGCAGCGCGCCCAGGGCGGCCCAGCGGCCGCGCTTTGAGCGCAACGGAAGTATTATACACCGTTTTCCCGCCATTTTCCAGCCCCCTTTCCCTTTCTTGGGCAAAATTCCCCAGGAACTTTTGGCAAATCACGTTATTATAACACAGCTGACGCCCAAAACCCTGCATCTTTTCGTATTTTTTTCAAAAATTTACGCTTCGTTCACGATCCCGCAAGCCTTTACAAATTTTGTCGGAAGGATTATAATGTAAAAATCCGTATTGCATTGACTGAAGGAGGCTTTTCCATGCAGCCCTACGTACCCGCAGACATCGAACCCAAATGGCAAAAATACTGGGATGAACACCAGGCCTTTGCCGCCGAAAAGGATCACACCAAGCCCAAGTTTTACGGCTTGATCGAATTCCCCTATCCCTCCGGCCACGGCCTGCACGTGGGCCATCCCCGCTCCAACACCGCCATGGATATCATCGCCCGCAAGCGCCGCATGCAGGGCTTTAACGTATTGTTTCCCATCGGGTGGGACGCCTTCGGCCTGCCCACGGAGAATTACGCCATCAAAAATAACGTCCACCCCGCCATCGTGACCAAGCAGAACATCGATCATTTCCGGCAGCAGCTGAAAAAGATCGGCTTCTCCTTCGATTACAGCCGGGAGGTGGATACCACCGATCCCAAGTATTACCATTGGACCCAGTGGATCTTCCTGAAAATGTTCGAGCACGGCCTGGTGTTCCGGGATAAAACGCTGGTCAACTACTGCCCCTCCTGCAAGGTGGTCCTCTCCAATGAGGACAGCCAGGGCGGCAAGTGCGATATCTGCCACGGCGACGTGGTGCAATTGCCCAAGGACGTGTGGTACCTGCGCATCACCAAATACGCCGACAAGCTGCTGGAAGGGCTGGAGCACGTCAAGTACCCCGAAAACATCAAGCAGCAGCAGATCAATTGGATCGGCAAATCCACCGGCGCGTTCGTGCGCTTCCCCTTCGCCGGCATCGACGAGACCATCGAAATCTACACCACCCGGCCCGACACCCTGTTTGGCGTCACCTTCATGGTCATGGCGCCGGAGCATCCCCTGATCGATCAGTACGCCGGCCGTATCGCCAATATGGACGCCATCCGAGCCTACCGGGAGGAATGCGCCAAGAAAACGGAATTTGAGCGCACCCAACTGGTGAAGGAGAAAACCGGCCTGAAGATCGACGGCCTGTCCGCCATCAACCCCATCACGGGCAAGGAAGTGCCCATCTTTATTTCCGACTACGTGATGATGGGCTACGGCACCGGCGCCATCATGGCCGTGCCCGCCCACGATCAGCGCGACTGGGAATTCGCCACCAAATTCGGCATCGATATCATCGAGGTCATCCGGGGCGGCGATATCACCAAGGAAGCCTATACCGGCGACGGCGAAATGGTCAATTCCGATTTCCTGAACGGGTATAATAATAAGAAGGATTCCATCGCCCGGATGCTGCAAGAGATCGAGGCCCGGGGCATCGGCCGGGCCGGCGTGCAATATAAAATGAAGGATTGGGCCTTCAACCGCCAGCGCTACTGGGGCGAGCCCATCCCCCTGATCCATTGCCCTCATTGCGGCGTGGTGGCCGTGCCCTATGAGGAACTGCCCCTGGAATTGCCCCCGGTGGAGGATTTCCAGCCCGGCTCCGACGGCAAAAGCCCCCTGGCCCGAATCGAAAGCTTCGTCAACTGCACCTGCCCCAAGTGCGGCGGCAAGGCCCAGCGGGAAACCGATACCATGCCCCAGTGGGCCGGCAGCAGCTGGTACTTCCTGCGCTATTGCGATCCCCACAACGACCAGGCCTTCGCCGATCCCGAGGAATTGAAATACTGGCTGCCGGTGGATTGGTATAACGGCGGCATGGAGCACGTGACCCGCCATCTGCTGTATTCCCGGTTCTGGCATCAGTTCCTGTACGATATCGGCGAGGTGCCCACCTCCGAGCCTTACGCCAAGCGCACCGCGCAGGGCATGATCCTGGGCTCCGACGGCGAAAAAATGAGCAAGAGCCGCGGCAACGTGGTGAACCCCGATGAGATCATCGCCGAAATCGGGGCCGACGCCTTCCGGATGTACGAAATGTTCATGGGCGCTTTCGACCAGGCCATCCCCTGGAGCACCAACGGCGCCCGGGGCTGCCGCAAATTCCTGGACCGCGTGTGGCGGCTGCAGGAAGCGGTCACCCCCGGCGACGCCTTCAGCGACGATCTGAAGGTGTCGATGCACCAGACCATCAAAAAGGTGGGCGACGATTTTGAACAGATGAAGTTCAACACCGCCATCGCCCAGATGATGACCCTGGTCAACGAAATCAACCAGAAGGGCAGCGTCACCGCGGGAGAATACAAGACCCTGCTGCTGCTGCTCTCCCCCGTCGCCCCCCATATCTGCGAGGAAATCTGGCAGCAGATGGGCTTCGGCGCGCCGGTGTACACCCAGCCCTGGCCCCAGTATGATGAAAACTGCCTGGTGCGAGACGAAGTGGAAATCGCCGTGCAGATCAACGGCAAGGTCAAGGGCAAGCTGATGGTGCCCGTCACCCTGGGCAAGGAAGAAGCCCAGGAAACCCTGCCCAAGCTGGACAGCGTGCAGGCCCTTATCGCCGGCAAGCAGATCGTCAAGTGCATTTACGTGCCCGGCCGTCTGCTGAACCTGGTGGTGAAGTAAGCCGCACGTGGGGATACGGCGGGGCCTTCGCGGCCCCGCGCCCCGCGATGATGCGTGGCAGTAAAAAACAAACGCCATCCGCGAGCAGCTGAGGATTCGCCCAGTAAGCTGCCGGGAGCAAGAAAACCCAAAGGGAACGCCTGGAGAAAACAAGCTTTCTCCAGGCGTTCCCTTTGGGTTTTCCCGGTGCGTTCACGCACCGGCTGGCCGGCAAAGCAGGCCGCCTCGGCAGCGGCGGGTTCCATGCGGCGCATTCCCATGGCGGCGTTTCCGCAGTCAGCAGGTGGTTTCTCTGGTACTCTCTTTGCCTTCAAAGAGAGTACGCGTTTCCTTCCCCGTTTCCGCTTTTCACTCTCGCCCCGGGTTTTTTTATTGTTTCTTTGCTTGTTTCCCTCCACCGCTCATGCTATAATGGGAGGGTATGGGATTTTTTCGCACAAGGGGGAAGGGTACCAATGCACATCGGATTCGATCATGACAAATACACCGCCATGCAGTCGGAGCACATCAGGGAGCGGATCGCCAAATTCGGGGGGAAATTGTATCTGGAATTGGGGGGCAAGCTGTTTGACGATTTTCACGCTTCCCGGGTGCTGCCGGGCTTCCGGCCGGACAGCAAGGTGTCGATGCTGCTGAATTTGAAGGATCAGGCGGAGCTGGTGATCGCCATCAACGCCGACGACATCGAAAAAAGCAAGGTGCGGGGGGACCTGGGCATCACCTACGATCAGGACGTGCTGCGCCTGATCGACGCCTTCCGCTCCATCGGCTTATACGTGGGCAGCGTGGTGCTGACCCGATGGCAGGAGCAGCGCACCGCCGTGGCCTTTAAAGAGCGGCTGGAAAGCCTGGGGGTGAAAACGTTCCGCCATTTTCCCATCGAGGGCTATCCCTACGACGTGAAGCACATCGTCAGCGAAGAGGGCTTCGGCCGCAACGAATATATCGAAACCACCCGGCCCCTGATCCTGGTCACCGCCCCGGGCCCCGGCTCCGGCAAGATGGCCACCTGCCTGAGCCAATTGTATCTGGAGCATCAGCGGGGCATTCAGGCGGGCTACGCCAAATTTGAAACCTTCCCCATCTGGAACCTGCCCCTGAAGCACCCCGTCAACGTGGCCTACGAGGCCGCCACGGTGGATCTGGACGACGTGAATATGATCGACCCCTTCCACCTGGAAGCGTACGGGGCAACCACCGTCAATTACAACCGGGATATCGAAATTTTCCCGGTGCTCAACGCCCTGTTCGAATCCATTTACGGCGTTTCTCCCTATAAATCCCCCACCGATATGGGCGTCAACATGGCGGGCAACTGCATCATTGACGACGAAATCTGCCGCAACGCCGCCAGGCAGGAGATCATCCGCCGGTATTACACCGCCCGCTGCGCCGTCAAGCAGGGCCACGCACGGGAGGCGGAGGTGGCCAAGTTGGAGCTGCTGCTGCAGAAAATGAGCCTGACCGACTTAGACCGCCCCGTGATCGCCGCCGCCCGCAGCCGGGCGGAGCAAACCGGCAGCCCCGCCCTGGCCATGGAATTGCAGGACGGCCGGATCATCACCGGCAAGACCACCGATTTGCTGGGCCCCTCCGCCGCGCTGATGCTCAACACGCTGAAGGCCCTGGCCGGCATCGAAAAAAAGGTGCAGCTGATTTCCCCCACGGTCATCGAGCCCATCCAGACCCTGAAATGCAGCTACCTGGGCAATCACAACCCCCGGCTGCACAGCGATGAGATCCTGCTGGCGCTGTCGATCTGCGCCGCCACCGATGAAAACGCCGCCCGGGCCATGGCCCAGTTGCCCCGCCTGGCGGGGTGCGAGGCCCATTCCACGGTGATCCTCTCCTCTGTGGATGAAAATATTTTCCGCCGTTTGAAAATCAACATCACCTGCGATCCCCGGTATCAAAGCCACAAATTATACCACCCGTAAAGCATGCGTTGTCTTTTTTCGCATTGTGTGGTATAATGCTTATAGATTCTATATACCCATCGGCTATCAAGGAGGAAGCGCATGTACAAGCTGCTGCTCGTGACGGATCGGGAGGATGTTCGGGAGATGTTTGAGCATCAAATTCCCTGGCAGAAAACCAGTTTCCGGCCGCCATTCATTGCCGCAACCGCGCAGGCGGGCATCGACCTGCTCAATTCCAAGGCCATCGACGCCGTGGGCTATCTGCTGCCCCGGCAGGATGCCATGCCCCTCAAGCGCTTTCTGCGTTACGGCAGGCCCAGCCTGCCCATCTTCGCCGTGTGCGACAAGGCGGAAGAACAGAAAAAGGTGCTGTCCGAAACCCGCGCGGTGCTGGACCGGCTGCACGCCGATATCGCCGACGATTATTACGACGAGGAAGCCATGCTGACCATCCAGCGGGATGAACTGGTGCACGCCCTGCTGGCGGGGGAGCTGCACGACTGGGAGGCCGTGAAGCGCTCCTTCAAGCTGATCCGTTCCCACGTGAGCCTGGATCACCCCAGCATCCTGTATGAAATCGATATGCCACAGGGCGACGTGTATTTGTCCGGCCACAGCGGCCACGCCCAGCAGCGGCTGGAAAACGCCCTGCGCAACAATTTCTTCGGCCGGTATGTGGATGGCATTTACTACGCCTCCGCCGTGCTGACCCCCCGGCACATCCGGGTGGTGTGCATGCCCATGCACGGGAAGGAGCCCGAATCCATCGACGCCCTGGGCGCCATGACCGACGCCCATATCCGCGACAGCATTCAAAAAATCAAGGAATATCTGGATCTGGATCTGACCGTGACCCAATCCGCCTGGCTGGAAAGCGTGCAGGATCTGCTGTGCCCGGCCCAGGCCCAATGAAGAAGGAGGAACAAGCATGAATCTCTTCAACGCGCTGACCAGCCAGTTCATCAACGTCATCGAATGGAAGGATCCCTCCAGCGACGTGATGGTGCACCGTTTCGATACCAACGGTCACGAAATCATGATGGGCGCCCAGCTGACCGTGCGGGAAAGCCAGGTGGCCGTGATGGTGAACGAGGGGAAGATCGCCGACGTGTTCAACCCCGGCCGCTACACCCTGTCCACCCAGAACATGCCCATCATGACGGCGCTGCAATCCTGGAAATATGGCTTCAATTCCCCCTTCAAGGCGGAGGTCTATTTCATCAACACCCGTCAATTCCTGGATCAGAAATGGGGCACCAGCAGCCCCGTGATGATGCGGGACGCCGAATTCGGCATGATCCGCCTGCGGGCCTATGGCATCTACGCCTTCCGGGTCAGCAACCCCACCGTGTTCCTGAAGGAAGTGTTCGGCACCGCCGCTTACATGACCACCGAGGGCGTGGCCGGCCAGGTGAAGCGCACGCTGGTTTCCGGCCTGAGCGACGCCATCGCCCAGAGCAAGATCCCCGCCCTGGATATGGCCGCCAATTACGATGAATTGTCCCAGTACGCGCTGCAGTCCCTGGCCCCCCGGGTGGAAGGCCTGGGCCTGAAGCTGGAATCCTTCGTGATCGAAAATATCTCCCTGCCCGAGGAAGTGGAAAAGGCCATCGACCAGCGCACCTCCATGGGCGTGGTGGGCAACATGAACCAGTTCACCCAGTATCAAACGGCCCAGGCCATCCGGGACGCCGCCAATAACCCCGGCGGCGCGGGCGCCATGGCCGGGCTGGGCATGGGCGCCGCCATGGCTCAGGTGATGCAGAACGCCGCGCAGCAGCCCGCCGCTGCCGCGGAGGCGCCCGCCGCCGAAACCAAATTCTGCCCCGAATGCGGCACCAAGATCCCCCGCAGTGCCAAATTCTGCCCCGAATGCGGCACCAAGCAGGGCTGATCGCCCGCGATCCTCACAACGATTTCCATAACTGCCGCGGCCCGCTTTTCCCATGTCGGAGAAGCGGGCCGTTTGTTGATCATGGAAAGATTTCCGCGTATTCTCCGCCTGATTCCCCCCAAATATCCGCAAAACATTCTCAGCTAACAGAGCACAATTTACCGCCAACGGCAGCCCCTGCCTCCTGGCCGATTATCAATGGTACGGCACGGTGGCGGACGATCTGCCGGCGGCAATTTCCCTGCCCCGGACGTCGGCAGGCGGCGATGTGATCCTCGAATCCGGTAACAAAAGAGGCTGCCGTATCAAAACACAGCAGCCCTTTTTATCATCCATATTATCTTTTTCCCCACGCAACCCTTTCCATGTCCGGGGCGGCCCGCAGCAGCTTCTTTTTGGGGTTGACCTGCACGGGATGCCCCACCATACGCAGCATGGGCAGATCGCTGGCGCTGTCGCCATAGGCGTAGGACGCCTCAAAATCCGCCTGGATGCCCCGGGCCTTCAGCCATTCCAGGATGCGCCGGGGCTTTTCTTCGCCTTTGCAGTTGCCGGCCACCGTTTCATCGGCCAGCACCGGGGTGCACAGCAGCGCGTCGGCCCCCAGGGCCTTCGCCACGTGGCGCATGTACTGATCGGTGGAGGCCGATACCAGCAGCACCTTTCTGCCCGCCTGCTGATGGGCGCGCCAGCAGGCCAGCGCTTCGGGATATATCCGCGGCAGCAGCTCCCGCTCGGCAAACAGCCGATCCAATTCCTCCCGCCGCTCCGGAGGCATGGCTTTGCGGAAGCGGAGGGCGTGGGTTTTCACCGCGTCGCCGCTTTCCCAACCCAGGAAATAGCCCAGGGTGTGAACCCCCACCGCGGCGTACCGGACCGGCGACAGATCGCCCCGCCTGAACGCCAGGCGCAGATAGGCCGTGATGCTGTCGCCGTCGATCATGGTGCCGTCAAAATCAAAGCACGCCAGCGCCTGCTTATCGCTCATTCTCCCGCCTCCCTTCGCCGTTTTTTCGTAGGATAGCATGGCCCGAGCAAATTGTCAATCAATCAAACCGCCTCGATCCCCGTTTCGTCCTCGATCACCTTGAGCAGCTGCTCCTGCCTGCCGTCGTGGGCGTTGATATAGCACAGGTAGGTATGACCGCCGTAAACGCCCTGGAATTCATAGCACAGCTTTTCCCCCGCGTCGGTGGGGATCAGGCACAGCCGGGCCTGATCCACCTTCAGCATGGCGCTCACGCCGCCCGCCGCCTCCTCCAGGGAAAGCGCCGGGGTCAGCAGGCCCCGGGGCCCGTGGTTCTGCCAATAATTCCGGGCCTCGATCCCCACCACCTGGGCCGTATCCATGCGCAGCTGCACCTTGATCAGATCGGGGTACAGCAGGGTGTCCCCCTGGGTGGCGGCGAAGGAAATCACCGCCACGCCCTCGTACACCTGGAAATAGGTGGCCTGCATCTGCTCAAATCCGTTGCGCTGCAGGAACAGCAGCGCGTTTTCCCGGCATTCCTCCAGGCTTTTTTCCGTTGGAAACGCCGCCGTATCCGCCGCCATCCACAGCACCTTGCCCCCCTGCTGGGTCACGGCGGCCTGCAGGGTCATATCCTTCAATTGCAGGGTAACGCCCCAGCAGGGGATGCTGCCGCCCATATCGGCCCCCGGAGCCGCCGACAGCACCCGGTCCTCCCCCACGAACGCCCGGGCCAAGGCCATGGCCTCCTCCTTGGTCACCATCCTGCCGCCCAGGGCCTTTGCCTCCCCGGTATCCCGGGCGTCGGAAAAGGGCCCGTCGTAAATCAGGGTGGGGTAGGATACCCCGCTGTCGTAGCTGCCGTTGTCCCCCGCCGTATCGGTGGCATAAAAGCCGACGTTTTCCGCCGATCGCTCCGGTAAGGAATCCTTCGCCTGGTACAGGGCGGCGGCGTATTCCCGGCAGGCGGCGATCAGCGTTTCCAGCTGGGCGGCGTCCCGGGCGGTGATTGCCCCGCCCAGCAAGGCGGCGGCGTAATCCGCCACCTGGTTGGAAAATTTCACCGCGTTTTTCCCCGCCGGATGGGCCAGGGGCAGCAGCGACAGGCTGCGCTGCACCTGGGCAGCCCCGGCGCTGACCTGGGTCAAATACCGATCGACGGCCGCCTGATCGCCCGACAGCAAAGCCTTGCTCAGGGCCAGGTCGATATCCTCCATCTGCCGGAGGGCCGACAGCACCGCCCCCTGGTAAACCTCGTTCAGCCGGGCGCTGACCTGCTCCTTGGCCTGGATCGCATGAACGGCGATGCCCGCCGTGACGGCCAGGGCCACCGCCAGCACGCCCAGCAGGGCCTGATAGTGTTTTTTTCTCAGCATGCCTTCTCCCCCTATACCGCGAAGCTGTGGGCGCCGATGCGCAGCCGCACCTCCCGGCTCCAGATCCAGGCGCTGGTGGCGGTGGCCGGGTTATAATAGTAGATGCACCCGCCGGTGGGGTCCCAGCCGTTCATGGCGTCCCGGGCGGCGCGCACGGAATCGCTGTCCGGCGTCAGGTTGATCTGCCCGTCGGCCACGCAGTCGAAGGCCCCGGCCTGGTAGATCACCCCGCTGATGGTGTTGGGAAAGGCCGATGATTTCACCCGGTTCAGCACCACCGCCGCCACGGCCACCTTGCCCACATAAGGCTCGCCCCGGGCCTCGGCGTGCACCAGCCGGGCCAGGGTGTACACCTCGGTTTCGTGATAGCCGCCCGCCTCCGCCGCGCCGCCGGAGGAGGACAGCGAAACGCCCAGCGCCGCCGCCGTGGCCGGGCCCACCACCCCGTCGGCCTGCAGGCCGTTTTTCCGTTGGAACCACACCACCGCGTCGTAGGTGGCCTGGCCGAAGATCCCATCCGCCGGGGCATCCATATAGCCGTACTGCCGCAGCCGCTGCTGAATGCGGCTCACATCGCTGCCCCGGTCGCCCCAGGCCACCGCGCCTTGGGCCGGCCGCGCGCCGACGATCAGCAGCACCGCCGCCAGCGCCAGGGCCATCCATGTCCGTTTCATCCGATCACTCCTTTTATCACCCCCTATTGTGCGCCGGATTTCCCATTTCTTCCGGGAAATTATTACAAATTTATGAAAAATCCGTCTTGACATCGTTACGAAAATGAAATAAAATAAATTGCATATGTATGGATTTTTCCCAATTTCCCGAAACGGAGGAATTTGGTTATGCGGCATGCTTGGATCAAACGGTGGATCGCCCTCGCGCTGATCGCCTGCCTGTTCGCGCCCGCCGCCCTGGCGGACGCCAAGCCCTTCCTGTATTACGGCACCGCCCTGAGCAGCGCCAAGCTGTATCAGCGGGCGGACAGCGCCTCCCGGGTGGTGGCCACGGTGCCCCGCGGGGCCCAGGTGATCGTGACAGGCAACACGTCGGGCTATTACAAGGTGCTGTACAACACCACCACCGGCTACGCCCTCACCGCCTCCATCCAGCTGGATGAAGCCAGCGTGCGGGCCAACGATACGTCGATCTATACCCCCGTATCCTTTGGCGACAGCGGCATTCACGTGGAAACGCTGCAGCAGGCCCTGAAGGAATTGGGCTTCTATACCAGCGCTGTCGACGGCGCGTTCGGCGCGGGCACCCGCAAGGCGGTGCTCGCCTTCCAGAAGATGAACGGCCTCAGCCAGATCGGCGCGGCCGACGCCGCCTCCCAGGCCCTGCTCTTCGCCGGCAAGCCCAAGAACAGCAAGGGCAAGGCCGCAGCCGTCAAAACCGCCCCCGCCGTTTTGGATTATACCCTGTCCACCGGCAATACCGGCGCGGCGGTGACCGCCCTGCAAACCCGCTTGAAGGAGCTGGGCTATTACACCCGCACCGTGGATGGCGCTTATGGCAGCAGCACCGCCTCCGCCGTCAAGGCGTTTCAGAAGGCCAACGGCCTCAGCCAGACCGGCCGGGCCGATTTCGCCACCCAAAACGCCCTGTATAACGACATGGTGACCGTGATCGGCAAAGCCACCGCCACCGTGAAGGGCACGGCGACGAAAAAGCCCACCGCTACCCCCAAGCCCACCGCCACCCCGGCGGCTTCCTACCCCTTCACCACCTACACCCTGTCGGCGGTCAATCTGCGCAAGGCGGCCTCCACCTCCTCCGCCCGGATCCTCACCGTGCCCAAGGGGGCGGAAATTTCGGTATCCGCCGTTTCCAATGATTATGTAAAAGCCGAATACAACGGCAAAACCGGCTACATCGCGGCGGAGTACGTGCTCATTCCCGCCCAGTATACCCCCGGCAAGACCCTCGGCGCCGATTCCGCCGCCCAGCAGCATTACCCCTACCTGCAATCGGGCTCCACCGGCAAGGAGGTGGCCGTGCTGCAGGAGGCGCTGAAAGAGCTGGGCTTCTTCAACGGCACGGCGGACGGCCTGTTTGGCACCTCCACCGTCAGCGCCTTGAAGGCGTTCCAGAAAAAGAACGGCATCAAGCAGGATGGCGTCGCCTCCCCCGAGGTGCAGCAGCTGATCCTGGAGGGCCGGCCCCTCAACGCCAAGGGCAAGAAAACCGACGTGAAGATCCTGCCCCTCATCAATGATATCGACCTGAAGCTGGGCGATAAGGGCGAGCAGATCACCGCCCTGCAGCACCAGCTGATCACCGTGGGCATTTACCAGGGCCAGCCCACCGGCACCTTTGACAGCCTGACCGAAAAGGCCGTGAAGGAAT
>JAFUXH010000125.1 GCA_017470945.1 Clostridia bacterium | reverse complement strand
TGATCGTTCACTATCCGCAGACAGACGAAGGAAAGCGCACCCTGGCCCAGCGCATGGCCAGCGTGCACGCCGACTGGGTCTGCGATAAGATGAAAAAGCTGAATTGTCCGGCAGAGCAGAAAGTGCAATTATACAACGCCGTAATGGCTGCCGCCAAAAGAAAACGGGATCAGGCCCGGTGACGCCTGATCCCCGCCCGGTAAGTGTCGGTTGATACTTGCCGGGTTTTTATGTCCGTTTTTTGAAATGTGCTTCCCACATTCTTTTGCTGATCGTCTTTTGTTCCGTCTCCCAGGCCTGGATATTCCGCACGCCCGTATGCAGGTGATCGGCAAATTGTGCTCGCGTCATGTTCAGGGAGGCTCGCAAAGCCTGGATGGCTTGTCCCTGACCGTTCAGCAGGAAACGATGGTAGTCGTCCAGCAGATCGGATACCGGGATGCCGTACAGCGCTGCCAGCTTGTCCATCACGGCAGGATCACAGGAATCTACCTCGCCGGTTTCCAGGCTGTTATACACGCTGCGGGTAACGCCGATTTTTGCGGCGACCTCCTTCTGCAGCAGGCCCAGTTCGTGCCTGCGCCAGCGAAGGCGGTCGGGAATAGAAACAATGTCCTCATAGCGCCGATACTTTCGATTCAGAGAAAACGCTTCGGAAATCTTCTTGGTTTGGGTCACCTGGAAGGAAAGGATATATAAGGGCGCGAACCTCACCTGACTTCCCTCTGAACGGCACATGATATACATTTTCTCCGAAATCCGGGCACAAACGTGCCAGATATTGGAAGAAATATTCCTTTTTCCTGCCCATGCCGCGTTGGCGCGAGGATAGCATTTTCAATGCACCGCGCGGCATAGGCCGACAGGGGGGAGCCGGTTTCGGGCTTGTAGGTATTCACCGCCTTGATCAGCCCCAGCGATCCCACCGACACCAGATCGTCGCTGGAATAGCCCGGCACGGTGTATTTCCGGGCGATGTGGGATACCAGGCGCAGGTTGTGCTCGATCAGCTTCAGCCGCGCCGCCTCGTCGCCCCGGGCCATGGCCTCCACGGCGGCTTTTTCCTCCGGGCGGGACAGGGGCTTGGGAAAGCCCCCGGATACGACGCCGAAAAAGAACAGCGCGTCCCGCAGCAGCCAATACAGAAAAGACAGCATCTTGCGCGTCACCTCCGCCTCAATATATGCGTTTGCGCGCGGAAAAAACCGCGTTCAGGGGGCGCGCGCGTCCCGCTGCCGCTGGGGGGCAGGGATTTTTTCGCAGAAATCCCCCGAGAAAGAAAGGATTATTTAAAAAGAAACAGAATCATTATAAGCATCGGCCAAACCGGCCCTTTGCCCGGAATGAAGCAAAGGCGCGTTGGATCGGGCCGGGGCGGCAAAAGGAACCAGCAAGCAAGGAGGATCAGTATGCAGAAGACGACGCTTCTCATCATGGCCGCGGGGATCGGCTCCCGGTTCGGCGGCGGCATCAAGCAGTTGGAGCCCGTGGACGCCCGGGGCCACATCATCATGGATTATTCCATCCACGATGCTATCGCCGCGGGGTTCAACAAGATCGTATTTATCATCCGCAAGGATCTTGAGCAGGATTTTAAAGAAGTGATCGGCGACCGGATCGAAGCGATCTGCCGGGGCAAGGGCGTGGAAGTTGGCTACGCCTTCCAGGAATTGGCCAACACCCCCGCCGGCTTTTCCGTGCCCGAAGGCCGGGGCAAGCCCTGGGGCACCGGCCAGGCCGTGCTGGCGGCCAAGGATGAGGTGGATAGCCCCTTCGCCGTCATCAACGCCGATGATTATTACGGCAAAACCGCCTTCCAGCTGCTGCGGGATTGGCTGTGCCAGCCCCACAGGGCCAATGAATACAGCCTGGCGGGCTTCATTTTGAAAAACACCCTGTCCGACAATGGCGGCGTCACCCGGGGCGTTTGCCAGGTGGATGATAAAGGCTTCCTGACCAACGTGGTGGAGACCTCCGACATCGTGAAAACCCCCACCGGCGCCATGGCCGGCGGCAAGGAAATCAACGCGGAATCCCACGTGTCGATGAATATGTGGGGCCTGATGCCGGAATTCCTGGATCTGCTGGAGAGCGGCTTCACCGCCTTCTTCCGGGACACTGTGCCCGGCAATCCCATGAAGGCCGAATACCTGCTGCCCATCTACATTGGCGAATTGTTGCAAAAGAAGCAGGTGACCGTGGAGGTGCTGGAAACCAAGGATTCCTGGTTCGGCGTGACCTACAAAGAGGATAAAGCCGCCGTGGTGGAAAGCTTCAAAAAGCTGATCGACAGCGGCGTGTACCAGGCCGATCTGTACGGCGACCTGTAATCGATCAAAAAAGAACGGCCGTCCGGAGAAACGAACAATCTCCGGGCGGCCGCTTTGCGTTTTTCATCGATTCCCGGCGTGTTTGTGTGTTTCCGTGAAATATGCTATAATCCCCGGGAGGGGAAAATGAATCGGGGAGGCGCGCACATTGAAGCGGGCGTTCTTTTTGCTGCTGCTCCTGGGGTGGCTGGCGGCTTTCTCCGGCGCGGCGGAATCGATCCTGGTGATTTCCGATTTGCATTTGACGGAGAACGTATCGGATTTTGTTCCCGCCATGACCGCGGTGCAGCAGCAGGCCCGGAAGAGCGACGTTTTGCTGCTGCTGGGGGACAACACCAACAACGGCAAGCCCGCCGAGCATCAGCTGCTGCTGCAATGGCTGGAAAAAACGGCCCGGGAAACGGGGGTCCAGGTGTGCGTGATCCCGGGGAATCACGACCTGGGCCAGCACGTCGATCGGGCGGCGTTTGCTGGCCTGTACGCCGCCTTTGGGCCGGACCGGGCCTTTGCCCGGGACGAAGGAACGGCCTCCTACGCCGTCATGACGCCGGGCGGCGCGTGCCTGCTGATGCTGGATACCAACGCCTACGATTCCCCCACCCACGTGATCCCCACCGGCGGTATCCGGGCGGAAACGATCACCTGGGTGGATAGCGTGCTGGCCGGGCTGGATGACGCCGTGCCGGTGATCGCCTGCGGGCACCACCCCCTGCTGCCGGAAAGCCGCTATCAGGCCACCCCCGGGGCGGTGGAATTGGCGGATGTGATGGCGCGCCGGGGCGTGACGCTGTACCTGTGCGGCCACGACCACGGCTTTGCCACGGTGGATGATCCCCGCCTGCGGCAGATCACCGTGGGCCAGCCCCACGCCTATCCCGGCTGGGGCGGCGCGGTGAGCTGGGATGGCGCGGGCATCCATTGGCGCGCCCAGCCGCTGTACGCCCCCGACAGCGCCGCGTATACCGCCCTGCGGCAGGGGGCGGAGGCCCTGGGCGACAGCATGGCCAGGGGTACGCTGCGGGGCACCGCGTATCAGGATGACCCCGGGGCGATCGGCTGGTTCACCCGCGCCTTTGTGCAGTCTGTCGGTGGGGAACTGACGCCCGAGATCTGCGCCGATTTGCTGAATGACGAAAACTGCCGGAAGTGGCGGGAAATCGAAACCCGCACGGTGGTCAAGGATTGGATGCTGGGCCTGCTGGAAAACTGCCCGCTGAACGTGAAGCGGATCGACGTGCCGCTTCGCCGCGGGTCAGAATGGGTAGAATAATCATCAAACAAATGTCCATGCCAGGCATTCCCGGCATGGACATTTTGGATGACATGCAATTCTCGATCCGGCTTCAACGGGGCAGCCCCGCCATGATCTGCTCCACCAATTCCCGCTTTTCATACAGCACGCAGCCGCCGGCGTGATCCTCCAACAGGTGCCCGTCTTCCCGCAGTGTGCGGAACAAACGGGAATTCATGGCGTCCCGCAGGGAGGTATCCCGCACGTTGACGTCGGAATAGGGCGAGAAGGGGCAGGGCTCGGCCCCGCCGTGGGAATTGATGTGGAAGAAGCCCCGCCCGGCCGCCACGCAGCCGCCGGAGCTTTTTTCGTCGCCGGGGAAGGAAATATACACCATTTCCGGGTGCTCCTGGCGCAGGCGGGCGATTTCTGCCCGCAGGTATTCCCGCTCCGCGTCGCCGGGGGCCAATTTCTTGCTTTCGTCTGTGACCGGTACAAATTCCACGAAAATGACAGCCTTGCATCCCCGGTCGGCCAGCTTTTTCAGGAATTCTTGCGAGGATACCTGCCGGATGTTTTCGGTGGTCACCGTCACCGACGCGCCGAAGATCAGCCCCCGCCGGTGGCATTCATCCATATTGGCGATCAGCCGGTCATACACGCCGCCGCCCCGCCGGGCGTCGGTGATATCCTTTTCCCCCTCGATGCTCATGATGGGGATCAGGTTGCGCCGCCGGTCGAACAAATCAAAATACCGCTCGTCCATAAAGGTGCCGTTGGTGAAGATGGGGAACAGGATGTTGGGCTTTTTGCCCGCCGCCTCGATGATATCCCGGCGCAGCATGGGCTCGCCCCCTGCCAGCAGGATGAAGCTGACGCCCAGATCGTCGGCCTCGTCAAAAATGCGGAACCATTCCTCGCTGGTCAATTGCCGCACCGGCTCCCCGTCCACCGTGGCGTGGTTGCAGCGGGAATAGCACCCGGCGCAGTGCAGGTTGCACTGGCTGGTGATGCTGGCGATCAAAAAGGGAGGGATGTGCTCCCCCGCATCCTCAGCCTTCCGCCGTTTTTTGGATGCGGCCCGGCTGGCGGCGGCGAATTTCGCCATGAATACGCTTTCCCGGGGGTCCTTCAGCGTGGCCTTCACCGCTTCCGTTACCACCCGTTCGACCCCCTGGGTCATATACGCCTGGATATCAAAGGGCTTCTGCTCCTGATTCATTTTTCTCCTCCGATGCTGCGCCGCGGCGGCCCCCGGCACGGCCATGGTTGATTGATAAGCAAATTTTTCTAACAACGAAAAACTTACTATCCTGTATTGTACCCAGACGCGGGGGATTTGTCAATGAGGCAGATGATCCGGAGCAAGGCAGGTTCTGCTTCCTTAAGCCGGCGCCGTGCCCGGCCGGGACGACCCGGCATTGGCTGCGGCGGGCCGGGTTTATTCGCTCATGCTGCGGAAGCCCTTGCCGATGATTTCGGAGGACGTGGTGATGGTGATGAAGGAATGGGGATCGGTGGCCCGCACGAACAATTGCAGCCGGATGGCCTGGGAGCGGTTGACCACGGTCATAACGATGTGATGCGTTTGATGGGTGAAGCTGCCCTGGCCCTCGGTCACGGTGGCGGAGTGATGCAGGGTGTTCATGATGAAATCGCAAATGGGCGCGGGGTTATCCGTGATGATTTGGAACACCTTGCAGGTGCGCAGGTTGTCCATCACCGTGTCCACCAGCATGGATTTCAAAAACAGCCCGAACAGGGAAAACAGCCCCGTTTCCATGCCGAACACGAAGCAGGCCCCTACCGCCACGGTCAGGTCGGCCAGGCCCAGGGCCAGGCCGATATTCATGTGGGAATATTTTTTCACCAGCATGGCGATCACATCGGTGCCGCCGGAGGAGGCGTTGGCGTCGAACAGCAGGGCCGCCCCAAAGGCCGGCAGGCCCACGGCAAACATCAATTCCAGCACCGGCTGGCTGGTCATGGGCGCGTTCATGGGCACCGCGTTTTCAAACAGCAGCGTGATCAGCGAATACATCACGCTGGAATACGCCGTGCGAAGGCCGAAGCTGCGGCCCAGAAACGTCGCGCCCACCAGCAGCAGGGCGATATTCAGGATCAGGTTCATCGTGGCGGTGGTCAGCGAAGGGAAAAAATGGCTGAGCAGAATGGAAATACCGCTGACGCCGCCGGTGGTGAAATGATTGGGGAACTTGAAAAAGTACACCCCCACGGCGGTGAGCAGGGTGCCCAGGTTCAGATAGGCGATTTCCCGCCACCAGGCAGGGGTAAACAGATTCTTTTCCGCGCTCCCGCTCATTGCCCATACCCCTTCTCCAGCAACCAGCGGCACATTTCCCGGCCCCAGGCGGCGGCTACGGGGAATTCCTGCCCCAGGCCGATGCCGTGATGGCCCTTGGGATACACGTGCAATTCAAATATGACCCCGTGATCGGCCAGGGCCTTGGCCAGCAGCAGGCTGTTCTGCACCGGCACGCAGCCATCCTCCGCCGTGTGCCAGATGAAGGCGGGGGGCGTATCGGCGGTCACGTTGCATTCGGAATCATACCGGTGGGCCAGGGCCTCATCCTGCCATTGATCCCCCAGCAGCATCTGCCGGGAGCCCAGATGGGTGTAGGGCCCGAAGGTGACCACCGGGTAGCAGGGAATGAAAGCGTCCGGCCGGGAGGACAGGCGCTCGATGGGATCGGGGCTGTCGGGGATGCCCAGGTCGTACTGGGTGGCGGCGGTGCAGCACAAATGGCCCCCGGCGGAAAAGCCGAGCACGGCCACCCGGTCATACCCCAGGGACCGCACCACCTTCACCGCGCGGCTGGCGTCGGCCCCCGGCGCCTGGTACGGGCAGGGGTTCACCCGGTAATCCAGCACGTAGGCGGCGATGCCCACTGCGTTGATCATCCGGGCGATGGGATCGCCCTCGTGCTCGGCCTTGTGGCAATAGCCGCCGCCGGGAATGACGATCATCGCGCCACGGGCGCCGGGCACGGGAAAGGGGTTCAGGCTGGGCTGGGCCTGGCCGGGGCATTGATCGGTATAGGGGGCCTGGCCGGGCCACAGGGAAATGCGCTGCGCCATGGAATGCGCCTCCTTTATTTATAGAAGCATCAGGATCCGTTCCGTTGATATCCGCCCCTTACTTTACACCTTTTTTTCCGATACCGCAACGGTTTTTCCGGGGGCGGGCACAATTTTCCCCTTTTGCGCGCCGCAAACGGACAGTTCAGGCGAAAAAACGTATTTTTGGGCCGCTTTGGGTGGCGCGATACGCAGGTTCGTGCTATACTGTTCCCGTCGATAGGACAAAGGAGGGCAAAACCCATGAGCAACAAGGCAATCAAAAGGCTGATCCTGACGGGGCTGGCAGTGGTGATCGTGATCGTGCTGCTGAACGTGTGCACCGTGCAGGTGCCCACCGGCAATACCGCTATCATCACCACCTTCGGTAAGGTGGAGGATTACACCCTGGAAGCCGGCTTCCACATCAAAAGCCCCTTCCAGCAGATCATTTTGATGGACAACCGGGAGCAGAAAACCCCCTTCGCTACCGAGGCGTTTTCCAGCGATATTCAGCAGGTGAATATCATCGGCTCCATCAACTACGCCATCAATAAGTCCACCGCCATGACCCTGTTCAAGGAAGTGGGCACCGATTACTTCAGCAAGCTGGTCAACCCCCGCATGCTGGAAAACACCAAAGCGGTCTTTTCCAAATATACCGCGGAAAATCTGGTCAGCGCCCGGGAGCAATTGTCGGTGCAGATCCGGGATAACCTGAGCAAGGAAATGGAGCGCTACGGCATCACCATCATTTCCATCTCCATTGAAAACATCGATTTCACCGACGCCTTTACCGACGCCGTGGAGGCCAAGCAGGTGGCCGCCCAGAAGAAGCTGCAGGCCGAAATCGAGCAGGAGCAGAAAACCATGGAAACCCAGCAGCAGGCCCAGCGCCAGAAGATCGAGGCCGACGCCAAGGCGGAAGTGGTGAAGATCAACGCCGACGCGGAAGCCTATTCCACCAAGGTGAAGGCCGAGGCCGAGGCGGAAGCCAACCGGAAGATCGCCGAATCCCTGACCGACAGCCTGATCCAGTTCACCGAAGTGAACCAGTGGAACGGCCAGCTGCCCACCTACGTATCCGGCGGCGCGGCGGAAGCCCTGCCGGTGCTCAGCCTGAACGAAGTGAGCACCGCGGAAGAGGAGAAATAAATATCTCAACACGCCGACATCCATGAGATGTCCAGAACCTAAAAATATGGCGCGGGATTCCAACCGGATCGTTGGAATTTCGCGCCATGTTTTTTGGGAAAAGGCGTGTTGACACAGCCTCGTCAGCCTGAGAAAGGAACGGAGGCGTTTCATGCTGAACGCATTTCAGCATCGCAAGAAATACCAGCCAACAACCGCTGTCATCCCGACCGAAAGGAAGCGGAGGGATCTGGCGCGGCTTGTTCAGCCGGCTTTCTTCTCCTTCGATTCCGCTCCGTTCCACTCGGAATAACGGAAACAGTCAAACGTATCGTGAATGGTCTTACGGGAGCATGGTATCAGGCCGGTTCCCGCCTTCTTCCGCTGTGATCCTTGCGTACAAACGGCGGCAATGAGCCGCCGCGCCAGCTGCGGGTATGTTATTTCTCCAAATATTTTTCGATCAGCTTGCAGGTGTTTTCGATGCCCAGCACGTGGGTGCGCTCGTAGCCGTGGGAGGCGAACACGCCGGGGCCGATCAGGCCGAAGCGCACGTCGTTGCCGGCCCGCAGGGCGGTGCCCGCGTCGGAGCCGTAGCTGGGGTACACGTCGGCGGCGTAGCGCAGGCCGTTTTCCTTGGCCACGGCCACCAGTTCGCTGGTCAGGCTGTAATCGTAGGGGCCGTTGGAATCTTTGACGCAGATCGACACCATGGTTTCATCGCACTTCAAATCGTCCCCTACGCAGCCCATATCCACCGCCAGCAGATCCTCAATGCCCTCCGGCAGCGCCATCGACGCGCCGTGGCCCACTTCCTCATACACGGTGAACAGGATCGCCACCCGGCGCTTCAGGGTGATTTTTCCCTCCGCCACCATCCGGGCCAGGGCCAGCAGGCAGCCGGCGCTGGCTTTATCGTCCAGGTGGCGGCTTTTCAGGTAGCCGGAGGGGGTGAGCACCGTGCGGGGATCCCAGGAAATGAAGCAGCCGGTTTCGATGCCCAGGGCCTCCACGTCCTGGGCGGAATGTACCTGCTCGTCCAGCACGATCTCCAGGTGCTCCTCGTCCCGGGGCTCGCCGCCCATGCCAGGGAATACATGTTGGCTGGCGCGGGTGGATTGCACGGCGCCGCTGTAGGTCCGGCCATCCCGGGTGTGGATCAGGCAGTTTTCAATTTCCACGGTGGCGTCCTGCCAGCCGCCGATGTGGGTATAGCGGATGCGGCCGTTGCTTTTGACGGAGCGCACCATGGCCCCCAGGGTGTCCACGTGGGCGGAAAGCAGGATGCCACGGCCCTCGCCGCCCAATTCGCAGATCACAGCGCCTTTCCTGGTTTTCCGCGGGGCGAAGCCCAGGGCCGTCAGGGTGTCCGCCACATAGGCGGCGGCCTGGGCGGTAAAGCCGGTGGGGGAGGGGATGGCCAGCAGGCGCTGAATGTATGTTAGGGCGTAGGTATGCATGATGAATTCCTCCTTTGATGAAATGCGGATCAGATCACTTTTTTATCCAGCCACTTGGTGCCGGCGAAGCGAATACAGAAGCAAACGCTGCGCAGCACCCAATCGGCGTGCATGGCCACCCAGACCCCAAGCAGGCCCATGTTCAGCCCGTACACCAGGGCATAGCTGGCCCCCAGCCGCAGCGTGAGCATGCTGACGATGGATACCGCCATGGTGAATTTGGCGTCCCCGGCGGCCCGCAGGAAGTTGGGCATGCCGAAGGACAGGGCCCACGTGGCGATGGAGCAGACGGCGTACACCCGCAAAATCTCCACCGCCACGGGCACGCCGGCGGCCTCCAGGGAAAACAGATTCACAAAGGGCTCCGGCAGGAAAAACAACAGGGCGTTCAGGGGAAACACGCTCAGGTACATCAGCCCCAGCAGCTTTTTGGAGTACTTTTTGGCTTCGTCCTTTTTCCCCGCGCCGATCAACTGCCCCACCACCGCCACCGAGGCCAGCCCGATGGCGCCGCCGGGGATATTGACGAAGCTGGAAATGCTGTTGCAGATGCCGTTGGCCGCCCGGATGGCGGTGGGGAAGGTGGTGATGATGCCCATGATCAGCACCTTGCCCACCTGGAACAGGCTGTTTTCCAGGCCGTTGGGCACCCCCACCCGGAAAATGCGGCGGATCATATCGAAATCGAACCGGAAATAGTTTTCGCCCTTCCGGGGCTTATCCAGATGGATGGGCATACTATCGTGGAACAGGATCACCGTGATCACCACGGCGGATACCACCCGGGACAGCAGGGTGGATATGCCCGCCCCGGCCACGCCCAGGCCGCAGGGGTGGATCAGCAGGGCGTTGCCGCCGATGTTGATCAAGTTCATGGCGATGCTGGTCCACATGGAGGCCTTCGAATTGCCCATGGCCCGCAAAAGGCCCACCCCGCCGTTGTACACACCCAGGAAGGGGTAGGACAGGGCGGTGATCAGCAAATACGTGTAGGATTGATTCACGGTGTCCAGGTCGCTGCCGTTATCCATCAGGCCGATGATCTGCCGGTGGAACACCGCGATCACCAGCGCCACCAGGGAGGCCAGGGCGAAGGTGGAAATCATCAGCTGCTTGGCGGCGGCGCAGGCATTTTTCCGGTCGCCCCGGCCCAGATACTGGGCAGCTACCACCGCGCCACCGGCGCTCATGGCGGAAAACAATTGGATGAACAGCACGTTCAGCGTGTCCACCGTCGATACGGCGGCCACGGCGCTGCCGCCCACGCCGGACACCATGGCGGTATCCGCCATGCCCACCATCACGGCCAGGAATTGTTCGGCGATCAGGGGCAGGATCAGGGCCACCAGATCACGGTTGGTGAAGGCGCCCGTTCCTTCTTCGTGCATTCGCAGTCTGCGCATGAGGTTCCTCCTTCCCTGGTACAGGCCCTTATTATACCGCCAATCGCCCGGGGAAACAAGGCCTTATTCTGGAAGAATCCGGAAGAAACGGCCGCGGAGGGGGCGGAAAAGCCGGGTTTTTCCGGGGGAAAGCAGGAAAAAACAGATGGAATGACGAAGTAAAAAAGCTGTGCCTGCGCAGGACGCGGGCCGGAAAGGGCGAAACCTTGAATTATCGCAGATTGATCGTGATCCTGGCGATACTGGTGGCGGCGGTGGCCGTGATGATCTTTTCCTTCTCCACCGAATCCCGGGAGGAAAGCAGCAAAACCAGCGACCAGGTGGTGGAATGGCTGCTGCAGCGGTTCTATCCCGGCTACAACGAGCTGAGGAATAAGCAAAAGCGGATCTTGCGTCACCAATACCAGGAGCCCGTGCGGAAAGCCGCCCACGGGCTGGAATTCATGCTGCTGGGCACGTTCCTGTTCCTGTTCCTGCACGGGATCGAGCTCAGGCGCTCGGGCCTGTGGGCGTGGGTGGGGGGCACGCTGTACGCCGCCACCGACGAATTGCACCAAACCCTGGTCAGCGGCCGGGGCGGCATGGTGACAGACGTATGCATTGACAGCGGCGGCGTGCTGGCCGGCATTTTCCTGGGGCTGGCGCTGCTGGCCCTGTTTCACCGGATCTTTGGCAGGAAACCAAGAAAAACCTGAACGATCAGGATACCCGTGCATCGCATCGCGCGCCGGAGGAAGGGCTGCTTCCCCGGCGTTTTTTCATGGCCGGATGACGGAAAAAATGGCGTATTTTCCAGAAAAAAGCAAGATTCCATCGAAAAATGCCAGTTCTTGTCATTTTCGATTCGGGGCGAACGATAATTTAAAAAAACACTGGAAATATTCGTGCTTTTGTGCTATAATGGGCCGTCAATGGCATCAACTGCCAAGGGAGGATGAAATTTCCATGGACAAGATCAAGCGCAATGAGCGGCTGGCCGCCATGACGTCCATCCTGACGTCGTCGCCCAACCACATTTTCACCCTGTCCTACTTCTGCGAATTGTTTTCCACCGCCAAATCCACCGTCAGCGAGGATGTGGCCATTTTGCAGGAAACCATGAAGCAGTTCAAGCTGGGCAAGCTGGAAACCGTCACCGGCGCGGCGGGCGGCGTGCGCTATCGGCCCATCGGGCTGGGCTCCTCCTCCCGGGCGTTCATCGAGGAGATCTGCGAGCGGCTGCGGCAAAAGGAGCGGCAGCTGCCCGGCGGCTATCTGTATTTTTCCGACATCCTGTCGGAGCCCCAATTGGTGCAGGGCATGGGCACCTTGATCGCCAGCCAATACTATGACTGCGGGGCCGATTTCGTATTGACCATGGAAACCAAGGGCATCCCCGTGGCGCTGATGACGGCCAACGCCCTGCGGGTGCCGCTGATCATCGCCCGCCGGGCCACCAAGGTGTACGAGGGCAGCGCGGTCAATATTTCCTACGTGTCCGGCAGCGGGGGAATCGAAACGATGGCCCTCTCCCGCCGGGCGGTGAAGGAGGGCCAGCGGGCCCTGATCGTGGATGACTTCATGCGGGGCGGCGGCACCGCCCGGGGCATGATCGAGCTGATGAAGGAATTCAACGTATCGGTGGCGGGCATTTGCTTTGTGCTGGCCCTGGAAAACCCCAAGAAACGGCTGGTGGAGGGGGAAAAGGCGCTGATGCTGCTGTCCGACATGCGGGATGGGGAGCCCTTCACCGTTCGCCCCGCCGATTGGATCGAGTGACGGCGCGGCGGCCCCAACAAATTTTTTCTCGTGGCAGAGGTAACTATGTTAGCGATCGTCGGCCTGGGCAATCCGGGCGATAAATACCGGCACAGCCGGCACAACGCCGGCTTCGACGTGATGGATATCCTGTCCGCCAAACTGGATACGCCCATCAAGAAAATGAAATTTCAGGCGGTGTACGGGGAAACCTTCATCGGCGGCCAGAAGGTGGCGCTGATCAAGCCCCAGACCTTCATGAACCTCAGTGGCTTCACCGTATCGGACGCCATGGCGTGGTATAAATTAACGCCCCGGGAAATGCTGCTGATCGTGGATGATATCGATTTGCCCTTCGGCCAGGTGCGCGTTCGTCCCAAGGGCGGCCCCGGCACCCACAACGGGCTGCGTCACATCGTGCAGTGCACCGGCACGGGGGATTTTCCCCGGGTGCGCATCGGCATGGGGGCGCCGCCCCCGGAATGGGATCTGGCCGATTGGGTGCTGGGCACGTTCCAAACGGAGGAGCAGCGGAAAATCGCCTTTGACGCTTACATGACCGCGGCCGACGCGGCCCTGTGCTGGGCGGAGCACGGGATCGATATGGCCATGAACCGCTTCAATCAACGCCATGCTGAATAACGTATTGGAATTTTTAGCGGCCTCCCCTGCGTTTCGGGAGGCTTTTGACGCGCCTGCCCGGGGCGTGGCCGCCGTGTATGAAATGGCGGAGGGTATGCGGCCGCTGTTTGCCGCCCTGCTGGCCCGGGGGAAAAACAGGCAGGTATTGTATATCGCCCCCTCCGACGCCGACGCCATGCGGGCGGCGGACGACTGCGCCCAGTGGCTGGACGGCGGCGCGGCGGTGCTGCCCGGACCCGACGTGAATTTCACCCGGGGCACCGCCAGCCGGGAAAACCTGTTTCAGCGCCTCAATGTGCTGCAGCGGGCGCGGCAGGGGGAAATCCGGGTGCTGTGCACGGCGGCGGACGGCCTGCTGAGCCGCATGTTGCCGCCCGAGGAATACGAGCGCTTCGCCCTTCACCTGACCGCCGACAGCCGCATGGCCCCGGGGGATCTGATCGCCCGATTGGTGAAAATGGGCTACGAGCGGGTGGATATGGTGGAGGGCAAGGGCCAGTGCGCCTTGCGGGGCGCCATTGTGGATGTGTTTTCCCCGGCGGAAGCCAGCGCCACCCGCATCGAGTTTTTCGACGACGAGATCGATTCCATCCGCTCCTTCGATCCCATCAGCCAGCGCAGCCTGGATCGGCAGGCGCAGGCGTCGTTTTACCCGGCGGTGGAGTGGCTGCTGCCGGCGGAGGATGCGGGAAAGATGCGGGAAATGATCCGCCGCCAGGTGAACCGGCTGCCCGATCATCCCCTGTCCCAGGATCTGCCGCCCCTGCCCGCCGATGAAGCGGAAACGGAAGAGGCGGTGGAGGGCACCGTATATCACGTGTACGATACCGGCGTGGCCCGGCTGTACCGGGACGCCGATCAATTGGAAGCGGGGCTGCAGCCCGCCGCGCTGTCGCTGTGGGCGGGGGCGGTGGACGCGCCTTGCGCCTGGCTGTGGGAATACCTGAGCGACCCCATCCTGGTGATCGAGGAGCCCGACCGGGTGCGCGCCCGGTGCCAGGACCGATTGGCGGGTTTCGGGGAGGATTTCAAATTGACCCTGGAGCGGCAGGAGGCCGTGCCGGAGCAGGGCAGCCTGCTGCGCCCTTGGGAGGACGCTTTTTCCGCGTTGGCGGGGCAGGACGTGTATCTGCTGCAGGATCTATTGCGGGGCATGGGGGGCTTTCAGCCCGTGCGGCTAAGCCGCCTGGCGGGGGTCAACGCCCCCTCCTACGTCAGCCGCTTCAAGGATCTGGCCACCGATTTGACGGCTTGGCAAAAGCTCAATTACCTGATTTACGTCATGGCGGGGGGCGAAGCCCGGGGCCGCCGGGTGCAAACCGCCCTGACGGAGCTGGGCACGCCTGTCCCCGCCTGGGATGAGGGCAACCTCCCCGGGCCGGGCGGCGCCATGATCTGGCCCCACGCCCTGTCGAAGGGCTTCGTGATGGCGGAGTGCAAATTGGCCGTGATCGCCGACAGCGATCTGTTCAGCGCGGGCTATCGCAAAACCCGGCGGCGCAAAACCGCCGGGGAGCGCATCGAAGCCTTTACCGACCTGAAGGAAGGGGACTATGTGGTGCACGAAGCCCACGGCATCGGCATATTCCGGGGCACCGTGCGGCTGCAAAGCGAGGGCACTTACCGGGATTATTTGCTGATCCAGTATCAGGGCAGCGATAAATTGTACGTGCCTACCGACCAATTCGACCGGGTTCAAAAGTTCATCGGCGGCCAGGAAAACCCGCCGCCCCTCAATTCCCTCAGCGGCAATACCTGGGAAAAGCAGAAAAACAAGGTGAAAGCGGGCCTGCAGAAGCTGGCCTTCGATCTGGTGCGCCTGTACGCCGATCGGCAATCCATCCCCGGCCACGCCTTCGGCCCTGATACGCCCTGGCAAAGGCAGTTTGAGGATGCTTTTCCCTTCGAACTGACCCCCGACCAGGAAAAGGCGGTGGAGGATATCCGCCGAGATATGGAAGCCCCCACCAACATGGATCGGCTGGTGTGCGGCGACGTGGGCTACGGCAAAACCGAGGTGGCCCTGCGCGCCGCCATGAAGGCGGTGATGGACGGCAAGCAGGTGGCCCTGCTGGCCCCCACCACCATCCTGGCCCAGCAGCATTATTACACCATGCTGCGGCGCTTTTCCGAATTCCCGGTGGAGATCGACGTGCTGTCCCGCTTCCGCAGCGCCAAGCTGCAGAAGGAAACGCTGCGCAAGGCCGCCGAGGGGAAGGTCGATATCCTGGTGGGCACCCACCGGCTGCTGTCGAAGGATGTGAAGTTTAAGGATCTGGGCCTGCTGATCGTGGATGAGGAGCAGCGCTTCGGCGTGGCCCACAAAGAAACCATTAAGAATATGAAAAAAACGGTGGACGTGCTGACCCTCTCCGCCACGCCCATCCCCCGCACGCTGCATATGTCCATGGTGGGGGTGCGGGATATGAGCCTTTTGCAAACCCCGCCGGAGGAACGCTATCCGGTGCAGACCTACGTGCTGGATTACAATGACGCCGTGATCCGCGACGCCATATTGCGGGAAATTGGCCGGGATGGGCAGGTGTATTTCCTGTATAACCAGGTGCGCTCCATCGATCAGTTCGCCGCCCGGCTGCGGTCCCTGGTGCCGGAGGCCCGCATCGCCGTGGCCCACGGCCAGATGAAGGAAACGCTGCTGGAGGACGTGATGCTGGATTTTTACGAGGGCCGGTTCGACGTGCTGCTGTGCTCCACCATCATCGAAAACGGGCTGGACGTGCCCAAGGCCAACACCATCGTGGTGTTTGACGCCGACCGCTTCGGCCTGAGCCAATTGTACCAGCTGCGGGGCCGGGTGGGCCGCTCCACCCGGGTGGCCTACGCCTACTTCACCGTGCGGCCCGATAAAATGCTGTCCGAAACCGCCCAGAAGCGCCTGGCCGCCATCCGGGAATTCACAGCCTTCGGCTCCGGCTTCCGCATCGCCATGCGCGATTTGGAGATCCGTGGCGCGGGCAATATTTTCGGGCCGGAGCAAAGCGGCAACGTGGCCGTGGTGGGCTACGATATGTACTGCCGCCTGATCGAGGAGGCGGTGCGGGAGGCCCGGGGCGCTCAGGGCGAACAGACGCCCTACCATGTGGATACCCGGGTGGAATTGAAGGTGGACGCTTACCTGCCAGCGGAATATGTGAAGGGCGACAGCCAGCGCATGGAGGTTTACAAGCGCATTGCCCTTATCAAAACCCGCCAGGAGCGGGAGGACGTGATCGAGGAACTGATCGATCGCTTCGGCGACGTGCCGGATACGGTGATGAATCTGATCGAGATCGCCCACCTGCGGGGCATTTGCGGCAGGCTGGGGGTCAGCCGGGTGAGCTATTTGAGCAACGCCCTGATTTTCAAGCTGTCCCCCACCGCCATGCCCGATCCGGAGGCGCTGTACAACGCCCTGGCCGGCACGGACAAGCGGCTCATGCTGTCCGCCGCCCGGGAAATGGCCATTCTGTTCCGGGATAAGAATTTGGATGTGGAAGAACTGCTGAAATCCGCCGTGCTGGTCATGGAGGCGGTGGATGGCACGCTGCATCCCGCCGCCCCGGCATGATGGAAGAAAAATGTAAAATTCCCAAATACCCATTGAGCAGGGCATATTTTCCTGCTATAATGGGCGGGCGGCCACATGCCGCCGATGGAGGAAAGCAATGATCAAGCGATGGATAGCGCTGCTGCTGGCGGCATGGCTGCTGCTGGGCGCGGCCCTGGCGGAGGACGCCGCGCCGGTGGATACGGCGGATTTTTCGGCGCAGTTTTCCGATCTCTTCCTGCCGGAGGGCCAGGAGCCGGTGGTGGATGATATGTCCTACCGCAGCAGGGACGTGGTGATTCAGATCACCACCTACCGGGAGAATAAATCCGATATCTATGTGGCCGACGTGTATGTGCGCTACCTGAAGGATTTGCGCCGTGGCTTCGGCGGCGGCCGGTGGAACGGCCCCATGCAGCGGGTGGTGGATATCGCCCTGCAGGAAAACGCCATCCTGGCCCTGACCGGCGATAACGGCCACAACGAAAGCAAGGGCATCGTGTTTGCCAACGGCAAGCGCCTGCGCAAAACCAATCCCGCCCGGCAAATGTGCGTCATTTTTACCGACGGGGAAATGCGCACCTATAAGTCCAGCGAGATCACCATCAAAAAATTGGAGGCCACCGGCAAAACGGTGTGGCAGACCTTCCTGTTCGGCCCCGGCCTGCTGGATGAGGAGGGCCACGCCTTCAAATCGTATAAATCCAAGGTGGCGTCCGCCAACCCCCGGGCGGCCATCGGCTATTACGAGCCGGGGCATTACTGCCTGGTGCAGGTGGACGGCCGGGGCGTGAAAAGTGCCCTGGAGGCCGGCAAGCGCAGCACCGGCCAAACCATCAAGGAACTGGCCGATTTTATGGAAAAGCTGGGCTGCAAGGCGGCTTATAATCTGGATGGCGGCCAATCGGCCCTGCTGTGGTTCAATGGCCGCATCGTGTCCACCCCCTATAAAAATGGCCGGTCGGTGGGGGACGTGGTGTATATCGCCCGGACGGAATAACGGGGCGCCGGGAACGGCGCGGGATTGTACGGCGCGGCCGGATAGATCCATCTGGGATGTGGCTTGATTGGCGGGATCCCTGCCCCCCGCGATGGCAAAATACAAGAAAAAGGCTCAGAGAAAAGCTTATTTTTCCCTGAGCCTTTTGTAGTGCTCCAAGCAGCGCCATCACAGCACCTTCATGGGCAGCCAATGCCGGTAGTCGCCGGACACCAGGCTGTATTTGACGCCGTTTTTCTCTCCCAAGATGCTGTCGTGGAACCGGGATTCCCCGTGGCAGTGGGCGTAAATCACCTGCTCCGCCCCATATTCCTCCGCCAGGGCGGTGAAGCAACTGTCGGTTTGCAGGATGTTGGTGGGCGGGTAATGCAGGAACAGGATGTATTTTTGATAGCCCGCGGCCCGGGCAGCCTGGAAGGAGGCCTGCAGGCGGTTTAGCTCCCGCGCCACGATCTTTTCGGCGTGGGCCTCGGCCTCCCGGTCCCAGTCCACGATGCGCCGGCGGCTATCCACATAGAAGGGACCCTCGAAGGTATAGCCCTTGGTGCCCACCAGGGCGTAATCCTGATAGGCATAAAAATTTCCCTGCAAAAAAGCCAGCTGCCCCGCGAAGCGTTGGTTCAGGGCGGCGGTTTTTTTCGCGTCCCAGAACATGTCGTGGTTGCCCCGGATCAGGATCTTCCGGCCCGGCAGGGCGGCGATATAGGCCAGGTCCTGCCGGCATTCCTCCAGGTTCCGCCCCCAGCTGTGGTCGCCCACCAGCACCAGGGTGTCGTCGTCATGGATCAGGCGCAGGCAGTTTTCCCGGAAAATCCGCTCCCGGTCCTTCCATGCCCGGTCGGTCAGCTGGGCACGGTTTTTCAATTCCGCCTGAAAATGCAGGTGCAGATCGCCCAGGGCGAACAAACTCATATCCCGCCTCCCAGTCTTTTCTGATGCAAGAATGGCGCAATGAGTTTCATTGCGCCATATAGAATGATGATTTACCGGATCATTCGAGCTTGATGCCGTACATGTAGGCGTTATCCTTGCTGCAGGTGCCGATGACCAAATAATCCTTGTACACGGCGGGGCTGCCCTGGATCTTGCCGCCCAGGTCCAGCGTGGCGCAGGGCTGGCCGGTACGGGCGTTCAGCATGGTCAGCATGCCGCCCTCGTCGCCCTGGATGATCCAGGCGTCACCCTCGTCGTTATACACCGCCACGGGGGAGGAAATGGCCTCGTCCGTCAGGCTGTACTGCCACACCACGCTGCCGCTGGCCTTGTCAAAGGCGATGATCCGGCTGCCGCCGCCCGCCACCTTGTTGACGGTGTAGACCACCAGGTCGCTGATGCCATTTTGACCTACCACGGGGCTGGCCTTGCAGCCGGCCAGCTGATCCTTATCGTAGGTGCAGGCGATATCATAGTGCCAGATTTCCTCGCCGTTCAGGGCGTTCAGCTTGCGGATGGTCACATCCTTAGCGCCCTTTTTGCCGCTGTTCAGGCGGGAATAGCAGGTGTTGCCGGTATACAGGCTGACGCCGCTGCTGCCCTCCATATCCAGGGCGATGATATCGGTGTTGTCTCCCGCGTCGATGGCCCACACGGTTTGCATGGTGTCGGTATCCACGCAGCGCACCGTGCCGTAGGTATCGGCCATGTACACGTACTTGTCATACATGGCCACGCTGGCTTCCACGTTGACCAGGGTATCCTTGCTGGCGGCGGCCTTGGTGCGCAGGAAGGTGGTGGAGCGGGTGACCTTCATGACGTTTTCCGCGTCGGGGTTTTCGGCGGTGGGGAAGGAGAATTCGGTGTTCATATCGATGGTATACAGCAAGCCGTTTTCGCCGGCCACGATCATGGCGTCGTCGTCAAACAGGAACAGGCTGGTGCCGTCGAAAGCGCCGTTGGTGGAATACTGGGGCTGGGAATTGCTCTTGCGGCCGTTGATCAGAAAGGCTTTGCTACCGTCGGTCAGGTAATACACGTGCATGCCGATATCGCCGGTTTTGTTGGCCAATTTCGATATGCCCTGGCCCACGCTGAGCAGGGGCCGGCCCATGGCGTCGATGGACACGCTGCCCTTCAGGGGGAAGCCCACGGTGATGGGGTCCCGGGTGGGGGTGCCGTCCTTGATATCCAGGAAATAGATCTTGCCGTCCTGCGCGCCGAAGATGACCTCCCTTAACGCGGTGGTATTCTTTTTCTCCTCGTACAGGTTCATCATTTCGCGCACTTCTTTTGTCCACTTCACGATGGCGGGCTGGCCGGTCCAGCCCACGCCGTACAGGGTGCCGTTATCCGCCGTGCGCAGGGAGCCGATTTCGCTTTTCCAAAGCACGCTCATGCTTTCCAATTGGATATCGGCGGTGCCGAAGGCGGCGTTGCGGCGGAAATTATCCCCCCGGAAGGTGAACACGCCGATATCGTGGCGGGAGTACTGATCCGGGTTAGGGGCGGTGTAGCTTTTGGCGCGGGTATAGGTTTTCTGGGCCTTGCCCTTTTCGTTATACACCGTATCGGTGGTTTTGATGCTGCCGCTGCCGGCGGAGGCTTCCAGCTTGGGCAGCGGGGAAGCGGTGGGGGCGGCGGTGGGCGCGGGGGTAGGCTCCTTCGTGGGCACCGGGGTTGGGTCCGGGGTCGGCGTGGGGGTAGGCGCTTCGGTGGGCTCCGGCATGGGGGCCTCGGTGGGCGCGATTTCCTCCGGAATGATCACCGGCACGTTGGTGGGGGCCCAGGTGACCGCGGGAATGATGGGCTCCGCCGTTTCCTCGATTTCTTCTATAGGCGCCATTGT
>JAFUXH010000124.1 GCA_017470945.1 Clostridia bacterium | reverse complement strand
GGGGTCCTGGAGGCCGCCCGCCTCATGGGCAACTGCGTCCAAGCTGCTCCTGAGGCCACGGCATTCCTGGAAGAGCTCCGCGCCTTGGGCTTCCAGGAGCTGCGGATGGTATCCCGGGAGCCGGTGGCCCCGGAGACGGTGACCAGGCCGCCCTTTTTGGCGGTCAGCACGCCCTTGGCGTCGATGGCGGCCAGGCTTTTATCGTTGACGCTCCAGGCGGCGGGGGAGTCCCCGCTGCCGATGATAGAGAAGGTCTGCTTATCGCCGATCATCATGGTGCCCGTTTCAAAGGTGATGTAGGGCTTTTTGATTACCCGCAGGGTGACTTCGATGCGATAGCGGCCCACGCGGGCGGAAATGATGGTGTCGCCCACCGCCTTGGCGGTGATGCGGCCCACACTGTTGATGGAGGCGACGTTGGGATTGGAGGAATGCCAGGTCGCCTTATTCGCTCCGGCATATTTTACCACGGCGTTGGCGCTGAAGCCCTTGGCCAGAACGGCAGGGATGCCGTCGAAGGTCGGCTGCGGAACGGCCACGTTAGCCCGCAGCGTCGCCACCTTGCCCACCTTGGCGGTGATGGTGGCGTAGCCCTCCCGGATACCCTTGACCACCCCATTGGCGGAAACGGTGGCGATCCGGGCGTTGGAGGTGGACCAGGTCACTTTCAGCCCGCCGCCGTTTTTCACCTTCAATTGCACGGCTTCGCCGGGGCCCACCTTCACGTCCGTCTGGGACAGGGAAGGCTTTTTCACCGTGATGGCGGCCGTCAGCTTTTTGCTGCCCACCTTGGCGGTGATGGTCGCTTTCCCTGGGGTCACGGCCTTGACCACGCCCTTGGCGCTGACGGCGGCGACTTTTTTATTGGAAGAAGTCCAGGTGACGGTCTTTTTTCCGGCGTTGAGCACCTTCAAGGTGATTTTCTCGCCCATGGCCAAAGACGCCTTCGTTTTGCTCAGCTTCGGCGCGGCGGCGGCATAGGCGGCCTGGCCGAACAGAGGCGCGATTTGCAGCGGCAGCGCGGGCGCGGCAGCCGCGATCAGGCACAGCGCAAGCAGCAGCGAGATTGTGCGGATGGTTTTCTTCATTTGTATCCCCTCTTTATTAATGATGGAAATAGTTTAGTCCAATAGAAAAACCCGCAAACCGGATGATTCACGGGCTGTTCCCAGGCGGAGAAGAAAAAATCAAACTCCGAGGAGCGGATCAAATTTGGTTCTGTTCCGATATCATTCATGGCGGTCAAGCCGGGAATGCGGCGTGAACGAACCAAATTGCGGTCGTGTGTGATCATCCGGCAGCAAGGCGGCGCGCGCCTGCCCTGCCGAGGGTCCTTCCATGGGGTATCCCTCCATACCTTGATGATCATAGTACTGATCCAAGGAATTGTCAAGGAAAAATCCACGATGTTTACCGTGTCGGAAGATCCGCCGCGCGGCTTGGGTTTATGGACCGTGCCTCAGCCAGCGGTCGATTTCCTGCGCTGCGGCGCGGCCATCCGCCAGCGCCCGCACAACCAACGATTGGCCGGTGCGCATATCGCCGGCGGAAAACAGCTTGCCGCTCAGGAAGTGGCTTCCGTCTTTCGGCAGCAGCAGGCCCCTTGGATCGGTGGTCAGGCCAAATGCGTCGATGGTTTCTTTTTCGCAGCCGATAAAGCCCGCCGCGATCAGCAGCAGATCGCAGGGCAGGGTTTGCTCCGATCCTGGGATCGGCTGGGCTTTGCCACCCGCGAATTGCAGCCGGACCGTTTCAACGGCGGTGACTGCATGGTCGTCGTTTGTGAGAATTTGCTTCACCGTGGTTTCGTAGCGCCTGGGATCGCCGCCCTGGACGGCGATGGCCTCCAATTGGCCGTAATCGGTGCGCAGCGTGCGGGGCCATTCCGGCCAGGGGTTCCCATTCGCTCTGACTTCCGGGGCCTTCGGCATCATTTCCAGCTGGGTGACGAACAGGCACCCTTGCCGCAGGGCGGTGCCCACGCAGTCGTTGCCTGTATCGCCGCCGCCCACCACGATCACTTGCTTTCCCCGGGCGGTGATGGTGGGTGCCGCGCCGCTCAGCACGCCCCGGGTGGCGGCGGTCAGGTAATCCACGGCGAAATGAACGCCCCTTGCGTCCATGCGCGGAACCGCCAGGGAACGGGGCTTCCTGCTGCCGCCGCACAGAAGGATGGCGTCATACGCGTCGACGATGTCCGGCGAAGCCGACGTGTTCAACAGGAAATGGATCCCCTCCGCTTCCATCAGCTGGACGCGGCGCTGGATGATTTCCTTCGGCAGCTTCATGTTGGGGATGCCGTACATGAGCAGGCCACCGGGCCGATCCGCCTGTTCGATCACGGTGACGTGATGACTCATTTGGTTGAGCTGATCCGCCGCTGCCAGCCCCGCCGGGCCGCTGCCCACCACGGCGATCTTCTTTCCCGTGCGCGCGGAAGGGATGCGGGGGCGAATCCAGCCTTTTTCAAAGCCCGTTTCGATGAGGTACAATTCGTTGTCCCGGTTGGTGACGGACGCGTCTTCCAGATTGCAGGCCTTTTCACACAGCGCCGGGCAGACCCGACCCGTAAACTCGGGGAAGGGGGCCGTCATCAGCAGCCGGTTCAAGGCTTCCCGCTCCTGGCCTTGATCCATGAGATCGTTCCATTCGGGGATCAGGTTATGCAAAGGGCAGCCGAAATCGCTTTGGCAGAAGGGCACGCCGCAGTCCATGCAGCGGCCGGCCTGGCAGCGCCGCGCGTCGGCGGGCTGGGGGATATGCAGATCCTGAAAATCCAAGATCCTTGCCTGCGCGTCCCGGTACGGGTTTTCCACCCGGGCAAATTCCAAAAATCCTGTCGGCTTTCCCATGTGTTTACGCCCCCTTCAGGAAGGACAGATATTCATCCGAAATCACGGCTTTGAACAGCGGCAGCATGTCGTCAAAACGGGCCAGGATGGCCTTCGCCTTGCGGGAGCTGGTGGCCTGCTCGTGCATCGTCAAAAGCGTTTTCAGCTCCCTCGCCTGACCATCCGTGACGGGATAGGCCCGCACATGCCCGGTGTTCAAATGGTCTTTCAGCGTATCTGCTTCATCCAGCACCCAGGCGATACCGCCGCTCATGCCGGCGGCAAAGTTGTCGCCCACCTTGCCCAGCACCGCGACCCTTCCGCCGGTCATGTATTCGCAGCCATGGTCGCCCACGCCCTCAACGACCGCCCAAGCCCCGGAATTGCGCACGGCAAAGCGTTCCCCTGTCCTGCCGGCAATGAAGGCATACCCAGAGGTAGCGCCGTACAGCGCCACGTTGCCGATCAGGGTGTCCTCCTGCCGCCACACGCTGTCGACCGGGGGACAGACGGCAATCGTGCCGCCGGACAGGCCCTTGCCCAGGTAATCGTTGGCCACGCCGTATAGGGTGATCGTTTGCCCGCCCGGCAGGAACGCCCCGAAGGATTGGCCGCCGCAGCCCTGGGCCTGAATGGTATGGCTGCCTTTCAGCATGGCGCCGAAGGCCCGGTCGGTGGTCATAAGCGTCACATGAGATTGGAACAGGCGCGCGTCGGTGCGCTCGGCCAAATGGAAATCGTGCTTTTCGCTCGGCTGGAAATGGGTATTCCGGGAAAAGCCGATCAGGTCGGAAAGGTCCATGGCGGCGTCAGGCTTCATTTTCAGCAGGTCGCTGCGGCCCACCAGCTCGTTGACGGTCCGCGCGCCCAATTTCGCCATGATGCGACGCAGCTGCTCCGCGATGAACAGCATGAACCGCTCCACGTATTCGGGCTTGCCGATAAAGCGCTTTCTTAATTCCGGATTCTGGGTGGCGATACCGAAGGGGCACGTGCCCAGGTGGCACACCCGCATCATCCGGCAGCCCATGGTGACCAGCGGCGCGGTGGCGAAGCCGAATTCCTCGGCGCCCAGCAGCAGCGCCACCATGACGTCGTGGCCGGTCATCAGTTTTCCATCCGTTTCCAGCGTCACCTTCTGGCGCAGCCGATTGCGGCACAATACCTGATGGGCCTCCGCTAAGCCAATTTCCCAGGGCAGGCCCGCGTGGTGCACGCTGCTCATGGGCGCCGCCCCGGTGCCGCCCTCGCCGCCGGAAATCAGGATGCCGCCGGCCCCGGCCTTCGCCACGCCGCTGGCGATGGTGCCAACGCCTGAGGAGCTGACCAGCTTCACCGTGATCTTGGCCTGCTCATTGGCGCACTGCAGGTCATAGATCAATTCGGCCAAATCCTCGATGGAGTAAATATCGTGGTGGGGCGGCGGGGAGATCAGGGAAATGCGGGGGGTGGAGCAGCGGGTTTTCGCCACGCTTTCCGTTACCTTGGCCCCGGGCAGATGGCCGCCCTCCCCGGGCTTGGCCCCCTGGGCCATTTTGATTTGAATTTCCTGGGCGGACAGCAGGTATTCCCGCGTCACGCCAAAGCGCCCGGAGGCCACCTGCTTAATGGCGGAATTGAGGCTTGTGCCGAAGCGCTCGGGCAATTCGCCGCCCTCGCCGCTGTTGCTTTTGCCGCCCAGATGGTTCATGGCCTGGGCCATGCACTCATGGGCCTCCCGGGAAATGGAGCCGTAGCTCATGGCCCCGGTGCGGAAGCGCTTCACGATTTCCGCCGCGCTTTCCACCTGATCCAACGGGATCTCCCGGCAGGCGTCGTAATCGAAGGTCAGCATGGATCGGATGGTGCGGGGCCCCTCGTTTTCCACCCGGGCGGCGTATTGATCGAACAGATCTTTGCTGTTCGTCCAAACGGCCTGCTGCAGCAGATGGATGGCTTCGGGGGCATACAGATGCTCCTCTGCCCCTTCTCCCATGCGCAGCTTGTGCACGCCGACGCTGGGTAGGCCGGCAGACAAACCGGCAAATGCGGCCCTGTGGTGATATCGGCTGTCCGCCTCCAACCGGCCTAAATCCGTACCGCCCAGGGCATAGGGCGTGTTGGTAAAATACGATTCCACCAATTGCCCATCCAGGCCCACGGCTTCAAACAGCTGGGCGCTCTGATAGGCCTGCAGGGTGGAAACGCCCATCTTGGAGGCGATTTTCAGCACGCCTGCCGTCAGCGCCCGGTTATAATCGGCGATGGCTTGATCAGCCGGTTTGCCGATTTGCCCCTTTTCGCACAAGGATTTGATGCAGTCGTGGGCCAGATAGGGGTTCACCGCCCGGGCCCCGTAGGCAATGAGCAGCGCCAGGTGATGCACGTCCCGGGGATCGCCGCTTTCCAGGATCACAGATACCGCCGTGCGCTTTTTCCTATGGATCAAATGCTGCTCCAGGGCGGATACGGCCAGCAGCGACGGAATGGGCAAATGGTTTTCATCCACGCCCCGGTCGGACAGGATCAGAATGTTGATCCCGTCCCGGCATGCCCGGTCGCAGGCGGAAAAGAAGGCATCCAGCGCGGGGCGGAGGCCGGTTTCCTGTTTATATAGAAGCGACACCGTTCGCACGGAGAAGGCCGGATGATCAAGGCCTCGGATGCGGGCAAGCTGTTCTTTGGTCAGCACGGGGGAGGGCAGTTCCAGCACGGTGCAGTTGTCCGGGCCTTCCCCCAACAGGTTTCCATCGTCGCCGATATAGATGGAGCAATCGGTTTTGATTTCCTCCCGCATCGCGTCGATGGGCGGGTTGGTCACCTGGGCGAAGCGCTGCTTGAAATAATCGAACAGGGAAGGGTACGTTTTCGACAGGGCCGCGATGGGCTCGTCCGCGCCCATGGACACGATGGGCTCCGCGCCTGTTTTCGCCATGGGCAAAAGGATTTGCTGCACGTCCTCCTGGGTGTAGTGAAAGGCCGTGCACAGTTTGATCCGCCGCGCTTCCGTCAGGGCTTTTTCCACTTCCGGCGCCTTGGGCAGATCGTTCAGGCCGATCAGATGGCGTATCCATTCCCCATAGGGCTTTTCCTGGGCATAGCGGGTCTTGAGCGCTTCGCTTTCCAGCAATTCGCCGGTGCGCAGATTGGCTTCCAGCACGTCGCCGGATTTCAGCTTCCATCGGCGCAGGATGTGGGCGTTTTCCTCAAACAGCACCCCCGCCTCGGAGGAGAGGATCAGCCGCTTATCGTCCGTCAGGGCGCAGCGCAGGGGGCGCAGGCCGTTTCGGTCCAGGGAGGCGCACACGGTATCGCCGTCGGAATACAGGATCGCCGCCGGGCCGTCCCAGGGCTCCATCATGGTGGCGTAATAGCGGTACAGGTCCCGCCAGGGCGTTTGCTGCTTTTGCCCCTGCCAGGGCTCGGGAAGCAGGATCATCCCCGCCAGGGACAGGGGCAGGCCGTTCATGTGCAGAAACTCAATGGTGTTATCCAGCATCTGGCTGTCGCTGCCGCCCTCCGTCACCACGGGCAGCACGCGCCGCATTTCATCCCCCATGACGAAGGACCGCATGGTTTCTTCCCTTGCCTTCATGCGGTCGTGGTTGCCCCGGATGGTGTTGATTTCGCCGTTGTGAAGCAGGCACCTTTGAGGATGGGCCTTGCTCCAGGAGGGGAAGGTGTTGGTGGAAAAGCGGGAATGCACCATGGCCATCCGCGAACAGTAACGCACGTCCTGCAGATCGTCATAGAAGGACCGCAATTGCCCCACCAGCATCATGCCCTTGTAAACGATCGTGCGGCAGGACAGGGAACAGATGTAGGTATCGGTATCCTGCTTTTCAAATACCCGGCGCAATACATAAAGCCGCCGGTCAAAATCCGCGCCGGCGGCTGTCTTTTCAGGGCGTTTCAGAAAGCACTGCCGGATGCGGGGCATGGTGCGCCGGGCCCCGGCCCCCAGCTGGGCGGGGTGGCAGGGCACGTTCCGCCAGCCCAAAACCCGGATGCCTTCCGATGATGCCAGCTGCTCAAAAATGCGGCAGATATTTTGCACGCCCACCTCGTCCTCCGGCAGAAAGAACATGCCCACGCCGTAATCCCCGGGCTCGCCCAGAGCGATGCCCTCCTCCTGGGCCCAGGCGGCAAACAGGCCGTGGGGGAGCTGGGTCATGATGCCCACCCCGTCGCCGGTGGTGCCCAGGGCGTCGCTGCCGGCCCGATGGGCCAGCCTTTCCACGATGGACAGCGCCTGATCCACCGTGCGGTGGGTGGCTTTGCCGCTCAAATCCACGATGGCGCCCACGCCGCAGCTTTCATGCTCCAATGCTTCGTGATACAACGGATACTGTCGATCCTTCATCCATCTATCTCCTCGATTCGCTATGGTCGCGCTGCTGCGCTTTATTTGCACCGCTCGGGCCCTCATGGGAACCGAGATTGGCCGCTCCCGCGCTGTGATCGCTCATCTTCGCGTCTTTTGATAGCATGATGACCTGCGCCGCGTAATCGCGCATTTTCATGCCGTGCCGCATGGCGTATTGCTGCAGCGCCCGGTGGGCCTCCGGCTCGGTGATCCCGTGCCGCTGCATCAGCAGGCGTTTGGCTTGTTCGACGATTTGCTTGTCCTCGCCCGTGCGCTTGGGCAGGCGCATTTGGTGCAGCTGGGTCAGCATTTCCACCGCCCCCACCAGCGCTTGGGAGGAAAGCGGCAGCGGCAGATGGAAGATTTCCGGCGATTCGCAGCTTTCCAGCAGCGCGGGCTTGCCGATCAACAGGATCTGCACCCGGTCGCCGTAATCCCATTGCAATTCGTCCGGTTTGCAGTCCGGCAGCGCGCCCATCAGCACCACGATGCCATCCTCGCATTCGTTGATGGTGCGGCGCAGCTCGCTGCCCGACGCGCAGCAGCGGAATACGGAAAAGCCGGAGGAAGAAAGCAGACGATGTAACTGTGTGCGGTTTTCCTCCTGCGCCGATGCGATCACAATCCTTGCCATGCCTTCTCCCTCCTTTCTCCGCGTCCATGCCTTGCGCATCCGCGTCCCTTTGGGCCGCAGCGGGCCGTTGCGCCTGTCAATACATCACGATATATCGATCGATCTCCCATTTGCTCACGTGGGTGCGGTAGGCGTCCCATTCCTTTTCCTTGCCTTCCACATACTGGAACAATACATGCTCGCCCAGCGCGGCGCAGATCACTGCATCCTCCTTCAGGCAATCGACGGCCTCCCGCAGCGTGCCGGGCAGGGATTTGATGCCCTTCGCTTCCCGGGTGGCGGCATCCATGGCAAAGATGTTTTCGGTGATTTCGTCCGGCGGGGTCAGGCCCTTTTCGATGCCGTCCAGGCCCGCGGCCAGGCACACCGCCATATTCAGGTAGGGGTTGCAGCTTGGATCGGGGCAGCGAAGCTCGACCCGCGTGCCCATGCCACGGGCGGCGGGAATGCGGATCAGGGCGCTGCGGTTGCTGGCGCTCCAGGCCAGGTAGCAGGGGGCTTCATAGCCCGGCACCAGGCGCTTGTAGCTGTTGACCAGGGGGTTCGTAATGGCCGCCATGCCGCGAACGTGGGCCAGGATGCCGGCGATAAAGGCATAGGCTTCCTTGGAAAGGCCCCGCTTGTCGGAAGGATCGGCGAATACATTCTTGCCGTCCTTGAACAGGCTCATGTTGGTATGCATGCCGCTGCCGTTGATGCCAAAGACGGGCTTGGGCATGAAGGTGGCGTGCAGGCCATTTTTCTGGGCCAGGGTCTTGACGGCCAATTTAAAGGTCATGATGTTGTCGGCGGCGGTCAGGGCGTCGGCGTACTTGAAATCGATCTCGTGCTGGCCGGCGGCCACCTCGTGGTGGCTGGCCTCGATCTCAAAGCCCATCTGCTCCAGGCTCATGCAGATTTCCCGCCGGGTGCTTTCGCCGTGATCCAGGGGGCCCAGGTCGAAATAGCCCGCTTCGTCGCCCGTTAAGGTGGTGGGGCGGCCTTGCTCGTCGGTCTGGAAGAGGAAAAATTCCATTTCAGGGCCGACGTTGAAGGAATAGCCCATGTCCGCCGCCTTTTTCAGCACCTTCTTGAGCACCCCCCGGGGATCGCCGGCAAAGGGCGTGCCGTCGGGGTTGTACACATCGCAGATCAGGCGGGCCACCTTGCCGTGCTGGGGCCGCCAGGGCAGGATGGCGAAGGTATCCAGATCGGGGCGCAGGTACTGGTCGCTTTCGTTGATGCGCACAAAGCCCTCGATGGAGCTTCCGTCGATCATGATTTCGTTGTTGACGGCCTTTTCGATCTGGCTGGCAGTGATGGCCACGTTTTTCAGCTGGCCGAAAATATCGGTAAACTGCATGCGGATAAACTCCACGTCGCCTTCGCGCACCATGCGGATGACGTCTTCCTTGCTGAACTTACTCACGATGAACAGCCTCCTTCACAAAATAAAAAGGGCGAGGGAACCGGACGGACCAGGCTCCCTTGCCTTACTGCAAAAATGTTACCACCGCGTTTTTTTCCTGTCAAGGGGGTGAATTGTTCTCGCATTGTATTGTTTTTTGATTGTTTTCGGGGTTGACAATCAAACGTCCCCGGTGCTACAATCCGTTCAAATTTCACAGCAAAGCGACGCGGAAGAAAAGTAACCTGATTTTCGGGCATCCAAGAGAGCGGTTGGCGATGGGAATACCGTATGACGGATCAGGCGAAGAACCCTTCCAAGCCCAAACTGAACGCCGAAAAGGCAAGTAGGGGCGGCGTGACGGGCGGCACGTTACAATCGCCGGGGCTTGATAGAGCCCGGAAAGAGAAGCAAATCAGGTGGCACCACGGAGCGGCGGCCTTCGTCCTGAAATATCAGAGACGAAAGCTGCCCAATAACGGAGGTGCCTTTTATGTGTTCCATTTTCGGCGTGACCAGCAAATCGATCCCGGCGGATACCCTGAAAGCCTGCTTTGACAGAACCGTTTCCCGCGGGCCGGACATGACAAGATTCGAGGAAATCCCCATCGGCTATCTGGGCTTTCATCGCCTGGCCATCATGGGCCTGGATGAGCGGGGCATGCAGCCCTTCCGCCTGGATCACGACGCGGTGGTGTGCAACGGCGAATTGTACGGCTTCCGGCCCCTGCGGGATCGGCTGCTTTCCAAGTACGAATTGCAAAGTCAGTCCGACTGCGAGATCCTGCTGCCCCTGTATCGCGAATACGGCGTGGAAATGTTCAAGACCCTGGACGCGGAATTTGCCCTGCTGCTCTACGATGGGGAAAAGGAACGGCTGATCGCCGCCCGGGACCCCATCGGCATCCGGCCCCTGTATTACGGCAGGCTGCCGGACGGGGAGTGGGCCTTCGCCAGCGAGCCCAAAAACCTGATGGGCCTGTGCGAACACATCCTGCCCTTCCCGCCGGGGCATTACTGGATGGATGGGCAGTTCATCCGCTATGCCGACCCCGCCTACGTGGGCTATTTCACCATGAAAACGGAGGAGGAGGTCTGCGCTAAATTACGCCGGCTGCTGATGGACGGGGTGGAAAAGCGGCTGGACGCCGACGCGCCGGTGGGCTTCCTCCTGTCCAGCGGGCTGGATTCGTCGCTCGTCTGCGCCATCGCGCAAAAGCTGCTGCATAAGCCCATCCGCACCTTCGCCATCGGCATGGATATCGACGCCATTGATTTAAAATACGCCCGGAAGGTGGCCGATTACATCGGCAGCGACCACACCGAGGTCATCATTTCCGAAAAGGATGTGATCGACGCCCTGCCGACGGTGGTGGAATTGCTGGGCACCTGGGATATCACCACCATCCGCGCCTCCATCGGCATGTACCTGGTGTGCAAGTGGATCCATGAGCACACCGATATCCGGGTGCTGCTGACGGGGGAGATCTCCGACGAGCTGTTCGGCTACAAGTATACTGATTTCGCCCCTTCCGCCGCCGCGTTCCAGGAGGAGGCGGAAAAGCGCATCCGGGAATTGCACGTGTACGACGTGCTGCGGGCCGACCGCTGCATTTCCGTCAACAGCCTGGAGGCCCGGGTGCCATTCGGCGATCTGAAATTCGTGCGCTACGCCATGAGCATCGATCCGGAATTGAAAATGAACCGGCACAACATGGGCAAGTATCTGATCCGCAAGGCCTTCGCCGATGATCACATCCTGCCGGACGAGATTTTATGGCGGCAGAAGGCGGCCTTTTCCGATGCTGTGGGCCACTCTATGGTCAACGACCTGAAAGCCCTGGCGGAAAGGACCTATACCGACAGGGAATTCACGGAAAAAGCGGCGAAATATGCGTATCATCGCCCCTTCACCAAGGAAAGCCTGCTGTACCGGGAATTGTTCGAGCAATTCTACCCCGGCCAGGCCGCCATGATCCCCGATTACTGGATGCCCAACAGGGATTGGCCCGGCTGCGACGTGGACGACCCCTCCGCCCGGGTGCTGAGCAACTATGGGGCAAGCGGCACTTAAATGTTTTTTGATTGTTCTGCCCCTTGACAAAACCGAAAACCCGCTCTAAAATGCCATCATTCCAACAAGGCGCAAGGGTGTGCTGATCGCACCCGGCGCCTTTTTTGTTGGGAATTTTACGGAAACGGAAGTGAGAAGGATGACGTATTCTCCCGCGAACACCATTTGGGTACTGCTGGGCGCGGCCCTGGTTTTCTTCATGCAGGCGGGCTTTGCCATGTGCGAGGCCGGCTTCACCCGGGCCAAGAACACCGGCAACATCCTGATGAAAAACCTGATGGATTTCTGCATCGGCACGCCGCTTTACTGGCTGATCGGCTTTGGCATCATGTTCGGCAGCGGCACGGCGCTCTTCGGCTGGATCGATCCCTTCATCATGAAGGACTATGCCGGCGTTCTGCCCGCCGGGGTGCCGCTGTGGGCCTACGCCATTTTCCAGACGGTGTTTTGCGCCACCAGCGCCACCATCGTATCCGGCGCCATGGCGGAGCGCACCAAGTTTTCCGCTTACTGCGTGTATTCCGCCGCCATTTCCCTGTTCATTTACCCCGTCAGCGGGCATTGGATCTGGGGCGGCGGCTGGCTGGCGCAGATGGGCTTCCATGATTTTGCCGGTTCCACCGCGGTGCACATGGTGGGCGGCGTGTGCGCCCTGATCGGGGCGAAGATGCTGGGCCCCCGCGTTGGCAAGTACGGCAAAGATGGAAAGCCCAAGGCCATCCTGGGCCACAATTTGTCCATCGCCGCCCTGGGCGTGTTCATCCTGTGGTTCTGCTGGTTTGGCTTCAACGGCGCTTCCACCGTGGGCATGGACAGCGACGACCTGATCATATCCGCCGGGCTGGTGTTCTTCAATACCAACCTGGCCGCGGCGCTGGCGACCCTGGTCACCATGATCTTCACCTGGCTGCGCTACGGCAAGCCCGACGTATCAATGACCTTCAACGCCGCCCTGGCCGGGCTGGTGGGCATCACGGCGGGCTGCGACGCGGTGAACCCCTTCGGCGCGGCGGTGATTGGTATCTGCTGCGGCTTCGCGGTGGTGCTGGCGGTGGAATTCTTCGATAAAGTGGTCAAGATCGACGATCCCGTCGACGCGATCTCCGTTCACGGGGTCTGCGGCGCGCTGGGCACGATTCTGACCGGTCTGTTCGCCACGGGCGTCTCCACCATGAAGGGCGTGTTCT
>JAFUXH010000123.1 GCA_017470945.1 Clostridia bacterium | reverse complement strand
TTCCCCGATTTTGACGTGACCCAGCGTAGCGCCGTCTCCATCGCCCGACGCATGCAGGACCCCCTGGCGGAGCTGGTGAAGATCGACCCCACGGCCATCGGCGTGGGCCAGTATCAGCACGATTTGAAGCAGAATGAACTCACCGCCGCCCTGGACGGGGTGGTGGAGCAGTGCGTCAACGCCGTGGGGGTGGAAGTATCCACCGCCAGCGCGGAATTGCTGTCCCACGTAGCGGGCATCGGCCCCGCCCTGGCCAAAAACATCGTATCTTACCGGGAGGAAAACGGCATTGCTTCCCGGGCCGCCCTGAAAAAGGTGAGCAAGCTGGGCCCCAAGGCCTTTGAGCAGTGCGCCGGCTTCCTGCGGGTAATGGACAGCAAAAACCCCCTGGACGCCACCGCCGTGCACCCCGAAAGCTACGACGCCGCCAAGGCCCTGCTGGACAAGCTGGGCTTTGCCCTGAAGGACGTGAAAAACGGCGGCGTGCCCGGCATCGCCCAAAAGGCCCGGGAATACGGCATGGAAAAACTGGCCGGCGAACTGGGCCTGGGCCTGCCCACCCTGAACGACGTGGTCAATGAATTGCAAAAGCCCGGCCGCGACCCCCGGGACGAACTGCCCAAGCCCGTTCTGCGCACCGACGTGCTGGACATGAAGGATTTGACGCCCGGCATGGAATTGACCGGCACCGTGCGCAACGTGATCGATTTCGGCGCGTTCGTGGATATCGGCGTCCATCAGGACGGCCTGGTGCACATTTCCCGCATGGCCGATCGCTTCATCAAGCACCCCTCCGAGGTGGTGAAGGTGGGCGATATCGTGAAGGTCTGGGTGGTCAGCGTGGATGAAAAGAAAAAGCGCATCGCCCTTACCATGGTGAAGGGCAGAGAATAAAAAAGTGTTAACGAAACGTGGGGGAAACCGCTCTTTGGAAGGCCAAGAGCGGGTTTCCCCCACACCCCCTTCCGAGAAAGCCGCAAAAATATATTCAATGGAATATCTACATTGATTCTTTGATCATGACTTGGTTTATTCTTTATTTAATCCAGCTTACAGCATAAACCCGCAAAAACAATCATTCTCCGTAGGGGCGGATATCATCCGCCCGCCTGAAAATCGCTGACATTACCCGGTTTTCCAAGCATTCATACGCCCTGCTTTTTCGAATGGATGATACCCTACATTGTAAAAAGGCCGTGAAGGGAACGAGCGATCATCCCCTCACGGCCTTCATTTTCGTGGACTTATTGAATGATATTCCTTTCGATCTTCAGCGCCAGCACCCGGGCGGTGCTTTCGTCGATCCGCTCCACCGTCAGTTCCCCGGCGTCGATGGCCTTCAGGATGCTGTTCACCGCCGCGTCGGCGTCGGTGGGCAGCAGCAGAAGATCGGCCCCCGCCTGCAGGGCCCGCACCGCCGCCTGGCCGGGCTTATAGGCGCTGGTGATGGCCCCCATGCGCAAAGAATCGGTGATCACCACGCCGGTGAAGCCCAATTCCTCCCGCAGCCATTGGGTGATCACGATGGGCGACAAGCTGGCCGGCAGCCCATCCCCCGCCGCCTTGCTGGGGGCGTGGGACACCATGATCATTTCAGCCTGGGCGGCGATGGCCTGTCGGAACGGCACCCAATCGGCGCCACGCATCTCCGCCAGTGGCCGGGCGTTGACCACTTCCCGGTTGTTCAAATTGCCGTTGATGCTGCCCTGGCCCGGAAAATGGGAAAAGCATGGCACGATGCCCTCGCTGCGCAGGCCCGCCGCCATCTGCACGGTCATTTCCGCCGTGCGGGCGGGGTCAGCCCCGTAGGTGCGTTCCTGAATCCAGGAATCATCCGCCGTCACCACGTCGCTGACGGGGGCAAAATCTAAATTGATGCCGAAGGGCTTCAAATACGCGCCGATGCTTTGGCCGGTGGCGTAGGCGTTGGTCGCGTCCCGCCGGATGCCCACCTCCGGGGCGGACATCTGCAGCGGGTAGCCCAATTTGTTGGCCACCCGGGAATAGGCGCCGCCCTCCTCGCTGACGGCGATCAGCAGCGGCTGGCCCCCGGCGGCGGCCGATTGGCTTTGCAGCTTCGAAATCAGGGTTTTCAGCTGCTTTTCCGATACGATATTCTGCCCGAAGATCACCACGCCGCCCACGGGCCGATCGGCCAGCACGTTGGTTTTCCCCAGGGTGGAGGTGATCTTCTCCCCCGTCAGGGCCTCCGGCGTCACGATCAGCAATTGCCAAATCTTCTGCTCCAGCGTCATATTCCGCATCAGCACCTGGGCTTGGGCGATCCGATCGGGGAACACGTCGTCATCCTCCACCACCACCCAGCCCTCCGCCAGCCCGGCGGGCATCAAAAGCGACAAAAGCAATACAATCGATAATATCCGTCGCACGATCGCTTCCTCCTTCGTTTGCGTTTTATTGTAGCATATCCCCGAACGAGGCGCAACGATCCCCCGCGGTCTTTCCAAAAATTTTACGTTTTCCCCGGCGGCATAAGCCCATTTTCCCCGGCGCATGATAACTTCGTCGGCCCCATCGAAACGGCGATAGCGTTTCGCTTTGTTCCATTGCGTCCCGAAGCGAAGCACCTTGCGAGGCCCGCCCCGGCGGATCGATCGAAAAAATCCTGCGAAGGTGCTTGCGCGAACGAAAAAAAGATGCTATAATCAAAATGGTCAAAGAAAGACAATCTCCCAGGAGGGATCATTATGCGATTAAGCGACACCATCGAAGCCTTTATCAAAACCATGCTCCAGGAGGACCAGCCGGAGGTTGAGCTCAAGCGCAACGAGCTGGCGGAGTACTTCCACTGCGCCCCATCCCAGATCAATTATGTTTTGGCCACCCGCTTCACCCCCGATCATGGCTACGTCACCTCCTCCCAGCGGGGGGGCGGTGGCTACATCCGCATCGTACGGGTTCGGCAAAGCTCCACCGACCATTTGAGCTACCTGCTCAACGAGCGCATCGGCGACAGCATCAACGCCCAATCGGCCCAGGTGCTCTGCGCCCAACTGGCGGAACGAAAGCTGGTCACCGTGGCCCAGGCCCAATTGATGGCCGCGGCCGTATCGCCCCAGGCCCTGGCCGGGCCCATGCCGGAGGCGGTGAAGGACGTTACCCGGGCCAAGATCCTCAAGTGCATGCTGCTCACCGTGGCTCAGCAGCACGCCAAGCAAACGGAAAACGACTGAAACGCATAGAATAAATCAAACAGGAATCATCGAAAGGAATCATGGCCCATGATGCTTTGTGAAGAATGCGGATTGAAACAGGCGGAAGTAATGATCACCACCGTGGTAAACGGCGAATCCACCACCCGCCATTTGTGCCGGGACTGCCTGAAAAAATACCAGGCCGGGGAAATGCAGGCCGTTCTGGCCGCCATTTTGGCCGGCATGGCCCAGAAGCAGAAATCGCCGGATATCACCTGCCCCCGCTGTGGGGAAACCTACGCCCAGTTCCAGAAAAGCGGCATGCTGGGCTGCGCCGAATGCTACCAGGCGTTCCGCAAAGAATTGACGCCCCTGATCACCCGGGTGCAGGGCCGGGCCCAGCACGCCGGCCGCCGCCCCGCCGCCACCGAGGCGGAGCAGGAGCTGCTGAACCGCCGGGAGGAGCTGCGCGCCCGGATGGAAGCCGCCGTGGCGGAGGAAAATTTTGAGGAGGCGGCCCTGCTGCGGGATCAATTGCGGGCCCTGACCGCCGAAAAGGAGGGGCAGGCATGAGCGGCATCGTTCTTTCCTCCCGGGTGCGCCTGGCCCGGAATTACGAGGATCTGCCCTTCAGCCCCCGCATCACCCCCGGCCAAGGGGAGCAGTGCGTGCAGCGCACCCTGGACGCCCTGCGGGAGCTGCCGGAAATCTACACCTTCATGCCCCTGCGCGGCATGGAGGACAATGAGAAAAAAGCCCTGGTGGAAAGCCACCTGATCAGCCCCGACCTGTTGAAAAACGAGGAAAACGCCGCCGTGCTGATCCGGGACGACGAAAAGATCTCGGTCATGATGAACGAGGAGGACCACCTGCGCATCCAGGCCTTCGCCCCCGGCGAAAACCTGAGCGAGGCCGCGGAAAACGCCTTCTCCATCGAGGACGCGCTGCAAAAGCGCCTGTCCTTCGCCTTCGATCATCAATTGGGCTACCTGACCGCCTGCCCCACCAACACCGGCACCGGCATGCGGGCGTCGATGATGCTGCATCTGCCCATGCTGACCATCCTCAAGCAAATGGGCAAGGTGAACCAATTGGCCGCCAAGATCGGCCTGACCATCCGGGGCATCTACGGCGAAGGCAGCGAGGCCCAGGGCAATCTGTACCAGCTGAGCAACCAGGTCACCCTGGGCCGCACGGAAAAGGAGATCGCCGATACCGTGACCGCCCTGGCCCACCAAATCGCCGAAATGGAGCAGGCCCTGCGGGAAAAGACCTGGGAAAAGGATAGCGTGGCCTTCGAGGATCAATTGTTCCGCTCCTACGGCCTGTGCGCCAACGCCCGCCGGATGGCCGTGAAGGAATTCATGGTGCATTGGAGCAACCTGCGCCTGGGCGCGGCCATGGAAAAGCTGCCCCTGACGGTGGAAACCTGCGACCGCCTGCTCACCCTGGCCCAGCCGGCCCACGTGGTCAAGGCCGCCGGCATATCCCTGTCCCCCAAGGAAACAGACGCTTACCGCTGCGAGATCATTCGCCGCGCCATCAATGGAGGAAATGCGTAAATGGCAATTTTCGGAAGATTCAACGAACGGGCCCAGCGGGTCATCGCCGCCGCCCAGCACAGCGCCGTGGAATTGGGCCACGCCTACGTGGGCACCGAGCATTTTTTGATCGGCCTGCTGAAGGAGGCCCGCAGCGACGCCCCGGCCCTGCCGGACAACGTGATCACCGAAACGGTGATCGAAGCGGTGAAGCAGATCACCGGCACCGGGGATCATGCCCCCTCCCAATTGGAGCTGACCCCCCGGGTCAAAAAAATCATGGAAACCAGCATCCGGGAGGCCCAGCGCCTGGGCCAGCCCTACGTTACCGCCGGGCATTTCTGGCTGGCGCTGCTCAGCGACAATGAAAGCGTGGCCATGCGGGTGCTCACCGGCATGGGCTGCGATATCGACCGCCTGCGCCACAGCGTGCAATCCGCCCTGGGCAACGGCAGCAAGGAAGGAAAGCCCCAGGACGCCGGGGAGGGCGACGGCGACTCCGCCCTGAAAAAATACGGGCGCGACCTGACGCTGGCCGCCGAAAAGGGCGAATTGGACCCGGTGATCGGCCGGGCCAACGAGATCGAGCGGATCGTGCAGATCCTCTCCCGCCGCACCAAAAACAACCCCGTGCTCATCGGCGAGCCGGGGGTGGGCAAATCCGCCGTGGCGGAAGGCCTGGCCCAGCGCATCCAGCAGGGCAGCGTGCCCGAAACGCTGGCCGACAAAAAAATCATTTCTCTGGATATGGGCAGCATGGTGGCCGGCAGCAAATACCGGGGCGAATTTGAAGAGCGGCTGAAAAACACCCTGGACGAGGTTAAAAAGCGGGGCGACGTGATCCTGTTCATCGACGAGCTGCAGAACATCATCGGCGCGGGCAAGGCCGAGGGCAGCATGGACGCCGCCAACATCCTCAAGCCCGCCCTGGCCCGGGGGGAGCTTCAGTGCATCGGCGCCACCACCCTGGACGAGTACCGCAAGCACATCGAAAAGGACGCCGCCCTGGCCCGCCGGTTCCAGCCCGTCACCGTCAACGAGCCCAGCGAGGAAGAGACCCTGGCCATCATGAAGGGCCTGCGGGATCGATACGAGGCCCATCACAAGGTGCGCATCACCGACGAGGCGCTGGAAGCGGCGGTGAAGCTGTCCGGCCGGTACATCGCCGATCGGTTCCAGCCCGACAAGGCCATCGACCTGATGGACGAGGCCGCCAGCCGGGTGCGTATCCACGCCTTCACCGCCCCGCCGGACGTGAAAGCCCAGGAAAAGGAACTGGAAAGCGTGCTGCGGGAAAAGCGGGAGGCCATTGATAAGCAGGACTATGAAAAGGCCGCCGCTCTGCGGGATCAGGAGCATACCCTGCGGGCCGAGATCGACGAAAAGCGCGCCGCCTGGGAGCGGCAGAAATCCGCCGCCAAGGACACCGTGGGCGAGGAGGATATCGCCCAGGTGGTGGCCGGATGGACGGGCATCCCGGTCAAAAAAATGACCGAGGAGGAATCGGAGCGCCTGCTGCACCTGGAGGAGATCCTGCACAAGCGGGTGATCGGCCAGGACGAGGCGGTATCCGCCGTCAGTCGGGCCATCCGCCGGGCCCGGGCCGGGCTGAAGGACCCCAAGCGCCCCATCGGCAGCTTCATTTTCCTGGGCCCCACAGGCGTGGGCAAAACGGAATTGTGCCGGGCGCTGGGCGAAGCCATGTTTGGCGACGAGGACGCCTTGATCCGCCTGGATATGAGCGAATACATGGAAAAGCACACCGTCAGCCGCATGGTGGGTTCGCCCCCCGGCTACGTGGGCTTCGAGGAGGGCGGCCAGCTGACCGAGGCCGTGCGGCGCAAGCCCTATTCGGTGGTGCTGTTTGACGAAGTGGAAAAGGCCCACCCCGACGTATTCAACATGCTGCTGCAGATCCTGGAGGACGGCCGCCTGACCGACAACATGGGCCGGGTGGTCAGCTTCAAAAACTGCATCATCGTGATGACCAGCAACGCCGGCGCCCAATCGGCCCAGCGGGGCAGCATGGGCTTTGGAGGCGGCATGGCCGACGCCATGGATTACGAGCGCATGCGGGAAAAGGTGCTCAGCGACATCAAATCGGTGTTCCGCCCCGAATTCCTGAACCGGGTGGATGAGATCATCGTGTTCCACAAGCTGGAGCAGAAGGACATCGAAGCCATCGCCAGCCTGATGCTATCCCAGGTGGCCAAGCGCCTTCAGGAGCGGGATATCGCCCTGCAGTACGGCGACGACGTGGTGACCCACCTGGCCCAGGCCGGCTTCGATCCCCAGTACGGGGCCCGCCCCCTGCGCCGGGTGATCCAGCGCACCATCGAGGATTCCCTGTCCGAAAAGCTCATCGCCGGGGAAATCCACCTGGGCGGCGCGGTCCGTATGAAGATGGACGGGGAAAAGATCGTTTTCGAGCAAATATAAAAAAGGCCCTCTTTTCAGGGCCAAGGGGTGCCGAACGTCCGATTCGGCACCCTGTTTTTGAAATTAGAAACATCTTTCTTTTCGCTCTTTTTTGCACCGCTCGATGCTGCCGCAGCGATAGCACAATTCGTTATCGCAGATGCCGTCGTTATGGAAGTAGGAAAGGATGTTGCCCACCGTCGTTTCGGCGATGTTGTTCAGCGCCTCCTCCGTCAAAAACGCCTGGTGGGAGGTAACGATCACATTGGGCATGGAAATCAGGCGGGACAGAAGGTCGTCGTTGAGGATATGCCCGGAGCGATCCTCAAAGAACACGTCGGCTTCCTCCTCGTACACGTCCAGGCAGGCCGCGCCCACCTTCCGGGCCTTGATGCCCTCCAGCAGCGCCTCGGCGTCGATCAGCCCGCCCCGGGAGGTATTGACGATCACCACGCCCTTTTTCATCTTTCCGATGGCTTCGGCCCCGATCATATGCCGGGTCTCGTCGGTCAACGGGCAGTGCAGGGAAATGATGTCGCTTTCCTGAAACAGCCGATCCAGCGGCACGTAGTCGATGCCGCTGTCCGGGGCCGGGAACAGGTCGTAAGCGATCACCTTCATGCCGAAGCCCCGGCAGATATCGATGAAGATCCGGCCGATCTTGCCCGTGCCGATAACGCCCACGGTTTTGCCGTGAAAATCAAAGCCCGTCAGGCCGTTCAGGGAGAAATTGAATTCCCTTGTGCGGTTGTACGCCTTGTGAATGCGCCGCACCGAGGTGAGCAGCAACGCGATGGCGTGCTCCGCCACGGCGTAGGGCGAATAGGCCGGCACGTGCACCACGTGCACCTTGCCAAAGGCCGCCCGCACGTCCACATTGTTGTATCCGGCGGACCGCAGGGCGATCAGCTTCACGCCGTAGGCGTGCAATTGATCGATCACCGCGGCGTTCACCGTATCATTCACAAACACGCACACGGCGTCGCTGCCCTGGGCCAAGCCCACGGTGTCGGGGTTCAGCTTAGTCTCCAGAAAACGGAATTGCACCCCATGCTGAGCGCCGCAGCGCTCAAACGAGGGCTTATCGTATTCCTTCGCGTCGTAAAAGGCGACCTTGATCATCCTTTCCCCCTCCCCTGCCGTTCGGATTCGTTCAGGATGCTTTCGCCAGGCGGCGGCGCACGCAATAGCATTCGCACCCGGCAATGACCAGCAGCGCCAGCCACATCACCGCGTAATCCACCGTGGCCGATACATCCACAAACACCTTATCCAGGTTGAATTCCACGCCCACCATCACGATCACGCACAACAGGTCTACCGCCACGGGCCAGTAGGTTTTCCAGAATCCCATCCCCCGCGCGGCACGGCACAGGGAAATCAGCACGAAAAGCATGCACACCGCGCACAGCACCTGCTCCGCCCGCACAAAGCCCCACTTGATGGATTCGCTGCGCAGGCTTTCCAGGAACACCTGGGGCAGGCACAAATAAAATACCGTGCGCTGCATGCGCAGGCCGGGCACCCGGCTTTCCTTTTTGCTGATCAGCCCGGCCAGGCATACCGCAAGCGCCAGCGCCGCCGCCGCCATGAACAGGGCGGCGTACCATTCCTCCCACTCGTTGATAACGGCGAAGGGAAAGCGCTGGAACAGCGGGTTTTCCATTTCCTCGCCGGGGATGTTCACCCCGTCCAGGAAATATTCGCTGGCCCGGGCGAAGGCCAGCATCAGCGCCCCGGCAGGGGCGAAGGCGTCCAGGAAGGCGAGCTTATCCAGCCCCGCCAGACGGGCGTACAGCATCACGCCCAGCACTGCCCCCAGGCAGCCGCCAAAGAAGGAAAAGCGGTAATAATCGAATAAAAACAGCCCCCGCAGGCCGTAGGACGGCCAATCGTGGGCCAGCACCAGCAGGAAATACAGCGCCTTGGCCCCCACCGCCCCCAGCAGGCAGGCGCACACGGCGGCAAGCAGCGCGTGGCGCTTACCGCCCTTTTTTAGCCGCGCTGCAAAAAGGGCCGTGCTGATCACGGCTCCTGTAAGCATCAAAACGAAGTAAAAACCATTCATGCGTTATTTTCCTTCATACGCGGACGCGAAATAGATGATATCCACGATGCCGCGCTTGGACGTGGATTTTTCCCGATTGCCGTTGATCTTTTCCCCGTGGAAGATCATGCGGGTGGAATCGCCGCCATCCAGGTTATAGGCGATCTTGACGTCCTTCTGCTGGGCGATCAGATTGGCGAATTCCCGCAGCGTCATGCCGTCGTTGCCATACACCGGGCCGGCGCAGCAGATGCACATGTACTTGAGGGGGCCCACCTGGGCGATGGCCATGCGCTGCTTGCGATCCTGCGACGCCTTTTCCGCGTCGTTGGCAAATTCCTGCACCTTGCCATCCACCACCAGGATGGGGCCGAAATAGAAAGAATTGATCACCCGCTTGCCGTCGATGGTATCCTTCACCGTGCCGCGCTTGGGGATTTTCAGGCCGTGGAAATCGCCGTCCTCGTCGATCTGCAGCACGTCCCACTTCTTGCGCACGTTCACCAGATCCAAAAACACCTTGCCCTGGCGCAGGATATAGCCCTCGCCGGAAAAAGAATAAAAATCGCCGTTGATGGCCAGCACCGCGTTGGCCCGCTTGGCCAGCTTTTCGGCGGTGGTCTGCACGTCCCGGTCAAAGCCCTTTTCGCTCAGCGTGCGCAGCTGGGAAGCGTCCGCGATCTCCACCGTGGCCACCCAATAATCGCAGCCGAACATGCTGTTGTTCCGGGCCTTCACCCGGTCGGAATAGGCCTCCACCGTGATGGTGGGATCCTCATAGCGCCAGGCGGTCACGCGGCCTTTGGCGTCCTTCGTGGTGGAATAAGCGCTTTCCACCGGCTGTTTACCGACGGAAAAATCGATGGGCAGCAGGGGCATTTTCGCCGCAGGCGTCGCTGTGACCGCCGGCACGGCCGTGCCGCCGATCCGCACGATGACGCTGGGCCTGGTCGTCGCGGCAGGGGCCGGCGTGGAGAAAGCCTGATCTTCCGCCAACACGGCGCCGGAACCGGCCAGCATCGCCATCACGGATGCCGCGGCCAGCCATCCCTTCAGTTTCCTCATAAGAAAAAGGTCTCCTTTTTCCAGAAAAATATACAGTTTATTATAATTTCCAATAAAATGATTGTCAATAGATAAAGGTGTAAAAAAGGCAAATGTTTCATGGGTGAATCGAGGCGGCGCATCCTCCCCCACGGCGCTTCCCCGGAAGAAAAATACGCCGCGGAGGATCGGCCCCTGTTCGCCACCGGATACGGATGTCGGTTGACAAAAATGCCCGGGGCGGATATCATAAGAACGGATCATTGGATCGGAAAGGGGGCTGCCCACCGCATGAACAGGCGCTGGATCGGCTTTGTGATGCTGCTTCTTTTTCTTTTGCCCATGGAAGCCTTGGCGGAAAACAAGCAGCTGGTGGTCACCTTCGTGGGCGACTGCACCCTGGGCAGCGAGGACCGGCTGCGGGATACCGACACCGCTTTTGACAGTTATCTGAAAAACAACGGCTACACGTATTTTTTTGAAAAGGTCCAGTCGGTCATCGCCCACGACGACCTGACGGTGGCCAACCTGGAGGGGGTCTTTTCCAATTCCGCCTCCGGCAAGGTGAAAAAAACCTATAATTTCCGCGGACCCGTCAGTTTTGTGAACGTGCTGACCCAGTCCAGCATCGAATGCGTCAACATCGCCAACAATCATTCCCTGGATTACGGCGCCAACGGCATGAAGGATACCGTGAACACCCTGACGAAGGCCGGGGTGCATTGGTTCGGTACCAACGACGTGTACCACCGCACCTGCGTATTCCACAAAAACGGCGTCAAGATCGGCTTCCTGGGGGTGGAGATCCGCTACTGGGGCGCCAACCAGGATTTGATCAAGGACCAGGTGCAGGCCCTGAAAAAGGCCGGCTGCCAGGTGATCGTGGGCACGTTCCACGGCGGCACGGAATACGCCACGCTGCGGGATCAATCCCAGGAAAAAATCGCCCGCCGGCTCATCCAGTACGGCTGCAACATCGTGATCGGCCACCACCCCCACGTGCTGCAGGGCATCGACGTGACCGACGGCGTCACCATCTGCTATTCCCTGGGCAATTTCGTGTTCGGCGGCAACGCCCGCATCAAGCAGCAGCGGGCCCTGTATACCGCCCTGTTCCAATTCACCTTCACCTTCGATGAAAACAACAATTACCTGGGCCACCAATTGAACATCATTCCCGCCCACGTCAGCGGCGACACGGAAATGAACACCTATCAGCCCCGCCTGGTCACCGGCGGCGCGGCGAACACCGTGCTCAAGCAGATCCAGCGGGATACTCCCTTCTCGCTTAAGCCCTATGTGAAAGGCGTGGGGGCGGTGCAGGATTTCGTGGCCGCGCCAAAACAATAAAAGGAGATGACCGTATGCCGCGCACGCGTTTCGCGCTGTTGATCCTTATCTTGGCCCTGCTGCCCCTGACCGCCCTGGCAGCGGAAACCATCACGTTTCAGAAAACCGTGAAGGTCAAAACCGACGTCGAATACGTTGACCTGGGAGAAACAAAGGCCAAATCCCTGGATGAACTGATCGTTTTTTTGAAAAAGCTGCCCAACCTGAAAAAGGTGGATATGTTCGCCACCACCGTGAACGCCAGCCAGATCAAAAAGCTGGAAAAAAATCTGCCCAACGTGGAATTCGGCTGGACCATGAGCATCAAGTGCCGCAATCCCCGGCACCCGGAGCGCAATACCCACCTGATCCGTACCGACGCCACCGCCTTTTCCACCCTGCATAACAACCAGTGCATGGAGCATACCAGCGCGGACTTTGAGATTTTGAAGTACTGCAAAAACCTGCTGGCCCTGGATATCGGCCATAACCGGGTGGACGATCTGAGCTTCCTGCAATACCTGCCCAAGCTGCGGGTGCTGATCATCGGGCGGAATAATATCATCAAGGATCTTTCCCCCATCGCCAACTGCCCCGACCTGGAATATCTGGAGGCCTTCAGCAACCAGATCGCCAGCGTGAAGCCCCTGCTGTCCTGCCCCCACCTGATGGACCTGAATATCACCAATAACCCGGTGCAGGACCCGGAGCTGTACGCCCAAATGACGTCCCTGAAACGGCTGTGGGTGTATCAAAGCACCGCGAAGGGCAAGGATATCGCCGCCCTCAAAAGCACCCTGAAAAAAGCCCTGCCCAACTGTACCATCGATTGGAACCAAATGGGCACCAACGGCTGGCGGGAACCGAACAAGCACTACAAGGTGATCAGCGAAATGTTCAACACCGGCGTGTACATTCCCTTCGCGGATAGTTACGAGTGATAAGAAACCAAAGTGCGGGGCCTCCGCGGCCCCGCACCCTGCGGCAGGGGAATCATTCCCCTGCACCCCACCCCCGCGATGAAAATACACGACATAAACAAACGCTGTCCGCGAGCAGCTATGGGTACGCGCAGCAAGCTGCCGAGGGCAAGAAAACGAAAGAAACGGTCAGGAGAAGGCTCGCTTTCTCCTGACCGTTTTCTTCGTTTTCCCGGTGCGTTCACGCACCGGCTGGCCGGCAAAGCCGGCCGCCCCGGCAGCGACCGACGCTTCGTATCTCGCCCTTTTCAGCGACACACAAGTTTGATTGATATGACTTGCCCCATTCGCAAGAGCCGGGTCCAGGGAGGGCTCCCTCCCTGGCGGGAGCCTGAGGGCAGCGCCCTCAGCGTGCCCCCTCCCCCGCATCCCGCCTGCGCAGCGAATCCTCCGTCCGGAACCCCTCCGGATAGCGGGCCTTCAGCTTGTGGATGTTCATTTGCAGGATCTCGTTCAGGGGATACCCGATGGCATGGGCCGTTTCGGCCAGATACCAGGCCACGTCGCCCAATTCCCCGGCCAGGCGTTCCCGATCCAGGGGATGCCCCTGAGCCAGGTGTTTTTTCACCAGGTCGATGGCCTCCCCCGCTTCGCCGCACAGGCCCATGACCCCGTTGATCAGCACATCCTGTTCCCCCAGGGCGGGGTTCAGGGTGGTCAGGGCCAGGCGCTGGTATTCGTTGGCGTCCACGGCGCTCCCTCCATTCCTTCCGTTATTTCAGCACCACGAAGGACTGGGGCCCCACGGTCAATTGGCCGTTTGCCGCCGATGCCGTGCCGATGGTGAAGATCGCTTTCCGGCCCGCGGCCTGAACCGGGGCGGTCAGCGCCTCGCCGCTGGGATTGACCGCCAGCAGCAGCGCGCCCCGGCGATACACGAAGGGCTTGTCCTGCTCCGTGCACAGCGCCTCAAAGGCCGCGTCGGCCTGCAGATCGGTTTCCTGATGCCGCAGGGCCAGCAGCTTCCTTACGGTGTGCAGCAAGGAATCGGGATCGGTTTCCTGGTTTTCCACGGTGGGCGCGTCGGCGCTGGGATCCACCGGCAGGTACAGGTCCTTTTCATCGCCGTCGGAGAAGCCCAGGTTCCTGCCGCCGTTCCACTGCATGGGCGTGCGGGAGCCGGTGCGGAAATAGCCGCCTTCCTTGGTGGGGATCTGCTGATAGCGCATGCCGATCTCGTCGCCGTAATACAGGAAGGGCACGCCGGGCATGGTAAACAGGAAGGCGTAGGCCAGCTTCAATTCATCGTACCCCAGGTTGAACCGGGGGCGGACGGTATCGTGATTGCAGGTGAGGAGGGAAATATAGCCCAGATCCTTGGTATCCCCATACCAATCCTCATACACGTTCAGGAACCGGCGGATATCCCGGTGGGGGGCGTCCTTGCGGAAATAGCTGTTATCGGTATCCTCATCATAATCCCGCATCAGGGTGGAATAGCCGTTGCCGTGGTTGTTCAGATAGAAATCCATGTCGTAGCCGCAGCGCAGGGCCAGCTTGGGCTCGCTCCATTCGGCCACCATGGCGGCGTCGGGGAATTCTTCGTCCAGCATTTCCCGGATATTGCGCCACACGGCGGAGGTGCCGGTCTTTCTCTCATCGTCGTACTTCACCAGCGACGCCGCCATATCCACCCGGAAGCCGTCGCACCCATGGCTGAGCCAGAAGCGCATCACATCCTTCATGGCCTCCCGGGTGGCGATGCAGTCGGGGTGATCGGTGGGCAATTGCCAGGGCTGGTCGATGCGGTAAAAGCCGTAGTTCAGGGCGGGCTGGCACTTGAAGAAATTCAGGATATAGGTGGCCGCCCGCTCGCTTTCGCCGCCGATGTAGGGCATATCCTTGCAGCCCATGAACCAGTGGTTGGTCCAGATATAACGGTTGGAAAACGCGTTGGGCTCAGCCTTGGCGCTGGCCTTGAACCAGGCGTGCTCCTCGCTGGTATGGCCGGGCACCAGGTCCAGCAGCACATGAATGCCCTTCTTGTGGGCTTCGTCAAACAGGCGGTACAGATCCTCGTTGGTGCCGTACCGGGGCGCCACTTTTTTATAGTCCCGCACGTCGTAGCCCGCGTCCTTGAACGGGGAATCGTAGCAGGGATTGATCCACAGGGCGTTGCAGCCCAGGCCCTTGATGTAATCCAGCTTTTCGATGATCCCCTGGAAATCGCCGATGCCGTCGGCGTTGGTATCGTTGAAGGATTGCGGATAGATTTCATAGAATACGGCGTCCTTGAGCCAGGTGGCTGCCATGGGGCATCATCCTTTCCTATGCATAATAGTGATCGGCGCAGTATTTCGACATGCAAGCGCGTTTTCCTGCCGTCCGGCAGGAACAAATTGGCAAACAGGCGCTGGAAAAACCCCCATTTGTTTTTCCGCCATGCTTGCGTTTATCCCCGCCGGGGCATGCTGAAAATACAGCCCCGGGCCCAGGAAAAGCGCGGGACAGGTTGATTTGCCAGACATTTCCTGGTATACTGAAAGCCCATCGGACGAAAGGAGCATGGCCATGCTGACTCTCAAGCACATCACGAAGGATTACGCCGCCGGCGACGCCAAGGTGGAAGCCCTGCGGGGCGTCGATCTGCAATTCCGGGAAAGCGAATTTGCCGCCATCCTGGGCCCCTCCGGCTGCGGGAAAACCACGCTGCTGAACATCATCGGCGGCCTGGATCAATATTCCAGCGGCGATCTGATCATCAACGGCCGCTCCACCCGGCAATTCCGGGACGGGGATTGGGACGCCTACCGCAACCACGCCGTGGGCTTCGTGTTTCAAAGCTATAATTTGATCCCCCATCAAACGGTGCTGGCCAACGTGGAATTGGCGCTGACCCTGTCCGGCGTCAGCCGGGAGGAGCGGCGCAAAAGGGCCGTCGAGGCGCTGGAAAAGGTGGGCCTGGCCGATCAGCTGCGCAAAAAGCCCAACCAGATGAGCGGCGGCCAGATGCAGCGGGTGGCCATTGCCCGGGCGCTGGTGAACGACCCCGATATCCTTTTGGCCGACGAGCCCACCGGCGCGCTGGACAGCGAAACCAGCCTGCAGGTGATGGAAATTTTGAAAAGTATCGCCCGGGAAAAGCTGGTCATCATGGTGACCCACAATCCCGACCTGGCCGACCAATACGCCACCCGGGTGATCCGGCTGCTGGACGGCCGGGTGGTCAGCGACAGCGCCCCCTGGGATGGATCGACGGCCGGCGCGCCCCGGGATCAGCAGGGGAAAAAGCCCTCCATGCGCTTTACCACCGCCCTGGGCCTGTCCTTTAACAATTTGCTGACCAAAAAGGGCCGCACGCTGCTGACCGCCTTCGCCGGCTCCATCGGCATCATCGGCATCGCGCTGATCCTGTCCCTGTCCGCCGGGGTGAACAGCTATATCGACCGGGTGCAGCAGGACACCCTGTCCTCCTATCCCCTGGAAATCGATGAGCGTACCATGGATATGACCGATATGATGAGCAGCATCATGGGCCTGTCCACGGAAAGGCGGGAGCATGCGGGCGGCAAGGTGTATTCCGGCGACCGCATGACCCGCATGATGAGCGCCTGGATGAGCGGCATCACCGAAAACAACCTGACCGCCTTCAAGCGCTTCCTGGAAAGCGACGGCGCGGGCATTCAGGAATGGGTGACCGGCATCCAGTATGAATACGATACGCCCCTGACCCTGTACCGGATCACGCCGGACGGCATGCCCCAGCAGGTCAACCCCTCCACCGTGCTGGACGCCACGGGCATGATGAACATGATGCCCTCCTCCTCCGTGGGCGGCATGCAGCAAACCATGATGAACGCCACCATGCGGCGGCTGAACGTGTTCGAGCCCCTGCTCGACAATCCGGCGCTGCTTCAATCGCAGTACGAGCTGCTGGCCGGGCGCATGCCCCAAAGCATGAACGAGGTGGTGCTGATCGTCAATTCCCGCAGCGAATTGAGCGATTACACCCTGTACAGCCTGGGCCTCAAGGATCAAAGCGAATTGAAGGATCAATTCGAAGCGCTGATGCAGGGCACCCCCATCGACAGCGAGGATTTGGAATTCACCTACGAGGAAATGATGGCCCTGCGGTTCCGCCTGATGGTCAACACCAATTTTTACGAAAAGCAGGGCGATCAATGGGTGGATCGGCGAAACGACGCGGATTTTCTGCTGGACCAAATGCAAAACGCCCTGGAAATCAAGGTGGTGGGCATCATGAAGCCCGCCGACGGTGCGGTGGCCACGTCGGTCAGCGGGGCGGTGGGCTACCGGATGGAATTGATGGAATACCTGCTTGATCAGGTGGCCAACAGCGCCATCGTGCAGGAGCAATTGGCCCATCCCGGCATCGACGTATTCACCGGCCAGCCCTTTGCCGCCGGGAAGGAGGAGATCCTGGCCCTGTTGGACAGCATGGAGGCGGATGAATTCCTATCCTATCTGGAAGCGCAGGGCCTGATCAAGGAGGGCATGATCCCATCGGCATACCGGTCGATGATCACGAAGGATCTGCTCAAGCGCATGATCAGCCAAAGCAGCATGGCCGCATCCTCCGGTTCCCTGGAAGAAAACCTGACGGCCCTGGGCGTCAGCGACGCGGATCGGCCCGCCGCCATTTACATTTACCCCCGGAATTTTGAGGCCAAGGAACGGATCACCGATATCATCGCCGCCTACAACGCCTCCGTCGGGGAGGACGACGCCATTCATTACACCGATTACGTGGGGCTGATGATGTCCTCGGTCACCACCATCATCAACGCCATCAGCTACATCCTGATCGCTTTCGTGGCCATTTCGCTGGTGGTGTCCTCCATCATGATCGGCATCATCACCTATATCAGCGTGCTGGAGCGCACCAAGGAAATCGGCATCCTGCGGGCCATCGGCGCGTCGAAGCGGGATATTTCCCGGGTGTTCAACGCCGAAACCCTCATCGTAGGCTTTGCCGCCGGGGTGCTGGGTATCCTGGTTACCTTCCTGCTGGTGATCGTGATCAACCTCGTCATTCACCGCCTGACCGGCATCGCCAACATCGCCGGCCTGCCCCCGGCGGCGGGGGCGATCCTGGTGTGTATTTCGATGGTCCTGACGCTGATTGCCGGGCTGATCCCCTCCCGCCTGGCGGCGAAAAAGGACCCGGTAGTGGCCCTGCGCACGGAGTAACGCCATGGAACGAAGCATCGCGCCACTGACCATCCCCCAGGCCCGTCAAATTTACCTGACCCGCATGACGGAAGATTTCCCGCCGGATGAATTAAAGCCCTGGTTCGCCATCCACAGCCGCCTTTTGCGCGGGGAATACGCCTGCCTGGGGCTGTATGAGGATCAGGCGTTGGCGGGCTACGCGTTCTTTGCCTTTTTGCGGGACGCGCAGGGCAGGCGGAATGCCCTGTTTGATTACTTCGCCATGCTGCCCGCCCTGCGGGGCCGGGGCCTGGGCGGGGATTTCCTGCACCGTCTGAGCGCTTCCATGTCCGATACATCCCGCGTGATCCTGGAGGCGGAAAACCCCGATTACGCCGACGATGCGGCGGACCGCGCGCTGCGCCGGCGCAGGCTGGATTTTTACCTGCGCAACGGCATGGCCGATACCGGGGTGGAAGCGCGGATCTACGGGGTGGAGTACCGCATCCTGGCCTTTCCCCCCGCCCCGGACGCCGATGAAACCCGGCAGCTGCTGAGCGCCTTTTATCATTCCTTCTTCCCGCCGCTTTTGTACCGGCAGAAGGTGTGTATCCGCTGAATGAAAAGGATGAATCGCATGAATACGCAAGACGGCGCGGCCCGCACCGGGCTGTACCCCAATTATCTGGCCCAGGCGGGCGTGAGCGATCGGGACGCCGCCGCCCGGGTGGAAGCGGCGTTTGAAACCATCTTCTTTGACCCGCAGGAAAAATTCTATCACGACGTGGACGCCGACACCGGCTGCATGGAGGATACCGGCAACCACGACGCCCGCACCGAGGGCATGAGCTACGGCATGATGATGTGCGTGCAGATGAACAGGCAGGATCTGTTCGATAAGCTGTGGCGCTTTTCAAAGCGCTACATGCTGCTGAGCGACGGCCCCAACGCCGGGTATTTCGCCTGGTCAGTGGGGCTCGACGGGCGGCACAACGCCGAAGGCCCCGCCCCGGACGGGGAGGAATACTTCGCCATGGCCCTGATGATGGCCCACGGCCGCTGGGGAAGCGGCGGCGCGTTTCCCTATCTTTCGGACGCCCGGGAGATCCTGCGCCACTGCGTGCATCAGAAGGAGCTGACTGGGGGCCAGCCCATGTGGAACCCCGACAATCACCTGATCAAATTCGTGCCCGGCATGGAGATCAGCGACCCCAGCTACCATCTGCCCCATTTTTATACCCTGTTTGCCGACCGCGCCGACGCGCAGGACCGGCCCTTCTGGCAGGCGGCTGCCCAGGCCAGCCGGGACTACATTGCGGCCAGCGCCCACCCCGTAACGGGCCTGAGCCCCGAATATGCCGCCTATGACGGCGCCCCCATCCTGCTGTTTGACAAGCCCTGGCCCTGGTATTCCGACGCGTACCGGGTGATGATCAACATCGGGCTGGACAGCCTGTGGTTCGGCCGGCGGCCTGAATACGCCGATCTGGCCCGCCGCATTCAAACCTTCCTGGCCACCCAGCTGCCAGAGGAAAATTACCGCGCCTGCCTGCTGGACGGCACCCGGTGCGACGAGCCCGCCATGCACCCCACCGCCATCACCGCCGCCTGCGCCGCATCGGTGATCGCCGGGCAAAGCGACCAGGCCGGGCAGTGGCTGCGCCGCTTCGCCGCCCTGCCCCTGCGCAAGGGGCCCCGGCGGTATTACGATAACTGCCTGTATTTCTTCTGCCTGCTGATGCTGACCGGCCATTACCGCATCTATTGATCGGATTCGCCCCCCGGAATGCGGATTGACAGAAAATAGGGAGAATGATATAATACTTTTTAGCTGTGCGGGCCGGATGGAACGAAGGGCCGCGCATAATCATCGCCATAATGAATCGATCAGATGATGGAACGTAAGAAGGAGGAGAATCCCATGAACATCCTGCCTGTAACCGACCCGGCATTCAAGCCCTATGGCCGCATCGTGGAAGGGTATGACGTCAGCGGTCTGCTCAAGGCCCTGGCCACCACCCCCTGCACCGACGGCGTGGTGTATGTGCCCCACGACGACGTGCTGGGTAACGCCGAAGGGGCCGACGCCCTGGGCGACGCCATGTTCGGCGGCATGCCGTTCCAGCTGGGCTGGTGCAACGGCCACAATACGAAGCTCAACTGCCTGGAATATCACCGGGATAGTGAATTCAACCTGGGCTGCGAGGATTTTATCCTTCTCATCGCCACCCTGGCCGACCTGGAAAATGACCGGCTGGATACCGCCAAGGTGAAGGCCTTCCGGGTGCCCGCCGGCGTGCTGGTGGAGGTATACGCCACTACCTTCCATTACGCCCCCTGCCACACTGACCCGAAGAAGGGCTTCCACGTGATGGTGGCGCTGCCCAAGGGCACCAACACCGATTACCGGCCCGCCGCCGGCCCCAACCGGCTGGACAGCACCCTGTGGGCCCGGAACAAGTGGCTCCTGGCCCATCCCGACAGCAGCGAAGCCCGGGACGGCGCTTACGTGGGCCTGGACGGCGTGAATATCGACATCGCCGCCGATCTGTAATTTTTCCATCCGCTGATTCGCAGGAGATGCCCTCCTGCAAAAGAAATAAATAAGGAGTGATATCCTATGGTGAGCAACATCCCCGAGGTCAAGCTGGGCATCATCGCCGTATCCCGCGACTGTTTCCCCATCCAGCTGAGCGAAATGCGCCGCGCCGCGATCGTGAAGGCTTATGGCGACGGCATCTATGAATGCCCCGTCACCGTGGAAAACGAGCTGGATATGCAAAAAGCCGTTGCCGACGTGAAGGAAAAGGAATGCAACGCGCTGGTGGTGTTCCTGGGCAACTTTGGCCCCGAAACCCCCGAAACCCTGATCGCCAAGCACTTTGACGGCCCCTGCATGTTCGTGGCGGCGGCCGAGGGCGACGGCGATATGATCAACGGCCGCGGCGACGCTTACTGCGGCATGCTGAACTGCTCCTACAACCTGGGCATGCGGCACCTGAAGGGCTACATCCCCGCTTATCCCGTGGGCACCGCTGACGACATCGCGAAAATGATCCGCGATTTTATCCCCGTAGCCCGCGCCGTCATCGGCGTGAAGAACCTCAAGATCATCACCTTCGGGCCCCGGCCCCAGGATTTCTTCGCCTGCAACGCCCCCATCAAGGGCCTGTACGAAATTGGCGTGGAAATCGAGGAAAACAGCGAATTGGACCTGCTGGTATCCTACAAGGAGCATGAAAACGACCCCCGCATCCCCGCCGTGTGCGAGGATATGGCCAAGGAAATGGGCGAAGGCGCTTACTATCCCGATATGAGCGTGCGCATGGCCCAGTTTGAGCTGACCCTGCTGGATTGGGCTGAAAAGCACAAGGGCGACCGCAAATACGTGGCCTTCGCCGATAAGTGCTGGCCCGCCTTCCCCAGCCAGTTCGGCTTCGAGCCCTGCTACGTCAACAGCCGTTTGGTCAGCCGGGGCATCCCGGTCAGCTGCGAAGTGGATATCTACGGCGCGCTGAGCGAATACATCGGCCTGTGCGTCAGCGCCGATCCCGTCACCCTGCTGGATATCAACAACAGCGTGCCCCAGTACATCTACGATGAAGATATCAAGGGCAAGTACAATTACACCCTCACCGATACCTTCATGGGCTTCCACTGCGGCAACACCCCCGAATGCAAGCTGTGCAGCGACCGCGCTGTGAAATATCAGCTGATCCAGCACCGCCTGCTGGAGCCCGCCGGCAGCGAGCCCGATTTCACCCGCGGCACCCTCGAGGGCGACCTGGCCGCCAGCGACATCACCTTCTACCGCCTGCAGTGCGACAGCGAAGGCAACCTGCGCTCCTACATCGCCGAGGGCGAGATCCTGGATGTGAAAACCCGTTCCTTCGGCGGCATCGGCGTGTTCGCCATTCCCGAAATGGGCCGGTTCTATCGCCACGTGCTGATCGAAAAGCGCTATCCCCATCACGGCGCCGTGGCGTTCAGCCACGTGGGCAAGGCCCTGTTTGAAGTGTTCCGCTTCCTGGGCGTGAAGGATATCGCCTACAACCAGCCCAAATCCCTGCCCTATCCCACGGAAAATCCCTTCGCTTAATAAACCTACAATAATCAGCGCCTTGCGGCGGAAGCCGCAAGGCGCTGATTTGCTTATGTGCTCCTTTGTTCCTTTTGAACTCATATCAGAATCGCAGCAAAATGCCATGCAACAAACGCTGTCATCCCGACCGAAAGGAAGCCAAAGGCGGAATGAAGCGGAGGGATCTGGCGCGGCTGATCAAGCCAACTTTCAGATCCCACGATTCAGCTTTGCCTCCGGCTCCGCTTCACGCGGGATGACAAAGAAGTTTATCTTTTAATAATTGAAAGTACTATAAAAATTCTTTTCATTCCTATTTGTGCTGGGCTTCTCCGGCATGGACATTCGTATCAAAAGGAAAAATGAGCGCACATTGAAAAAGTCAAATCGGAAGAGATTCACGGCCATGACCGGTCTGTTATATCGATCCTCTCCCCCTCGACCTGTTCAAAGGGCCCAGGCGTTGGGACGGCGGAGCGGGGACGGCCGAAGAAGTCGCCATCCATGACGATGGGCGTTCCATCGGGCTGTTCATACTTTTGCTCCGGCTCGAAAGCCATGCCCAGCGTGTCGGTGGATACGATGGCGCTTTCGACCGGGGGCAGATGCTCATACAGGTCGGTGACCAGGGTCAATTTGCCTTCCTTTTCCTCCAGGCGCAGGGTGACCGGCTGTTCCGCCACAGCGAAGCGCTCTTCCTTGTCGCAGGGCTTGGCCCCGTTCAAGAACACATTGCCGCCCGTCCACACCGGCAGGGGAATGTAATACCGGTCACTGGGGGCGGAGCCCATGCCGCAGTAGCCCTCGAATTCCTTTTCCCATTCCGCCTGGGTCTGGTAGCCGCTGTAGGGGAAGGTGCCGGTCAGGATGTTGAAGGTATCCCAATCGTTCTTTTCCGTTTCGCAACGCTCATGAAGCCGCATCAGCATGGGGCGCACCGGCATCTGCACGAAGATGTTGTTGTAAAAGCGCATATCGCCGTGCAGGATGGTCATGAACCCGGCAATTTCCGTGCGATGGGGCACGTGATAGGGCGTGTAGCGGGGAGACACGTAGTTGATGGAGCCGTTATTGACCCCCGTGCCCACGCAGGTGAGGGACCCGGCAATCAAATTGTGCGCCACGGCCACGCCCTGGGTGGGCAGCTTCAGCGCCCGGTCGGACAGGAGCAGGTTGTGGTCGATCAGCGTGGGGCCGTGGGACACCTCCACGAAAATATCCTCCCCCAGCTGGCCGGCGTTTTCCGGGTCCATCAAATGGTCGAAGGGCAGGGAATTATCGTGGAACACATTGTGGGTCACCCGCGTGCCCTGGGCCTGCCAATCCAGCCACAGGCCCCGGGTGCAGTGGTGGAAGTGGTTATTGCGGATGATCACGTCGATGGCGGCGTGCATTTTGATGCCGCCGATCTCGGCCCCCGCCAGGTTCTGCTTGTTGTTGATGTGGTGGATGTGGTTGTTTTCGATCAGGGAAAACACACCGCCCAAATGGCCCACGATGCCGGTCTGCCCGCAATCGTGAATATTGCAGCGGCGGATGATGTGGCCGCCGATCTTTTCCTTGGTCCAGCCCTCGATTTGCGCCTGGCAGATGCAGTCCCGCTCGGTCTGGGTGCCGTCCTTGTATTTCCAGGAAAGCCACTTGTTGTCGTTGTTGGGCTGCTTGTATTTGCCCAGGGAGATGCCGGAGCATTTGGAATGGCTGATCTCGCAGTCCTCAATCACCCAGCCCTTGCTCCAATGGGGGCCCACCATGCCCTCCTGATACGCCGTGGGCGGGGCCCACTGGGTGGCCGCCTTGCACACCTTGAAGCCGGACAGGGTGATGTGGCCGACCCCCTCCCGGTCGGGATAGAAGCAATGGCGCCGCACGTTGATTTCGACGTTTTCCCGGTTGGGGTCGGCATCGTGGAAATTGGCGTAAAACACCGTGGCGTCCTTTTTCTCGTCCTGCTGGGCGAACCAGGTGTACACGGTGAAATCCGGATTCCAGGAATGAGGGTTCACCTGGGGAGATCGCACCTCCTCCAGGCTGGTCACCTCATAGAGGGATTGATCGTTCAGGTACACTTCGCCGGTATGGGCGATGAAGTACGCGATGAACCAATCGCCCCGCACCAGGGTGGTATAAGGATTGTAATCGCCAAACAGGCTGTTGGGCACCGTGGCCGTCCACACGCCGGGCATGTCCTTGCAGGGCGTCCAATTTTTGACCGGCTCCGCCCCGGTGATCACCGCGCCCAAGGGCTGCTCCGACCGGTAAGTGATGGGCCGCTCCGCCGTGCCGGCATGGGCGGGATTGACATATTCCCGGTATACGCCGGGGCGGACGATCACCTCATCCCCCGGCAGGGCCACCGCCGCCGCCTGGGAAATACTGCGAAAAGGCGCCTGGGCGCTGCCGTTCCCCTCCGTTGCCGCCGACGCGGATACATAATAACGCATGTTCCTGTCCCTCCTTGCAATTGCAGATGAATATATGGTAGCAAACAACGGGCCGAATTGCAAGCCAAAAAGCAGAAGATGCGTAATGTAAACTTTTTGTGACCGCCTGGATTTTCGATCGCCGCCGCGTTATAATGGGTGGGACATGAAGTGAAAGGGGGCGGCTTCGTGGAATTTGCCCGCCTGACGGCTTACCTGGAAAGCCTGCGAAAGGAAAACGTGCCCCAGTGCGATCTGACCGTGTGGGTGGATCATCAGCAAGTGTACCGCCATTTCACCGGCGGCCTGACGGGCCGGGAAACCTACTGGCTCCATTCCGCCACCAAGGTGGCGACCGCCACGGCAGCCCTACAATTGGTGGAAGGGGGCAAACTTCGCCTGAGCGATCCGGTCATGGATTATCTGCCCGCCTTCGGGCATTTGACGGTGGCTGAAAACGACGCCCCGCGCCCGGCGAAAACGGTGATGACCGTGGAGCATTTGCTGGCCATGCAGGGCGGGATGGACTACGATTTCGAAGCCCCCGCCGTGCGGCGGGTCATGGCGGAGCACCATGGCGACGCCACCACCCGGCAAATCGCCCAGGCTTACGCCGAAAAACCCTTGGCGTTCAATCCGGGCCGGGGCTTTCGCTACAGCCTGTGCCACGACGTGCTGGGGGCGGTGATGGAAGCGGCCGCCGGCAAGCCCCTGAGCCAGCTCATGCAGGAGCAGGTGTTTTCTCCCCTGGGCATCGAGGATCTGACCTTTCACCCCACGAAGGCGCAATTGGACCGCCTGGCCCCTTACTTTACCATCGACGAAGCGGGATCGTTGCGGCCCCTTCCCCAGGGGCTCAACGAGGTTTGCTCCATGCCCCGGTACGAAAGCGCCGGCGGCGGGCTGATGGGCAGCGTGGATAGCTACATCCTGCTGGCCGACGCGCTGGCCAACGGCGGCGTGGGGAAAAACGGAAGGCAAATCTTGTCCCCTGCCGCCATCGACGATATGCGCCGCGACCGGCAAACCGGCCCCGCCAAGGAGGATTTCAAACGGGTGCGCCACAAGAAGGGCTACGGCTACGGCCTGGGCGTGCGCACGCTGATCGACCCGGCTTCCTCCCGCAGCCCTTTGGGGGAATTTGGCTGGGATGGGGCCGCCGGGGCCTGGGTGATGATGGACCCCGACCATCGCATCGCCGCCTTTTACGCCCAGCACGTGTTCAATTATTCCCGCACGTACTACGAATTTCACCCCGCCATTCGGGATCTGATTTACGAGGGGCTGGGCCTGGGCTGACCGCCCAGATATTGACAAATCAGATTTCCGTGATACAATAACGACGAAATAGAGGATACCCGCAGGAAAGGAGGAAACCGCCGTGACGAACCGCAAACGCATGGGCGCGCTGCTGCTGTGCATCGGTTTGGTGCTGGTGCTGCTCGTTTCCTCCGTTTACATCGTGCGGGAGGCTCAGCATCACCACTGCACCGGGCTGGATTGCGACGTGTGCCAGTGCATCGAAGCCACCGGGCGGCTGTTGCGCGGCTTCTCGGCGCTGGCGCTGCTGTTGGTGCTGCTGCGCGCCGTTCGGGCGCTGATTGCCCGCTTCCGCCGCTGCGAGGGGCGTGTTTGCCTTGCGAAGGCCACGCCGGTAGCGCTGAAAATCCGGCTGAATAATTAAACTTTTTTCGCATACAAGGGGTTCGTTTGTCCCATCCGCATGGGGTGTTTTTCCCTGTGGGGGCAAAGTGGATCGCCTTGTATTTTTCTGTCCATTTTCATTGAATTCGGCATTTCGCCTGCCGGAGGACGATTTGCGAAAAATTGGAGGAAATCCTTGTGAAAAAAGCGGTATCGATCGTTCTGATCCTGGCCCTGCTGATGAACTGCCTGTTTTCCGTCGCGGCCCTGGCCGAAGAAAAAAAGCCCCGGATCGTCGCCACCATTTTCCCCATTTACGATTGGGTGCGCCAAATCGCCGGCGATCACCTGGATGCAATCGACCTGACCCTGCTGTTGGATTCCGGGGTCGATCTGCATTCCTTCCAGCCCACCGTGCAGGACATGGTGAAAATCACCACCTGCGATCTTTTTCTCTACGTGGGCGGCGAATCAGACCAGTGGGCGGAAGATATCCTCAGCGATCCCGCCAACAGTTCTTTGAACGTCCTCAGCCTGATCGACGCCCTGGGTGACGATATCAAGGAGGAAGAGCTCGTCGAGGGTATGGAAGCGGAGGATGAGGAAGAAGAAGCGGACGGCGAAGCCGAAGCTGACGAGCACGTGTGGCTGTCCCTTCACAACGCCGAAAAGCTGACGGACGCCCTCTGCCAGGCGCTGATGGCAATCGACCCGGCCCGGGCCGACGAATACCTGGCCAACGCCGCCGCCTATCGGGAAAAGCTTGCCGCCCTGGACGCCCAATACGCGGAGGCCCTCGGTGGGGCCGCATACCAAACGCTGCTGTTTGGCGATCGCTTTCCCTTCCGCTATCTGGCCGACGATTACGGCCTGAGCTATTACGCCGCTTTCTCCGGCTGCTCCGCCGAAACGGAAGCCAGCTTCCAGACCATCGTATTTCTGGCGCAGAAGGTGAACGAGCTGCATCTGCCCGCCGTGCTGACCATCGAAGGCGCCGCCCATCGCATCGCCGAAACCGTGGTCAGCGCCACCCAGGAAAAGAACCAAAAGATTTTGGCCCTGAATTCCATGCAGGGCGTCACCGCCGCCCAGGCGGCCCAGGGGATCACCTATCTGTCCATCATGGAAAGCAACCTGCAGGTGCTTCTGGACGCGCTGAACTGACCCGCAACGACCAACGGCCGGCAATGTGAGCTTCCCTCCCCGCCGGCATCCAAGGGAGATCGGAATCGACATGGCACAATTGACCTGTGAAAACCTGGCCCTGGGCTACGAGGGCCGCGTGATCCTGAACGGCGTGAATTTTTCGGTCAGCGCCGGGGATTACCTGTGCATCGTAGGCGAAAACGGGTCGGGCAAATCCACCCTGATGAAAACCGTGCTGGGGCTGCAAAAGCCCCTGGGCGGCGTCATCGCTTTCGGCGACGGCGTGGGGGCCGGAGAAATCGGTTATCTGCCCCAGCAAACCGCCGCCCAGAAGGATTTCCCCGCCACGGTGTGGGAAATCGTGCTGTCCGGCTGCCAGGCCCGGCTGGGCCGGCGGCCCTTCTACAGCCAGGAGGAAAAGCAATTGGCCCAGCGGAACATGGAAAAAATGGGCATCGCCCCCTTCAGCCGCCGGTGCTACCGGGAATTATCCGGCGGTCAGCAGCAGCGGGTCCTGCTGGCAAGGGCCCTGTGCGCCACCCAGAAGATCCTGCTGCTGGACGAGCCGGTTTCCGGCCTGGACCCCAAGGTGACGGCGGAGATGTACGACCTGATCCAGCGCCTGAACCGGGAGGAGGGCGTGACGGTGATCATGATTTCCCACGATCTGGCCGCCGCCGTGCGTTATGCCTCCCACATCCTGCACGTGGGCCGGGAATTGTTTTTCGGCACCCGGGAGGAATACCTGCGCAGCCCTCTGGCCCGGCGCTTCCTGCCGGCGGAAGGAGGCGATGCCCGTTGATGGCGATGCTGATTTCCTATCTGCAATTCCCCTTTGTGCAGTACGCCCTGATCGTAGGGGTGCTGATCGCCCTGTGCTCCTCCCTGCTGGGGGTCACGCTGGTGCTGAAGCGCTTTTCCTTCATCGGCGACGGCCTGTCCCACGTGGCGTTCGGGGCCATGGCCATCGCCGGCATCCTGCACCTGAGCAATGATATGCTGTTCGTCATGCCAGTCACGGTGATCTGCGCCATCCTGCTCTTGCGGGCCGGGCAGAACGCCCGCATCAAGGGCGACGCCGCCATCGCCATGATCTCGGTGGGGGCGCTGGCGGTGGGCTATCTGCTGCTGAACCTGTTTTCCACTTCCACCAACCTGTCCGGCGACGTGTGCTCCACCCTGTTTGGCTCCACCTCCATCCTCACGCTGACCATGACCGAGGTGTGGCTGTGCGTGATCCTGTCGATCCTGGTGGTGGCCATCTTCCTGCTGTTTTACAACCGGATTTTCGCCGTCACCTTCGATGAGGATTTCGCCCGGGCGTCGGGCACCCGGGTGGAGGCGTGCAACCTGCTGATCGCCGCGGTGATCGCGGTGATCATCGTGCTGGCCATGAATCTGGTGGGCTCCCTGCTCATTTCCGCGCTGATCATCTTCCCCGCTATGAGCGCCATGCGGCTGTTCCGCAGCTTCAAGGCGGTCACCGTGTGCTCGGCGGCGCTGTCGGTATGCTGCGCGCTGCTGGGCATCCTGATCTCCATTCTCGCCGGCACGCCGGTGGGCTCCACCATCGTGGCCGTGGATATTGCCGCGTTCCTGATTTTCTGTGTGATCGCCAAATTGCAAGGAGGTATGAAACAATGAAAAAACTCGCTTTGGTTCTTCTGATCTGCCTGACTGCCCTAACGCTGACCGGCTGCGCCTCCGGCGACAAAAACGGCGCGTCGAACGCCGGCACGACCGCCCAGGTCCAGAAGATCGACCTGGATCTGTCCCAGATGAGCGGTACCATCGTTTATTCCCAGGTGAGCAACATCCTGGCCGATCCCAGCGCCTACACCGGCAAGGTGATCAAAATGACGGGCTATTACGACGTATTTGAGGATACCTCGTCGGGCAACACGTATTTTTCCTGCATCATTCCCGACGCCACCGCCTGCTGCGCCCAGGGCTTTGAATTTGTATGGGCCGGCGAGCATGCCTACCCCAACGATTACCCCGCCCCCGGCACCGGCGTCACTGTGACCGGCCGCTTCGAAACCTACACGGAGGACGAATACCTGTACGTGCACCTGGTGGACGCCGACGTGGAATGGGATAAGGCTTAAAGTTTTTGAATCAATGGTTGTCCCGTTTCCAAGCAATGCAATGAAAAAACGTTCCCGTCATCCCGATTAAAGTGGAGCGGGGCGAAGCGGCATCGAGGGATCTGAAAATTGGGTTGATCGCCTGCGCCAGATCCCTCCTCGCCATTCTGCCTCTGGCCCCATTCCGGTCGGGATGACAGCGTTTTTTCATTGCGTTCAGGATCACATAAAAAACGGCCCGTGGGAAATCCAATCCCATCGGGCCGTATTCAAATGGATCATTGTTCCAGGCTTTTTCCGTATGCCATCGCCAGCCGGGCGGCGCCTTGGGCGGCAGAGCCCTTGGGGGAATGGATGGATACGTTGGGCAGCGCCGACTGCACCGCCTGGATCACCCGCTCCCGGATCGTTGGATAGCGGGTCAGGATACTGCCGGTCAAGGCCAGTTCGCCATGGGTCATGCCCGTTTTCCGCCAGGCGGTGACGGCCAGCTCGGCCAGATCGTCCCCCGCCTTCCGGGCAATGGCGCAGGCCGCGGCGTCCTCCTGTTCAATGGCCGTCAGCAGCAGGGGGGCCAGGGCCGCCACCTCCTTTTTCCCAGTGCCGGGGGCGTACAGCCAGGTCACGATCCCCTGGGCGTCGCTCACATTCAGCGCCTGGAAGGTCAATTCCGTCAAACAGGTGGGGGCGGACCGCCCGTCGATGGCCCGCACCGCGGCACTCAGGATATCCCGGCCGATGGCATAGCCGCTGCCGCCATCGTCGATCAGATAGCCGTAACCCCCCACCCGGAAGGGCCGGCCCATCGTATCCTTGCCAAAGCAAATGGCGCCGGTGCCGGCGATCAGCACCGCGCCCGGCCCATCCACAGCCCCGGCCAGGGCGATTTCCTGATCTCCCAAAAGCTTGAGGGGTCCCGCATAACCGCAGGCGCGCACGGCGTTTTCCACCGTTTCCGCCGCCCGGCGGTTGCTGACCCCGGCGATGCCGATCACCAGCGCGGCGCACCCCGCCCATCCCCCGGGCAGGCCCGCCATGCAATCCACCGCCGCCCGGATGGTTTCCATCACCTTGTCCGTCGAAGCGCCGTTGGGGTTCAGGGGGCCGAAGCTGACGTCGATCAGCGCCTGACCGTCGGGGCCGATGGCATACACCTCCGTTTTGGTGCCGCCTCCATCCCATCCGCAGTAATACATGGCGCTCATCCCTCCCGGTCGGCGATGGCCTGGGCGATGCGCCCGTCGGCCTTTTGCAGCGCCAGGCGGGCCCCCTCGGCGTCCAGCCCCAGCAGCAGCATCACAATGGCTGTTTTGCAGGAAAAGCCGCACTTTTCCAGCGTTTCCCGGGCAGTCGCCTCATCCACCTCGGCGGCGGTGCACACGATGGAAATGGCCCGGTGCACCAGCTTTTCGTTGGTAGCCATCACGTCCACCATCAAATTGCCGTACACCTTGCCCATCCGGATCATCACGCAGGTGGACAGGATATTCAGCACCAGCTTCTGGCAGGTGCCGCTTTTCATCCGGGAGGAGCCGGTGACCACCTCCGGCCCCGGCACGGGATCGATGGTGATATCGGCGTGGCGGCTCAATTCGCTGTTGTGGCAGCAGGTGATGGCCATCACCGGCGCGCCCAGGGACCGGGCGTAATCCATGGCCCCCAGCACGTAGGGGGTGCGCCCGCTGGCAGCGATACCCACCAGGGCGTCCTTATCCGAAAACTGATGGTCGATCAGATCCTGCTTTCCCAGGTCGGCGCTGTCCTCCGCCCCTTCGACGGCCTTGATGAACGCCGACGGGCCGCCGGCGATCAGCGCCACCACCAGCCCGGGGTCGACCCCGTAGGTGGGCGGGCACTCCGCCGCGTCCAGCACCCCCAGGCGGCCGCTGGTGCCGGCGCCGCAATAAAACAGCCGGCCCCCGGCGTGCACCTTGTTATAAATCACGTCCACCGCCTGGGCGATTTGGGGCAATACCTCTTTCACCGCCTCGGCACAGCGGTGATCCTCCTCGTTGATCAGGGTCACCATATCCAGGGTGGACAGGGTGTCGATCTGCATGGTTCTGGGATTCCGTTTTTCCGTGTCGATTTTTTTCAGCTCCACCAAGGGGAAAACACCTCCTGCGCAGGTAACGTTCCGTGAGCCCAGTATACCATTTCGCCCCGAATTTGACAACTATTTTGGATGAAACCGCAAGATTTCTCTTGCGCTGCGCAGGGAGAATCATGTATAATGGAAAGCATAAAGGGGGCATATATTTTCATGCGTGATATTTCCGCTTATTTGCGTTCCATGCTGACTCAAGGCCGGGCGAGCGGCTGCTTTCCCTCCGCGGCGGTGGCCGTGGGGGCAAAGGACGCTGTGCTGGGCCAGGCCTTTATCGGGGAAGCGCCCCTGCCCGGCGGCGCGCCGGTGGACGCCCATACCCGGTACGATATGGCCTCGCTTTCGAAGGTGCTGGGTACCACCATGGTGGCGCTGAAGGCCATTGAGGCGGGGGGACTGCATTTGGACGACACGGTGGGCGGCATCTTCCCCCAGGCCCCGGCGGACAAGCGGGACATTACCGTGTTCATGCTGATGACCCATACCGGCGGCTTTCACCCCTCCTTCCGCCTGGATCATTTGCTGACCGACCCCGGCCAGGCGGTGGACTGCATCCTGCGGCACCCCCTGGAGGATCGGCCCGGCACCCGGCCCATTTATTCCTGCATGGGTTATATCCTGCTGGGCAAAATGCTGGAAAAAATCTATGGGCAGCCGCTGAAGGATCTGGCGGCAGACAGGGTGTTCTCTCCCCTGGGCATGACGGAAACGGGCTACTGCCCCGCCCCCGGCCCCGTGTTCGCCGCCACGGAGGTGGACCCCGCTACCGGCCAGCCGTGGATCGGCGTGGTGCACGATGAAAACGCCCGTTTCCTGGGCGGCAATTCCGGCAACGCCGGGGTGTTCATGCCCCTGTGCGACGGCATCGCCTTCGCGAAAATGCTGGCCACCGGGGGCGGCGGCTTCCTGCGGCCCGACACCCTGCGCCAGGCCACCGGCAATTATACCCCCGGGCAGGACGCCCACCGGGGCCTGGGCTTCCAGATCGCCGGCACCCCCGATTGCTTTTTCAGCGCCCAGGTGCCCGATCATTGCTTTGGCCATACCGGCTTTACCGGCACCAGCCTGATGGTGGAGCCTGAAACCGGCTTCTGGGTGATCCTGCTGACCAACCGGGTGTATCCCACCCGGGACAGCGCCGCCCTCTTCCCCTTCCGGCGGCAATTGCACGGGGAATGCTGGCATATGTTCCTGGAGGGCCGGTAAAACAAGGGAAACATTTTCAGAACAAAAGAAAACGCCCCGCCCGGCCTTCCACCTGTTGACAATTCCTGTGTTTTGGTATAAAATAATCAAAAACGAGCCTTTTCTTACATGAATTATGCAAAAAACGACAAGGAGGCGTGCCAGTTGAGCGTTCAGAATCAAGCGCTGAGGCCGGATAAGAAGCGCAGGAAGAAAAAATTTACGCTGGATGATTTGCAGCTGTTTTTGCTTTCCCTGCCTACGGTGATCTGGTATCTTTTATTCTGTTATCTGCCCATGTTCGGCCTGATCATCGCTTTCAAAAAATACAAGGTCGCCCCGGGCAAGGGCTTTTTGTGGAGCCTGTTCAACAACAGCGCCTGGTGCGGGCTGGATAATTTCCAGTTCCTGTTTGCCAACAATAAAGCCACCACCATCAATATGTTCCGCAACACCATCGGCTACAACGTCATTTTCATCATCCTGGGCGTGGTGCTGCCGGTAACGCTGGCCATCATGATTTCCCATCTGCATTCCCAGCGGCTGGCCAAGGTGACGCAGACGGCCATGTTCCTGCCCCACTTCCTCAGCTGGGTGGTGGTGGGCTACTTCGTGTTCGCGTTCCTGAGCACCGATAACGGCCTGGTGAACCGCGTGATCACCAGCCTGGGGGGCGAGCCGATCAAGTGGTACCAAAAGGAGGCCACCAACTACTGGCCCTTCTTCCTGATTTTCCTGCACATCTGGAAAACCATCGGCTACAGCATGGTGGTGTATCTGAGCTCCATCAAGGGCATTGACGAATCGCTGTACGAGGCCGCCATGATCGACGGCGCCTCCAAATGGCAGCAAACCAGGTATATCACCCTGCCCATGCTGAAAACCATCATGATCATCATGTTCATCATGGCCGTGGGCAAGATTTTCAATTCCGATTTCGGCCTGTTCTATCGCACCACGCGGCAATCCAGCTCCCTGACCAGCGTGTATTTGACGCTGGATGTGTACGTTTACAATTCCATGTTCAATAATCCCCGCCCGGTGTATGGCTACATTTCCGCCGCCGGCTTCCTGCAATCGGTGCTGGGCTGCATCACCATGATCATCGCCAACGCCATCGTGCGCAAGGTGGATAACGAAAGCGCCCTGTTCTGAGAAAGGAGGAGAAGCGCATGTCTAACGTCAACAAAGCCGCCGCTCCCCGGGAAACAGGCAGCGGCATGGAGCGGTTCAACGCCATCAAGCCGGGCACCAACGTGGGCTACAGCCTGCTGTTCATCCTGCTGGCGCTGATCTGCATCGTTCCCGTGGTGTTCGTCATCATCATTTCCTTCTCGTCGGAGGCTTCCATCGGCCGGGTGGGCTACAGCTTCCTGCCAGATGAATGGTCGCTGAACGCCTACAATTATGTGTGGCGTGTGCGTAATTCGCAAGGCATTCCCACCGTTATCATGGCTACGTTGACCTCCTTGGGCATTACGCTGGTGGGCACCTGCCTGGGCCTGGTGCTGATTTCCACCATGGGCTACGTGCTGTCCCGCCGCAATTTCAAGCTGCGGGGCCTGTATACCATCCTGATCTTCATCCCCATGATCTTTAACGGCGGCCTGCTGTCCACCTACGTGGTGAACGTTCAATTGCTGGGGCTGAGAAACACCTACTGGGCCCTGATCCTTCCCCTGGCCTGCTCATCCTTCTATGTGATCATCATGCGCACCTTCTTCCAGACCACCGTGCCCGATGAGATCATCGAATCCGGCAAGATCGACGGCGCGTCCCAATTGCGCATTTTCCTGCAGCTGGTGCTGCCCATTTCCCTGCCGGCCCTGGCCACCATCGCCCTGTTTTTGACCTTCGCCTACTGGAACGATTGGTACCAGGCCAGCCTGTACATCGAAAGCAATAAACAGAATTTGTTCCCCCTGCAATACATGCTGGTGAACATTGAAAAGAACATTCAATACCTGGCCAACAACGATATGGCCATGTCCGCCAATTCCGAAGCCCTGCCTTCGGAAACCATGCGTATGGCCATCGTGGTCATCGCCGTGGTGCCCATCATGTTCTCCTATCCCTTCTTCCAGAAATACTTTATCTCCGGCCTCACGATTGGCGCAGTTAAAGGATAAGCACCGCACGGCCTACCTTACTGCCCCAAACGAATTTGTGCGGCTTCATGCCGCTGCAAATAAAATAAAAAAGGAGGAAACCCCGCATGAAGAAAATCCTTGCCCTGGCTCTGGCGCTGGTGATGATGCTGTCTCTGTGCAGCTTCGCTTCCGCCGAAGCCGAACCCGTGAAACTGGTTTGGTTCGCGTACACCGACTCTGTCGCCCCCATCGATTGGGCCGAAGTGGAAGAAGCGCTAAACGCTTATTCCGCTGAAAAAATCGGCGTCACCTGCGAATTCCGCTGGATGGACGCTGATCAGGTTGCCCGCGCCACGCAGACCGGCGAATATTTCGATATCGCCTTCACCTGCGACTGGTGGAATGACTATGCCACCAACGTGACCGCCGGCATGTTCCGTGATCTGACCGACGATCTGGACAACTTCCCCGCTCTGAGGGATTCCGTTGTTGAACTGGCCTGGGAAGGCGTGAAGGTCAATGACCGCATCTATGCCATTCCTCACATGAAGGATATCGGCTACGAAGTGTTCTGGATCCTGAACAGCGATTTCTTCCTCAATCAGATGGGTTGGGAGCAGGATAGCTACATCACCTTCGACGGCATCGAAAAGTATTTCGAAGCCTACAAGGCCGCGAATCCCGACGATTATCCCTTCAAGATGAGCTATGGCGGCATCACCTCCTGGCAGAACGCTCTGGCTGACTGGATCAGCCTGGAATACGAAATCGGCTTGGATTGGAATGCCCAGGGCACCGAAGATGAATACACCATCAAGAGCGCGCTGGAAATCCCCGCTTGGGTGGATCGTGTAAAGAAGATCCATGAGTGGTATCAGAAGGGCTACATCAATCCCGACGCCGCCGTGACCGAATCCATGCCCCGCGCCCAGGCTGGCGTGGTGCAGAGCGGCCAGGGCTGGTTCGGCGCCGAGACCGTGTGGGCCAACGTGATCAAGCAGCCCATCTACATCTCCCGCTATGACGGCCCCTATCTGAGCACCTCCTCCATCCGCGGCTCCATGACCGCCGTGAGCAGCTTCTCTGAGCATCCCCAGGAAGCGCTGGCCCTGATCCAGCTGATGAACACCGATCCCTGGTATCGTGAAACTGCCCGCTACGGCATCGAAGGCAAGCACTATACCCGCAATGACGACGGCACCGTGACCAAGACTGAACTGGGCCAGACCAATATGAAGGTGCTGGCTTATGGCCAGGGCCACTACACCCTGGGTGCGCTGGAAGCTTCTCCCTTCCCCGAAGTGCCCACCGACGTCGATCAGTGGACCAAGACCATGAAGAACTATGAGACGGCTACCCTGTCCGCCGCCATGGGCTTCACCCCCGACTTGACCCCCGTGGAAACCGAATGCTTGGCTGTGCGTCAGGTCATTGAAGAGTACCGGAAAGAACTGTGGACTGGTACTTCCGATCCCGATGTTGTCATTCCCGAAATGCTGGAGCGCATGAACGAAGTGGGCCTGCAGACCGTGATTGACGAACTTCAGAATCAGTTGAACACCTTCCTGGGCAAATAAGTCTCCCGTATCCCTGGGGCCGTTTCCACCCGGAAACGGCCCCTTTTTCAGGGGATGCGCGCCTGTGAAATATCATCGCCGGGCGATGGCTTTTCACAAGCGCGGTATGATAGAAAAAAGGAGGGCGATCCAAGATGCGCAGGATCCTCAGCGGCGTGGATCAATTGGATTCCGTGGCCCGGGTTTTGCAGGGCAAGCGGGTGGGCCTGATGACCAATCAAACCGGGATCGACCGGCACTTCCGCTCCACCATCGATCTGATCCACGCCCGTTTCCAATTGACCGCCCTGTTCGCCGTGGAGCATGGCATCCGGGGCAACGTGCAGGCCGGGGAAGCCTATGCCGTCCAGCCCGACCCGGCCACCGGCGTGCCCGTGTACGCCGTGTACGGCGGCAATCACCGGCTGACGCCCGAGATGCTGAGCGCTTTCGACGTGCTGTGCTTCGATATGCAGGATGTGGGGGCCCGGTTCTACACGTATCTTTACGCCCTCTCCTTCGCCATGGAGGAATGCGCCCGGGCCGGCAAGCCCGTGGTGGTGCTGGACCGGCTGAACCCCCTGGGCGGGGAAAAAATCGAAGGCCCGGTGCTGGATGAGCGCCTGGCCTCCTACGTGGGCATGTACGCCCTGCCCACCCGCTACGGCCTGACCATCGGGGAATACGCCCGGTGGGTGAAGCATCACCTGGGCCTGGATGATCTGGATTTGATCGTGGCGCCCCTCAAGGGCTGGCGGCGGCAGGACCTGCTGGATGCGATCGATATCCCCTGGGTGGCCCCCTCCCCCAACTGCCCCACCTTCCACGCGGCGCTGGCCTACGTGGGCACCTGCATTTTCGAGGGCACCAATCTGTCGGAGGGCCGGGGCACCACGCTGCCGTTTGAATACATCGGCGCGCCGTGGATCGACGCCCCCGCCCTGGAAAAGCGCATGGCGGCCCGCCCCCTGCCGGGGCTGCACTTCCGGGCGGCGTATTTCACCCCCACCTTTTCCAAGCATGCCGGCGTGGCCTGCGGCGGCGTGCAGGTGCATATCACCGACCGCGCCCGGGCCAACGTGGTGGAAGGGGCCCTGTGCCTGCTGGACGCGGTGCGGGCCCTGTACCCCGACCGGGTGGAATTCATCAGCCTGGCCGAGGGCAGCTACACCATCGATAAGCTGCTGGGCACCGATCAATACCGCCTGGGCGTTTACGACGGCCCCGCCCTGCTGGCCGCCCATGCCGACGCCCGGGCCGCCTTTGCCGAGGAGCGCAGGCCCTTCCTGCTGTACCCCAACGATGATGGATCGAGGTGAAAAAAATGCTGATCCGCGCAATGCGAAGCGATGATTTAAACGACGTGATCCGGCTGTGGAACGAGAGCGTGGCCGCCGGGGAGGTGCTGTATTTCCCCCTGACGGAGGCATACTTCCGCCGGAAATTTGTGGAAAGCAACGGCTGCGAAGCCGATAACCTGCTGGTGGCGGAGGCGGAGGGCCGCGCCGTGGGCATGATCCACGGGGTCGCGCCGGAAACCTTTCCCCTGGGCCGGCCCGGCAACGCCTATCTGACCTGCCTGCTGGTACAAAGGGATCACCGGGGCCGGGGCGTGGGCACGGCGCTGCTCAACGCCCTGAGCGCCCGCATGAAGGCCCGCGGCGCGCAGACCCTGTATATTTCCAGCACCAACCCCGTCAACCTGGATTGGCGTATTCCCGGCACCCCGGGCCACGACCACAACAACGCCCCCGGGCTGGATACCGCCTGCCAGGGCTGCGGCTTTTTCCCCAAGCGGGGGTTCGCCGTGCGGTATCAGGAGGTCGCCATGTACATGGATCTGTCTGCCTACCGCATGGACGCTTCCATCCCCGCCCTGCAAAGCAAGCTGGCGGCGGAGGGCATCGTGACCGGCCCCTACGACCCCGCCTGGAACTGCGGCTTCGATTCCATGTGCGATCGGGTGGGCAGCGATTACTGGCGGGACGTGCTGCGCACCGAAATCGACGCCTGGAAGCAGGGCAGGCCCAATCAGGATGCCCGCATGTGGGCCGACGGCATCCCGCCCCAGGGCCCCCGCACGCTGCTGACCGCCGTGCACCAGGGCCAGATCGTGGGCTTCACCGGCCCGGTGGACCTGCAGCAGAGCGGCCGGGGCTGGTTCACCGGCATCTGCACCGACCCCACCTACGAGCGCCGGGGCATCGCCACCGTGCTGTTCAACCTGCTGATGCAGGCCTTTGTGGAGGAGGGAGCGCGCTTCACCACGCTTTTCACCGGGCTGGATAACCACGCCCGGCGGGTATATGAACGGGCGGGGCTGCGGCCCGTGCGCCAATTCGCGCTGATGGCCCTGCCGCTGTAAGGAGGAAGAAAGCATGAGCAAAACCATCATGGCCGTGGGGGCCCACACCGGCGACGCCCAGCTGACCTGCGGCATGCTGCTGGCCAAGCACGCCATGGCCGGGGACCGGGTGATCATCGTGGATCTGACCGCCGGGGAAAGGGGAACGCCACAGGGATGGACGGTGAAGGATTTCCGGGATTACAACGTGGCGTGCGCCGATAAATTCGCCAAGAAAATCGGCGGAACATCCATCGTGCTCGATACCCCGGACGGCGAATTGTATGACACCAAGGAAGAGGAGCTGCGCTTGGCCGCCCTCATGCGGGAATATCAGGTGGACGCCGTGCTGTACCACTGGAAAAACAGCCTGCACAAGGATCACGAAGCCGCCAGCCGCATCACCGATAACGCCATCTTCTACGCCAGCCTGGCCACCTTCGAGCATCCCCTGCCCCCCGCCCCCATCAAGCGCTTCATGTGCGCCGAAAACTGGGAGGACGAGCCGGAATTCACCCCCTATTACTGGTTCGACGTGACGGAAGCCTTCCCCCTGTGGAAGGAGGCCATCAAGGAATTGTGGCTGGCCGAGCATTCCACCAGCTTCCCCTATCTGCGCTACTACGAGGCGCTCAGCGTGGTGCGGGGCGCCCGCATCGGGGTGGAACACGCCACCTGCTTTGGCACCTCCCCCACCGCCAAGCGTCAAAAGCTGGATCTGCTGTAATCAAGGAGAAGCACATGACCGAGCAAGCATTGAAAATCCGCCTGGGCCAGCGGCTCAGCGTGGGCTTTGACGGGCCGGTGATCCCGGAAGAATATCGCCAATTGATCCGGGAGTATAAAATCGGCAACGCCATCCTGTTCCGCCGGAACGTGGAAAGCTACGAGCAATTGAAGCATCTGTGCGCCGATCTGCACAGCCTGATCCTGCAGGAGACCGGCCTGCCGCCCTTCATCATGATCGACGAGGAATGCGGCAGCGTGTCCCGCCTGGCCCACATCGCCGCCCCCACCCCCTGCGCCATGGCCATCGGGGCCACCGACGACGCGGAAAACGCCTACCGCATCGGCAAAATTGTGGGGGACGAGCTGCGCGCCGTCGGCATCAATTTCAACCTGGCCCCGGTGCTGGATTGCTTCACCAACCCGGATAACACCGCCAGCGGCAATCGGTGCTTCGGTCGGGAGCCGGACAAGGTGGCGCAGTTTGGCACGCGCTACATCGCCGGCCTGCGGGACGCGGGCATCATCGCCTGCGGCAAGCACTTCCCCGGCCACGGGGATACCGACGTGGATTCCCACCTGGATCTGCCCATCGTCAACAAAACGGCGGAGCAGGTACGGGCTGTCGAGCTCAAGCCCTTCGCCGCCGCCATCAGGGCGGGGATCGGGGCCATCATGTCGGCCCACGTGGTGTTCCCCGCCATGGAGCCGGATCGAGTGCCCGCCACAGTATCCCGCCGGGTGATGACCGGCCTGCTGCGGCAGGAATTGGGCTTTGACGGCATCATCGTCAGCGACGGCATGGAAATGAACGCCGTCATGCAGCTGTTCGGCATGGAGGAGGGCACCCGCCGGGCCCTGGATGCCGGCATCGACGTGGCGCTGATCTGCCATTCCGCCCAGCAGGCCGCCTCCACCAGCCGTTACCTGGCCCAGGCATATCAGGAGGGCCGGCTGAACGAAGCGGAAATCGAGGCCCACTACCGCCGCATCGCCGATCACAAGGCCCGCCTGATGCCCCTGGACGCCGGGCAGGATCAGTTCGGCAGCCCCGCCCAGCGGCAGGAGGCCCGGCGCATCATGGCCCAATCCATTCAGATCCTGCACGCCCCGGCGGGCCAGCCCTTACCCGCCCTGAACGAAAACACGCTGTATTGCGGTGTCAAGGCCCAGGCCGCGTCCCTGGCCAACGACGACGTGCCCCTGGACGCCGCCGCCCTGTGCGCCGCGGCCCTGGGCGGCGTGTATGGCGGCCTGGCCCCGGATCAGCCCGCCGACACCGCCGTGGTGTTCCTGGGCCGGCACGCCGATACGCCCCAAGCCATCGACGCCGCCAAGCGGTTGGCCGCCCAAGGCGCGAAGGTCGTCGCCGTATCGCTGTATACCCCCCGCTGCCTGGATTTCCTGCCCGACAGCGTGTGGAAAATCGCCGCGTGGCAGTATGACCCCCTGGCGGTGGACGCGGTGATCGACCTGCTGAAACGGTAAAAAAGGGAGGCTGCTTTTTGATGCGGCCTCCCCTTTGTATGTGCATGTCCATGTCGGGCTTTCCGGCATGGACATGCATGATGAACAAGAAATAGGATCGCTTCCGCCTTCGGCTTCATTTCGATCGGGAATTATTGAACCGTTTTTCCTACCTCACCAACGCGACGGCGCAGTACATCAGCGACAGCGCCATCAGCACGTTGAACAGCGCCTTGTGCCGATCGAACAGCGCTTGCAGCTTCACCCCGGCAAACAGCCATGCCAGGTTGCACACCGGCCCGGTGAAGGGCAGAAACAGCCCAACCAGCAGCAGGGAAAGGAACGACCGGGTGTAGGGCAGCACGAAGGAGCTGAGGGCCGTCATGCAAAAGACCATGATTTTCACGTTGGTCAGGTTGACGGCCAGCCCCGTCCAGAAGGAAACGCCCCGCCCATCCGCCGCCCGGGCCGCGCCGGGACCCGCCTCACGAAACAGAGGGCGGATCAGCCGCCAGGCCATCCAAAGCAGGTACGCCGCGCCTACCCAGGCCATATAGCGCACGTACTCCCCCATCACGCTGCCCAGGAAATAATTGATCAGCACGCTGGCCAGCGCCACGACGGCAAAGCCGGTAAACAGCCCCCGCCACTGGCGAAGGGCTGCTTTTTTTCCGTAATTCATGGCTGCGGACAGGGAGCACAAATTGGCCGGGCCGGGGGTGATGCCGTTGACGAAGCAGAAAAACAAAAACGATGGAAGAAGCGAAACGGGCATAGGGCCTCCCCTGCGGTGCGGATGTCGGTTAGGCGCGGTTCAATTGGGGGCGTGGGATGGATTGCTTGCCGAAGCCGGCTTTGCTTTCACCGCTGCATCAGAAGAGGCGGAAGCCTGCGTACCCAGCAATCAAAATATCCATAGCGGCTTATTTCTTCAGCTTCCCAATGTTCTCCAGCCGGTTCAGGGCTTCGATCAGGGTGCTTTCCTGCTTGGCAAAGTGCAGGCGGATCAGATGATTGACGGGCTCCTTGAAAAAGCTGGAACCGGGCACCGCGCCTACGCCCACCACCCGGGCCAGATCCTCGCAGAACAGCAGGTCGTCATCGTAGCCGTATTCGCTGATATCCAACATGACGTAGTAGGCCCCCTCGGGGGTGGTGTGGGGGATACGCAAATCGTCCAGCCCCTTCAGGAACAGGTTGCGCTTGTTCGTGTAGGTATCCTGCAGGGCCTTGTAATAATCGTCGCCCATTTTCAGGCCCACCACCGCGGCCTCCTGCAGGGGCGCGGCGGCCCCCACGGTCAGGAAATCGTGCACCTTCTTGGCCACGTCGATGATTTCCGCCGGAGCAATGATATAGCCCAGCCGCCAGCCGGTGATGGAATAGGTTTTCGACAGGGAGGAGCAGCTGATCGTGCGCTGGAACATGCCGGGCAGCGCGGCGAAATACACGTGCTCGTGGGGCGCGTACACGATGTGCTCATACACCTCGTCGGTGATCACGTACGCGTCGTATTTTTCCGCCAGAGCGGCAATGATTTCCAATTCCCGCCGGGTGAACACCTTGCCGCAGGGGTTGGATGGATTGCACAGAATCAGCGCCTTGGGCCCCTGCCGGAAAGCGTCCTCCAGCACGTTGGGGTCAAAATCAAAATCCTGCGGGTTCAGGGGCACATAGATAGGCTCGGCCCCGGCCAGGATGGCGTCGGCCCCGTAATTTTCATAGAAGGGGGAAAACACGATCACCTTGTCCCCCGGGTCGCACACCGTCATCATGGCGGCCATCATAGCCTCGGTGGAGCCGCAGGTGACCACGATCTGGCTGTTGGGGTCGATATCCAGCCCGGTGAAGCGCTTCTGCTTGGCGGCCAGGGCGTCGCGGAAATTCTGGGCCCCCCAGGTGATGGAATACTGGTGCGGCAGGGCCGATTGGCTCAGCACGTTCAGGATCTCCTTGGGCGGATCGAAATCCGGGAAGCCCTGGGACAGATTGACCGCCCCATACCGCAGCGACACCCTGGTCATGCGGCGGATCACGGAATCGGTGAAGGTTTCGGTTCTGCAAGACAGCTTTTTCATCGGCGGCCCCTCATTTCAGGTAAGAAATATGGTCGTTCAGCAGGTGCTTGGGATCCAGGGCGGTTTTGACCAGGCGCATGGCGTTCAGCAGCGCGGGATCGGCGTTGCGGAAGAAATAGGGCTGCTTGGCGATGCCCACCCCATGCTCCCCGCTGGTGAGGCCGCCCAATTCGTGGGCTTTTTTGTACAGGGTGTGCATCACATGGCTCAGTTCCCGGTTCCAGGTTTCCTCGTCCCGGTCCCCCCGGATGATGCACAGATGCACGTTGCCATCCCCGGCGTGGCCGAAGGCGATCATGTGCATGCCCGTTTCTTCCTCCACCTGGTGTACATAGGCGATGTATTCCGCCGTTTGGTTGATGGGCACCACCAGGTCCACCGGTTCCTGTTCGCTGACGGCCTCCACCGCCTTCACAAAGCAGCCCCGCACCTTCCAGATATCGGCGGCCTGGGCGGGGTCGGTCAGCGTGATGAAATCCAGCGCCCCGGTATTCCGCGCCACGGCCCTGACGCGATCGATGTTTTGAAGCACCTGCTCTTTGACCCCGTCGAAGGTGAGCAGGATATAAGCCTTCGCCTCCGGGCAGGGGAAAATGACGCCGGTGTAGCGCTCGCCCAATTCCACCACGCTGCGCTCGATGAATTCAATGGCGGTGGGGCCGGCGTTGGCCTTGATGATGGCGTGAACGGATTTGACCCCGCTTTCCAGGCTGGGATAGGGCACCAGCACCGACAGGCTGCTTTCCGGCTTGGGCACCAGGCGCAGGATGCACTTGGTGATCACGCACAAAGTGCCCTCCGATCCAACGAACAGCTGGCGCAACTGCAGGCCGCTTGCGTCCTTCACGTTCTTGGAGCCGCTGGTGATCACCGTGCCGTCGGCCAGTACCACCTCCAGCCCCCGCACGTAATCCCGGGTGACGCCGTATTTCACCGCCCGCATGCCGCCGGCGTTGGTGGCGATATTGCCGCCGATGGTGGCGGTTTTTTCGCCGGGATCGGGGGGATAAAACAGCCCCATGCTTTCCACGTGCGCCTGGAAATCCTGCAGCACCACCCCGGGCTCCACCACGGCGGTGAAGGTTTCCTCATCTACCTCCAGAATGCGGTTCATTTTGCTCACATCCAGGATGATGCCCCGCTTCTGCGGCACGGTGGAGCCCACCAGATTGGTGCCAGCCCCCCGGGGCGTAACGGGGATATCGTGGGCGTAGGCGAATTTCATCACGTTGGCTACTTCCTCCGTTGTCAGGGGGAACACCAAAGCGTCCGCTTCGCCCTTCAGGCGGCCCAGGGTATCGGTGAGGAATTTTTCTTCGATTTCACTCCCGGTCACGACCCGCTCCGGGTCGCCCAGGATGGCTTTCAATGCGTCCAGCATGGCGTCAGATCGTCCTTTCTGTTACAAAAAGCAAAACCCAGGGGCGGGCGATGCGGGCCCGTCCCTGGCAGGAAACGATGGATTATTCGGCGTCCTTTTCCCAGATCAGCTTGAAGAAGCCGTTGAAGGTGGTGTTGGCCACTTCGCTGGTCACGTCGGAGCAGAACACCTCGGCCACCCGCTTGTAGGTTTCGTTGTCGGCGTCGGCGGTGCGCACGGCAATCAGGCAGATGAAGCGCTCGTCATCCAGATTCACGTTTTCATTGAAGATGCCGCTGGTGGGGTCCACGCCGTAGCTGGCGGCGTAGTTGCCGTTGATGATGGCAGCGTCGGCGTCCTCCAGGAACTGGTAGGTCTGGGCGGCGTTGACGGGGGTCAGGGTCACGTTGCTGCCTTCGAGGGCCACCACGTTTTCCGTGTTGGGGGTGGATTCATAATCGTCGGTCAGGCCGATCACGCCGGCGTCCTTGAGCACCAGCAAGGCGCGGCCCTGGTTGGTGGCGTCGTTGGGGATCACGATGTTCAGCGCCTTGCCGGCCTTCACGTCGGCCTGCAAATCTTCGATGGTATCGTACTTACTGGAGTACAGGTTCATGGTGATCACGAAGGTATCGGCGATCACGGTCAGGTCATAGCCGTTGGTGGTGGTATCATTGTTGAAATAGGCGTGATGCTGGAAGGCGTTCATCTGGATCTCGCCGCCGTTCAGGGCGTTGTTGGGCAGGGAGAAATCGCTGAACTGCACCAGCTCCACGTCGATGCCTTCCTTGGCCAGGGCGTCGATGGCCGGCTGCCACAGATCTTCATAGAAAGCGCCGGTAACGCCCAATTTGATGGTTTCAGCCAGGGAGGAGAAAGCGGGCACAGCGATCAAAACCAGAGCCAGGGCCAGAGCGAATAACTTTTTCATGGGGATGCCTCCTTGCGTTTTTTATGGGAATATTGCAAACCCTCGCGCGCCGCCGCGCCGCTTCCTGCGAAGGTCCGGATCGATCGCAGGCCGCGGACGGAAACGCAAAAGGGGGTCAGCCGGGATCAGTGGGTGGCTTTCTTGGCGATCAGCGTGCCAATCGCCTGCACGATGGATACGATCAGCACCGTCACGATAACGGCGGCCCACACGATATCCATACGGTTGTAGTTATAGCCGTAGGTGATGGCGTAATCGCCCAGGCCGCCGGCCCCAACGTAGCCGGACATGGCGGTCAGGCCGATCAGGTTGATCAGGGTGATGGTGGTGCCCCGGGCGATAGCGGCCTTGCCCTCCCGCAGGTACACCCGGAAAATGATGCCCAGGGGCCCGATGCCCATGGATTGGGCCGCCTCCACCAGGCCGCGATCCACGCTGGCCAGGGCGGCGTCCACCTGCCGGGCGAAGAAGGGGGTGGAGCCGAACACCAGCGGCACGATCACGCCCTTGACGCCGATGCGGGTGCCCATGATGATTTTGGTCAGGTTCATCAGCAGGGCGATCAGGATCACGAAGGGAATGGAACGGAAAATGTTGATCACCTTATCCAGCACCTGATAAACCGGCTTGTTTCTCAGGATGCCCCCCTCCCGCGTCACCGTCAGCAAAACGCCGAAGATCAGGCCGAACACGAACATGAACGCGCCGGACCAGGCGGTCATCTGCAGCGTTTCCACCACGCTTTTCCACAATTGGTCGGGTTTTTTCATCACATAGGGAAACAGATTATTCAGCGTTTCCTGCATCCAGCAGCACCTCCGCTTCTACCTTGCATTGCCGCATGTAATCGATGGCCTGGGTGATTTGCTTTGGATCACCGGTGGCAATCACCACCAGTTCCCCCAGGGAGCGGCCATCGATCATTTCGATGCTGCCGTGAATAATGCTCAGGTCGATCTGATACAGGCGGGATACGCTGCTGACCAGCGCCCGGCCGGCGCTGCTGTCCAGGAATTTCATGCGGATCACCCGGCCGCCCTCCTGAATGCTTTGCAGCACCGAGGGTTCCTGCAGCAGGCCCTCGATCTGATGCACGTTGCCGGCGGAATCCACGAAGTTTTTGGTGATGGCCTGCTGGGGCCGGGCGAAGATATCATACACATCGCCTTCCTCCACCACCTGGCCCCCCTCCATCAGCGCCACCCGCTGGCAGATTTCCTTGATCACCTGCATTTGATGGGTGATGATCACGATGGTGATGCCCAATTCCTGGTTCAGCTTTTTCAGCAGCTTCAGGATGGATGTGGTGGTCTGCGGGTCCAGGGCGGAGGTGGCTTCGTCGCACAGCAGGAT
>JAFUXH010000122.1 GCA_017470945.1 Clostridia bacterium | reverse complement strand
CCCTCTGTGTGCATTGTTTCAACTACCATTTGCTTGAATTCCGCTGTGTACCTCTTGTTTGGCTTTCCTCTTGCCATAATAAATCACCCCACTTGTTAGTAGTATACCATACTTGTCTAACAAATGGGGTGCAATTCATTTTCGCCAAGCGCTGTTTTTGCCTTATCGATGGATCCGCAGGGTTTTGACTTCGAAGGTGTGGAAATGCAAGGGGATGCTGCTTTTGCGCAGCGGCAGTTCCGTTTGTTCATTCTCCAGCATATCGCACAGGAAAACTGCTTTCGCCGGTATGTTGATCGTCATATGGCAGGCAGTATCGGCCTTTTTGGCTTCGTACAGCCGCAGGATGATATCACCGCTGCCGTCCTCGGCGGGCTTGACGGTGTCAATGAAAACATTGGGAGCGTCCACCCGGAAGGCGCTGAAGGATGCGCAATGGCCGGGGGATACCTGCAGGGGGACGTTGAGATCATAGGCCTCCCGCACCACGGGGCTATCCAGGAAGCTGCCCTCCCAGGCGGTGAAGGCGTAGGTGAAGGTGTGTACGCCGTTGTCCGCCCGCATTTCCGGGCTGGCCGGGGCGCGGAGCAGGGTCAATTGCAGGGCGTTTCCATTCATGCTGACGCCATACTTGCAATCGTTCAGCACCGCCGCGCCGTGGCTTTGATCGCACAAGGCGCTGTAGCGCTGATTGCAGACCTCAAAACGGTCGCTGTCGTATGGTCGGGAGCGATGGGTGGGCCGGGTCATGTAGCCGAACTGGATCTCGTTGATGGCCTCCGTGGCTTCCACGTCCACGGGGAATTCCACCTTCAGCAGACGGTGCAGCTCCTGCCAGTCGACACAGGTGACGAAATCCAGCCGGCGGCTGCCGGCAGTCAGCACGATATCCTGGGCCAGGGTGGAATGTTGAATTTTCCGCTCCACGTGGATCACCGCCCGCAGGCCGCTTGCTTCCTTGATTTCGATGGACACCGGCTCATCCAAGGCGACGGGCTGCAGGGCATAGTTGGAATCGATATCCCAAGCGTCGTACAGCCGCGGCACGTCCTTGAACAGCAGCAGGCGATTGAGAGGCCCGGCGGCGAATTCCCGGCCTGTTTCCCGATCGATAAAGGAGGTCACTTCGCCGCGATCATTGATCTGCGCGCGTATGTGCTCGTTTTCCAGAAGGAATTGATCGGCCTCCCTATGGGCAGATACGAATGCCTGCTGCCGGACCCTTTGCGGCTGCAGGGATACCGCGCCGCAGGCTGGCACGGTGACCAGGCCCAGCAGGCCGTCCCGCGTCCGCTGAACGGGCACCGGGGTGCTATCCGGCGTAATAGCTCCTTCCGCGTATGATTCGGGCAGCTTCACCAGCCCCGTTCGATCAAAGGACAGGGAATTGAACACTGTTACGCCATTTCCTTCCGTCAGGGCGGATCGCATGTCATCCCGCACGGCATCGGCCTCCCCGATGATCCACTGATGGTCGCGCCGGGCTTCTTCATAGACCCGGGCGATGGAGGAGCCGGGCAGGATATCGTGGAACTGGTTGAGCAGCAGGCTCTTCCAGGCGGCGTCCATGCGGGGCAGGGGATAGGCCGCGCCTGTGCCAGCCGCCAGCGCGCCCCACATTTCCGCCTCCCGCAGGGCGATCTCCGCCTTGCGGTTGCCACGTTTGATGGCCGACTGGCTGGTGAACACACCCCGGTGGGCGGAGAAATACAACTCACCCACGTAGGTATGCTGCGGCCCGCCGGCAGCTTCCATATCCTCAAAAAACTGTACGGGCGATTCGATTTTGACCTTGGGCATACCCTCCAGGTTTTCTTCCCTTCGCAGGAATTCGATATGATCCCGGGCGGGCCCGCCGCCGCCGTCCCCATAGCCAAAGGGCAGCAGGAAGGCGTCCAGACCCCGCTTCTGCACCCGGTTTTTCCAGGTTTCGCAGATTTCCTGGGGGTCGGTCTTGTAGGTGTAGCTGGTGGGCAGGAAGGAGGTGATCTTCGATCCGTCCGCGCCTTGCCAGGTGAAGTAATGATAAGGGAAGGGATCGCCTTCGTTATAGCTCCAGAATATTTTCTGCGTCACCAGGTATTTGACGCCGCAGCCCCGTAAAATCTGCGGCAGGGCGGCAGAATAGCCAAAGGTGTCCGGCAGCCAAAGGATCACGGAATCGACGCCGAATTCTTCTTTGAAAAAACGCTTGCCGTGGATCAGCTGCCGCACCAGGGATTCACCGCTGGTCATATTGGTATCAGGCTCCACCCACATGGCGCCTTCAGCGATCCACTGGCCGCCCCGGGCCGCTTCCTTGATGCGTTCGTACAGCTCAGGGTAATGCTCCCGGCACATCACATAGGCGGCGGGCTGGCTTTGCAGGTATTTGTATTCGGGATATTCTTCGATGAGCCGCAATTGCGCGGCGAAGGTGCGGCTGGTTTTGCGGTGGGTTTCCGCCATGGGCCACAGCCAGGCCAAATCCAGATGGGCGTTGCCGATGGCGTAAAACTGCGGGGCGGTGCTTCCGTTGGCGGCGGACAGGGCGGGCCGCAAGGCCTCCCGGGCAGCACGGTAGGCTGCGATGCGTGCAATCGACGGCTGCTCAAAATCGACGATCAGGGTGGCTTGCTCCAAGGCGGACGCCAGCTTATCCGCCCGCAGGCTTTCGGGGTCCACCTGATCCATCAACAGGCTCAGGGTTTGCAGATCGATGTACAATTGATAGGCGTCTTCATTCCAGACGCCGAAGGTCATATTTCCCAGCACGGCGCGGGGCGCGTTCCCCTTGGGATCGGTGTAGCTGCCGGGCAACACCGGCCCAGTGGCGCAGCCGCCTAACGCTTCGGACTGGGGGAAATAATGCCCGGCGTAGGCTTCCAGCAACAGGTCATAGCTGCGGCCCGCCTCTCCGCAGGGGGTCAGGCAGTTGTCCTCGATAAAGTGATGCGGCACATCCACCCAGCCGGCCCGGTAGGTGCCAAAGGAACGCCCATCCACAAATACTGTGGTTTCCCCGCCGGTGTTCAGATCCATCACGATGCGCTTGCCCCGGGCCTCCGGCGGCAGGGTAACGGCGCCTTGCAGCCAGCAGTATTCCCAGGTCTTTCCCCAGGGCGTGCCGGGCGCCAGGGGAGAAAAATGCTGCGCCCGGGCTTCCTCCGGCGTCAGATGCTCCATGGTGAAAAAGGCCTGCACGTCGATGGGCCCTAAGGGTATATACAGATCCTTTTTCAGGGTATCGATCCAGTGCGCCAGCCGCCGTTGCCATTCCGAATGCATATACTTCATACAGCGCCTCCGTTATTTTTTACCATTATAACAAAGATGCAAAGATTTTTCAACGATTGTATGCCGCAAATGTACATTCGAATTGAGGCAACTGTGCGTCGAATCAATAAAGGGGATTGCGCATTCCCCGCCATGGGGTGTATAATGAACCGGCGAGATCACAGCGAAAAATGTATTTTTTATGGAGGAATGACCATGCAGAGCATCAGAAGGAACGCCCATCCCCGGCCCGACCGCGTGCGCAAAAACTGGCAAACGCTGAATGGTCCCTGGCAATTCCGCTTCGATTGGCACAATGAGGGGAAAAAGCAGCGCTGGTACGCGAAGCCGGCGTTTGATCTGACCATTGAAGTGCCCTTTGCGTATCAGGCGGCACTGTCCGGCATTGCGGAGAAAAAGCACTGCGACGTGATCTGGTACGCCCGGGAAATCACCATTCCCGACGCGATGCGCAATCAGCGTATCCTTTTGCATTTTGGCGCGGTGGATTACCAAGCGGACGTGTGGCTGAACGGGCAGTACCTGGGCGGCCACGAGGGCGGCTATACGCCCTTCACCTTTGACCTGACCGATCTGACGGAGGCGGGGGAACGATGCATGCTCACCGTTCGCTGCGAGGATCGCCTGGATCAGGACCAGCCCCGGGGCAAGCAATCCTGGCGGCCGGAGCCTTTTGCCTGCTGGTATACGCCGGTTTCCGGCATCTGGCAAAGCGTGTGGCTGGAAGGGGTAGGCGCATACTATCCCACCGACTTCCGGCTGACGCCCTGCATCGAATCTGGTTCGCTGAAGGCGGAAATCACGTTGAATGAGCTACCTCAAAATGGCAGCGTCCGCCTGACCGCTTCCTTTGACGGGAAAACCGTCGCCCAGCAGGAAGTCGCCGTTTTATCGGATCGGCTGATCCGGGCAGAGCTGTTCCTTTCCTATGACAATTCCACAGAAGGGATCCGCATGTGGACCCCAGAGCGGCCCGATCTGTATGATCTGACGATTGAAGCTACCGTCGACGGGCAGGTTTGCGACCGGGTAGACACTTATTTCGGCATGCGCCGGATTGCCATCGAGGGCGGAAGGATCATCCTGAATGGAAGCACGTTATACCAGCGGTTGGTGCTGGATCAGGGCTATTGGCCCGACGGCCTGCTCACCGCCCCGGACGATGAAGCGCTGAAGCGGGATATTGAGCTGACCAAAGCCATGGGCTTTAACGGCGTGCGCAAGCATCAAAAGTTCGAGGATCCCCAATTCCTCTATTGGGCGGATCACCTGGGGCTGCTGGTGTGGGGCGAACTGCCCAGCGCCTATTGGCTGCGGGACAGCGAAAAGCGCAATTTGATGCGGGATCTTTCCGAAGCCATCCGCCGGGATTACAACCATCCCGCGCTGATTGCCTGGGTGCCGCTGAATGAAAGTTGGGGCGTACCCTTCATCCAATATCAGAAAGAAGCCCAGCGTTTGGCAGACGCCCTGTATGCGCTTGTCCATTCCCTGGACGGCACCCGCTTCGTTTCCGGCAACGACGGCTGGGAGCAGGCCAATACCGATGTGGTCACCGTGCACGATTACACCGCCTGGCCGGAGCAATTGAGCCCTCACTATGCCGATCCAGAATCGATCCTTCAGCAAGGCGTGGGCACAAAAACCGTCACCGCCCAGGGCTACGATCACACCGGCAAACCCATGCTGATAACCGAATACGGCGGCATCGCCATGGCGAAGGACGCGGGCGGGGACAACTGGGGCTACAACGGCGCGGCTCAGGATGAAGAAAGCTTCCTTCGGCGGTACGACGCCATCACCCAGGCGTTCAAGCGGATGCCTTTCTTCTGCGGCTATTGCTACACCCAATTGACCGATGTATTCCAGGAGGTCAACGGCCTGATGGATATGCAGCGGAATCCCAAAGCTGATATCGAAAAGATCAGGGAAATCAATTTGAAATGAACGTGCTTTTCCAGGCGCACATATATTCCAGAATCAAAAAAAGCCCTGAAAGCGAAATGCCTTCAGGGTTTTAACAATGGTGCGGCCGACGGGACTTGAACCCGTACTCGGTTAAGAACACGCCCCTCAAACGTGCGCGTATGCCAATTCCGCCACGGCCGCAAAAAACTGCTGCACAGCGAAAAATATTATAGCGGAAAAGGGGGGAATTGTCAACCGATTTTGGGGATTTTCGTCAGGAATTTTTCTGTTCACGCAGCCATTGGCGGCCGTTTGCAACGGATTGCAGCACCCGCTCCGGGGCGGGGCCGCCGATCAGGCCGCGGGCGTTCACACAGGCGGACAGCGCGATGGCGTCGTACACGTCCGGCCCAAAGGCGGGGCTGAATTCTTGCAATTCGGCCAGCGGAAGATCGTCGATCGCGCACTGCTTTTCCAGGCAGTGGGCCACCAATTTCCCCACGACCGCGTGGGCATCCCGGAAGGGAACGCCGCGCTTGACCAGATAATCGGCGCAGTCGGTGGCATTGGCAAAGCCGGCGCCGGCGCTGCGATGCATGTTTGCCGTGCGGAAGGTGGCGGTGGCCAGCATTTCCCGGAACACATGCAGGCAGCTGATCCAGGTATCCCGGCTGTCAAAAAAGGATTCCTTGTCCTCCTGCATATCCTTGTTGTAGGCCAGGGGCAGGCCCTTCATTACCGTCAGCAGGGTCATTAGATCGCCGTACACCCGGCCGGTTTTGCCTCGCGTCAATTCGGCGGCGTCGGGGTTCTTTTTTTGCGGCATCATCGACGAGCCGGTAGCGAAGGCGTCATCCAAGGTGACGAAACCGAATTCGATGCTGCTCCACAGCACCATTTCTTCGCAGAAGCGGCTCAGATGCATCATGCCGATGGCGGCGGCGCTCATGTAATCCAGCAGGAAATCCCGGTCGCTGACCCCGTCCAGGCTGTTTTGCGATACGCTGGCAAGGCTCAACTCCCGGGCCACGAATTCCCGATCCAGGGGATAGGTGGCCCCGGCCAAAGCACCGCTGCCCAGGGGGCTGCAATCGGCGGCTTT
>JAFUXH010000121.1 GCA_017470945.1 Clostridia bacterium | reverse complement strand
GTGATTTCCCGCAAAGTTGATGATTCCCCAGCCGTTCAATGTCACGGCAAGCGCTGCGGTCATACTAACAGCGATCAACGCAATTACAAGCATTGCGGTAGCAGAGATTTTCTTTGCCATCATTTCTCCTTCACTCGCCTTTCGCGTAATTTGGTATCGCAGCGAAGGCGCATGATCGAATCCCTTGGTACAATCATTAATCGCGGCACGAACACACTGCATGATTTCCTGATCACTTCTCATCGTCTTCGCCTCCTTCCAGTTCAGTTCTTAGTTTTTGCTTTGCCTTATGGATTCTGTTGGAAACAGCGGCCTCTGTCAGGTTCAGCATTCTTGCGATTTCCCTGATGGGATAGCCCTCATAGAAATACAGCAGAACTACCTCGATATATTTGGGCTTTAGCTTCATGATCGCCATGGTCAGCGCAATATGATCATCGCTTGGCGGCGCGGAAGACAGAATGGGCAATTGGTCGATGGATATACGGTAATCAATATACCGATACCAGGCGCTCCGCCTATAGTCTCGGCAACAATTGAGGGCGATTCGGACCAGCCATGTTTTCTCGCTGCTCTCGCCCCGAAAGGAATCGATGCGCTTGTATGCCTTCAAAAAAGTCTCCTGCACGATATCTTCCGCAGCTGAACGATCTCCCAGATACATACAGCAGATGCGGAGTAAGTCCTTTTCATATTGCTGTACCATTTGATCAAGTCGGTCTGCTGGGGTTTGATTCGGCGCCTGAATCATTCCCAACGTTGATCACCTCCTCAATCATTTAGACGATAAACAGCGTTAAAACTTAATTTTTTTCAGGAATTATTTTTGAAGGGTTCTCTCGACACCACATCATTGTTATACACGATTTTTGGTTTCTATGCCACATCTATTTTGTCACATGGCGCATGGGTATGTATGAGTTGCGGGAAATGCAGAGCGAAGAAGAAATCCTGAAGCGCAGAAAGCAGATGGAAAGAAGCGAAAAATGGATGGAAGAGCTAAAGCGACTGTTTATGAAGATTTATGAGGATAACGCCGCAGGCCGTTTGAGCGATGATCGTTATGAAATGCTCAGTTCTTCTAATGAAACAGAGCAAAAGCAGTTGGAAGCCGAAGTAATCCGTCTCCGGGAAGGAATTGAAGTACAGGAAAAGCAGAATGAATTCGTGGAGCAGTTCATCCAGAGGCTGAAAGACCATTCGCTGGAAATGGACAAGCTGGACGGCTATACCCTGCATGGATTGATTGAGGCGATTTATGTAGAAGCGCCGGGCAGGAGCAGTGGACGCCGTGCCCAGGCAATCCACATCAAGCACAACGGCATTGGCTTCATTCCGATCCATGAACGGACGGCAAAGCGAACGGCGTGACCGAAGTCACGCCGCAAGCCTTGAAAACATTACGTTTTCGTCATTTTGAGCTTCATTCTGTTTTACAGAGCCCCCGCTTTTGGGGGAAAAAGCTTTTTTATGATGCGATCCAATCGTAGCCTGCTTGGGTCAGCGCGTCCTGGGCGGCGAGCAGGTATTCCTCCTTCAGCAGGATGTAATCGGTGTTGAAGGTGGACAGGGCGAAGATGGGGATGGATCGGGCCGCCAGGCAGGCGGCGATGCGGGCCAGGATGCCCACCAAGGAAAAATCCAGCGGTCCCGCCACCCGCAGGCAGCGCCAGCCGGGCTCCGATTGCAGCGCATCGTCCGGCGCGTCGGCGCTGGGGCAAACCAGGGAAACTTCCTCATCCGTGCGGCTGAGGAAGGTGAATGGTGAATGACAGCCAGGCTGCGCCTGGGCGGGCAGCTGGCACACGGTGAACGCCATGGGCAATAGCTCCAGCTTCATTTTCATTGCCACCCCAATTCTTTATGCATTTCATCGCAGCGCTGATCCCACAGCCGGGCGTAATCCGCCGGGGATACGACGCGGCCCGCCAGCTTTTCTATGGTATCGGCCCCTTCGGCGTCGCACCATTGCAGGCAGATGCGGTAGGCCTGCCAATCCAGCTCGTCCTTTTCATCGCACACCGGCACCTCCCGAAGGCCGGCCCGCCACGCCGCGACGGCCCGGGTGTGGCCGTCGGTCAGGTACAGGGTGTCGCCGTCCCGCTTCACCGGCAGGGGCTCAAATTGGCTCAGATCGTCGGGGCGGAACCAGCGCTCCACCTGGGCCAGCTTTTCTTCTGATATATACAATTGCGAGGGATGCAGATCACTCAGCGGCAGCATATAGCGGGCGGGGCGGATACGATCCTCCTCCTCAACGGCCCGCTCCGGGTTCAGCACCCGGCAGGCGGCGATATGGGTAAAGCCGCACTGGGCGTACAGGGCCTGGGCGACAGCGTTGTCCCTCAGGCAGGTGACCAGCATGTCCCGGCTGCTGTCCAATTGGCTGATAGCAAATTGCACGGCGGCCCGGCCGATGCCCGCCCCCTGGGCTCGAGGATGGATGTAGAGCGTCGTCAATTCGTTCTTGTCCGGGTCGATCACCAGCGCCCCTTCCGCCTGGCCGGCGACGGTGATGGCAAACACGCGCTTGCCGCTGGCCTGGTGGCCCCGCAGGATCATTTCCATGTGCTGGGGCGTGTGCTGTGCCAGGAACGCCGGGCTGCAATGCTGCCGGTGGGCCGCCTGCCAGCTTTCCGCGTAGGCCGCCGACACGGGGGCGTACAGCGCCTGATCGATGGGCGAGAAGGCGGGGGTCAGCAGGCGCACGGCGTGGGCTTTGGCCGCCCGGATGGCGGTGGGCAAGGGCAGGGCCAGCATGCGGGGCAGGGAAACAAAGGAACCCTCCTTGCTTTGTGGCGCGTCCGCCTCGTAATGGTAGAGGGTCATCTGCCATACCCGGTGGGTGAAGATGTGGCGGGCGGGCCCCAATTCGGCCCGAAACGCGGCGTGTACACCCAGGCTTTTCAGGCCCTTTTCGATGGCCGCCCGATCCCCAGCCCCTTCGATCAGGGGATAGACCCACAGGCCGTTGAGCAGCGCTTCCTTTCGCTGGGTCATCAGCACCCTGCCGTGGCAGGTCACGATCACCACCGCCAGGTGGATTTCCTGGGGCGGCTTGGCGGCGGCCTTGACGGGCAGATCCTCCGCGTCCCCCGCCTGGCAAGCGTCGCACAGCGGGCGCAGCGGGCAGCTTTCGCAGTCCGGCGTGCCGGGGGTGCACACGGTGGCCCCCAGATCCATCAGCGCTTGATTGAAATCCCCGCAGCGAACGGCGAGCATGTCCTGCCGCGCCAATTCGCTCAATTGACGCTTGACCGAGGGGATCCCCACGTCCTGCCGCACCCCGTGGAAGCGGCTCAGAACCCGGGTCAAATTGCCGTCCATGGCGGGGGCGGGCAGGTCAAAGGCGATGGAGCCCACCGCCGCCGCCGTATAATCCCCCACCCCCGGCAGGGCACGCAGGGCGTCGATATCGGCGGGGAATACACCCTGGTAGCGCTCCACCACGGCCTTGGCCGCTTTATGCAGGTTCCGGGCCCGGGAATAGTAGCCCAGCCCCTCCCAGCACTTCAGTACGTCCTGCTCCGGCGCTTGGGCCAGGGAAAAAACGTCGGGGAAGCGGGCCAAAAACCGCTGGTAATACGCCCCCACCGTTTCGGTGCGGGTTTGCTGCAGCATGATTTCGCTGACCCAGATGCGGTAGGGGTCCTTGGTGCCCCGGAAGGGCAGCGCGCGCCTGTGCTGGTCATACCAGGCAAGCAGCAGGGTGGACAGCATGGCCGATGCCTCCTTTGTTGATTGGCCTCATTATAGCACAGATGCGGCTTTCTTTGAATACAAAATTTAAAAACAAAAGAAAATTCAAGAAAATTAAAGAAAACATAGCAAAATTAAAGGAAAATCAGAAATATTTCAAAATAACGGAAAAATTCAGGAAAATTCCGGGAAAAGATCGGTTGCGTATTTCGGTGGGATGAAGTACACTATGCAAGGATGATTTAGCACTCAAACATCGAGAGTGCTAACAAGATACAATCCAACTGACAACGAGGAGGAGCTTTATGAACATCAAGCCTTTGTTTGACCGCGTGGTCATCAAAAATGTGGAAGCGGAAGAAACCACCAAGAGCGGCATCATTCTGACCAGCGCCGCCAAGGAAAAGCCCCAGATGGCCGAAGTGCTGGCCGTCGGCCCCGGCGGAATGGTGGATGGCAAAACCACCACCATGTGCGTCAGTGTGGGCCAGAAGGTGATTTACAGCAAATATGCGGGTACCGAAGTGAAAATCGACGGGGAAGAAGTGATCATCGTGAAGATGGGCGATATCCTCGCCGTGGTCGAATAATCCGAACAGAATTGCAGTAAAGGAGAGAAATCATTATGGCAAAGCAGCTCAAATACGGCGAGGATGCCCGCCGCGCCCTGGAAAACGGCATCAACGCCCTGGCCAACACCGTGAAGATCACCATGGGCCCCAAGGGCCGCAACGTGGTGCTGGATAAGAAATACGGCGCTCCCCTCATCACCAACGACGGCGTGACCATCGCCAAGGAAATCGAGCTGGAGGATCCCTTTGAAAATATGGGCGCTCAGCTGATCAAAGAAGTGGCCACCAAGACCAACGACGTGGCCGGCGACGGCACCACCACCGCTACCCTTTTGGCCCAGGCCATCGTGCGTGAAGGCCTGAAGAACCTGGCCGCCGGCGCCAACCCCATGGTGCTTAAGCGGGGCATTGAGGATGCCACCGACGCCGCCGTGGAAGGCCTGAAGGAAATTTCCCGCCCCATCAGCGGCAAGCAGGCCATCGCCCAGGTGGCCGCCATTTCCGCCAGTGATGAAGCTATCGGCCAGCTGATTTCCGACGCGATGGAAAAGGTGGGCAAGGACGGCGTCATCACCGTGGAAGAAAGCAAGACCATGAAAACCGAGCTGACCACCGTGGAAGGCATGCAGTTTGACCGGGGCTACGCCTCCGCTTACATGGTGACCGATACCGATAAGATGGTGGCCGAGCTGGATAACCCCTACATCCTGATCACCGATAAGAAGATCAGCAACATCCAGGAGATCCTGCCTGTGCTGGAGCAGGTGGTGCAGGCCGGCCGCAAGCTGCTGATCATCGCCGAGGACGTGGAAGGCGAAGCTCTGGCCACCCTGGTTGTGAACAAGCTGCGCGGCACCTTTACCTGCGTGGCCGTGAAGGCCCCCGGCTTCGGCGACCGCCGCAAGGAAATGCTGCGGGATATCGCCATCCTGACCGGCGGCCAGGTGATCAGCGAAGAGCTGGGCCTGGACCTGAAGGAAGCCACCGTCGACATGCTGGGCCAGGCCCATCAGGTGAAGGTGGATAAGGAAAACACCACCATCATCGACGGCGCCGGCGAAAAGACTGAAATCCAGAACCGCGTGAACCAGATCAAGGCCCAGATCGCCGAAACCACCAGCGATTACGACCGGGAGAAGCTGCAGGAGCGGCTGGCCAAGCTGGCTGGCGGCGTGGCCGTGATCCAGGTGGGCGCTGCCACGGAGATCGAAATGAAGGAACGCAAAATGCGCATCGAGGACGCCCTGGCCGCGACCCGCGCCGCAGTGGAAGAGGGCATCGTGCCCGGCGGCGGCGTGGCGCTGCTGAACGCCATGAGCAAGGTGCAGGCCCTGGTGAGCAAGAACGCCGGCGACGCCAAGACCGGTGTGCAGATCATCCTGCGCGCCATGGAAGAGCCCATGCGTCAGATCGCCGTGAACGCCGGCATCGACGGCGCTGTGATCATCGAGAATATCCGCCGCAGCCGCAAGACCGGTTATGGCTATGATGCCCTGAAGGGTGAATATGTGGATATGATCGACCGCGGCATCATCGATCCCACCAAGGTGACCCGTTCCGCCCTGCAGAACGCCGCCTCCGTGGCCGCCATGGTGCTGACCACCGAATCTCTGGTGACCGATATTCCCGCGCCCGAACCCGCTGCCCCCGCCGCCAACCCCGGCATGGGCGGGATGTATTGATGCGTGCGCCGGGGAACGGGATTGAAATTTCGTCACCCCGGCGATACACCCATTCCGAATCAAGCAATCCCGGGATCATTCAAACGTGATCCCCGGATCAGGCCATCGACAAACCCCAGGGATGCATCGAAGGGACCGCAGTCCCTTCGATCTCATTCCGCAGGCGGCGACATGTGCGTCGCCGAGGAGCAACCGGAGGTTGCTTCCTCTATCAATTCCTGGCCGTAAAATGAGCATTCCCGGGCAATTTTGCCCGGGAATGCCATTTTACAAGGAATTGATGTTCCTATGGAAAGACTGTTTACAGGCTTTCCATGGCAGAGCATCGACTTTGTCGATGCTCTGAATCCCGGGATCATTCAAACGTGATCCCGGGATTTTTCCTATGCTGCCCCTTCGCCTGCATGGGCGAAGGGGCTTCTTTTGCGAATGGATCGTCTCCTTTACGGGTCCTGCCGAACCAGCCAAACGGGGGGAAAGGGCGGCGGGCTGCTCCGTACCGAAAAGAGAACCTCCTCCCAATTCGAACGCGGCGGGGAGATCGTGGATTTCCCTTGTGCAAAAGTAGGTGTATTCCAAGCGACCGTCGGGTAACTGCTGTGCTTTTCGGCCGTGCATATACAGGCGCGGCCACCGGAACGCGCCGCTGTCATCCGCTTGCATGGCGGGCCCGAAAATAGGCAGCATATCCCCGTGATCGGCATTGCCCTGCAGGGTGTAGGTGACGGAAAAATAGGATGCCAATGGGCTTTGCAGCAAATCCACCCGCTGAATTTGGATCGGATCGGCCGCGTCCTGATTGGCGGGCTTGTAGCTGGCCAGGATACGGATGCTTTGCTCGCCGCGTTCTTGCATCGTGAAGGATACGTCGCCGGTTTCCCATGAATCGAACCGGGTGGAAAGCACCCACGCGCCGTCGGCGGGCGGATCGTTTTCCTGGAATTCATAGGGGATCACCGCATAGTGAAGGCTGTACACCGCGTCGCCATCCAGCCAGCTGCCCGCCAGCATGATCACGCTGCTGCCGTCGTCCATCCATCGCATGGCGGCGCTGACGCGGGAATCGAAGGTTTCCTGTTGGGCGTTGCGTTCCGCCTGGGCGTCGGAAAACAGATGGATCGCGCGGATGGCGGTGTACCCTTGCGCTCTGGCCCACGCGGCGATGGTTTCGCCGCCCGGCGCGCCTTCTATACCGATCTGGCTCACGGGGTCCCGGTTGGGATCCAGGGAGGCGTTCAGCAGAAGCGTATTTTTGTTTTCCGGCGTGCACAGGACGGATAGGTATAAGCCATATCCGTCCGTCACGGCTTCCAGAGGGCGAATCTGGACCGCCTCCGGCCCTTCGCCTGCCAATACGACGGGATGGGCCGTTCTGATTGGCACGGTCGGTTGGGTAGAGGAGGGAAAAAGCCAGTCCAGCACGCCCCATTGGGCTTCCGCCAGCACAACGGTCGTGGTGAGAAGGATCGTGACGATCGCCGCCATGAGAACGATGGACGGGCGCTTCTTTCGCTTGGGCTCCTCGTTTTGTATGGTGGCCAGGACCCTTTGGGTATCCCCGGCGGTCCATTGAGTTGCGGACAGTTGACGATCCAAGACTTCCTTCAATTTATTCATCGAAATACCAGCCCTCCAATCTGCGTTGAAGCAGTGCGCGCGCGCGGCGCAGGCGGGTGTTCAGCGTGTTGACCCCGACGCCTAATACCTCCGCCGTGTCCTTTAGCGATAATTCCTCGTAATACCGCAGCACCACGGCCTGTTTTAAATCCTTTGGCAAGGATTGAACGGCGTCCCACACGGTCGTATCCCAGGCGTTGGATGCTTCTGTGGACAGCGCAAGCTGCTCAAAGGACGTATGCCGCTCCACGTGCTGCGCCCAGAAGCCCCGCTGCATGCTTCTGCACGTGTTGACGGCGATGCGGAAAAGCCACGTTCGCTCAGAACACGCCCCGCGAAAGGAGGCGAGCGCCTTCCATGCCTTGCAGAAGGTATCCTGGGCCGCGTCCTCCGCCAGAAATGGATCGTTCAGCAGGCAGACGCACAGCCGTTTGACGGCCGTCCCATGCGTTTGCATCATACGCATCAATTCCTCCGCATCTTTGCAAGGCGCTGCCGCGGCGTCCGGCATGGGATCACCCCCTTTCACCTATATAGACGCGGGAGAAGCTGTTTTTTGTTTTGGCCCGATGGTTTTTAGCAAAAAAATCCCCCGCTTCCTGATCAAGAAGCGGGGGATGGATGATACCGGATCATTTGGATTTGACTTTGTCGGATGTGCCGAAGCAGATCAGGCTGGTGACGGGGCGGGCGGCCTTTTCCGTCTTATTCAGGATCTCGCCCATGAAGATCACCACGGAGGTGCCGCCGCCATCCAGGTTGAAGGCGGTTTTCACGCCCTTTTCCAGGAATTTATCGGTGACCCAGCCCAGGCTGACGCCCTTGGTGTCGTTATCCCGGCCGTTGACGGTCAGGATCAGGTAATCGTTCTTGGCGTACATGCCGATGGCGTTGCGGGGATGCTCGCCCATGTGCAATTGGCTGGGGTTGTAGCGGGCGGTTTGAGTTTCCACGCCGTACTGCACCAGGATGGGGCCGAAGGAGTAGCTGTTTTGCACGCCCTTGGCCAGCATTTTCCGGATGGTGGTTTCCCCGTTTTCATATACCGCCATCCCGCCGTCCGGCAGGAAGGCCATCACGGCCAGGGCGGGGAAGGTGCTGATTTTGGGGTTACGGTGGGGCGAATCCTTCAGCGCTTTGCCGTTGCGGATGATCAGGCCGGCGTTCTTATTGTAATTGCTGCGGTAGGTGTACGCGTCGTCGGAAATGGCCAGCACGGCCTTACCGGTGCGGGCGATTTCGGCGGGGTTGATCATCTGCTTGCTGTCCACCTTGTTTTTGGAAAAGATGGTGGAGGGGGCCATGCCGTTGCGCATCCGCACCCGGGTCTCGTACCATTCTGGGATGGGCTTGTGTTCCTCGTAGCGGCGGATTTCGATGTACAGGTTGTTGGAAATATAGTACCACAGGCCGTCCTTTTCATCCTTGAAGATGAATTCATCCTTGGAATTGGCGGGCAGGAAGCCCTCCGCGTCCAGGGCAGGCAGGGCGGGCGTTCCCTGGGGCCCCACCGGCTTGGGGGTGGCGGTGGGTTTCTTGGTGGGCCGGATGGTATGCTTGGGGGCCGGCTTGGCCTTGTCGGAATAGATCAGCGCCTGCAATTCCGGGGTGGCGGTGCCGGTCTGCCGCTGGCCGTTGGTCTTTTCAAACAGCTTTACCGCATCGGCCATATCCTTGTTATAGGTGTAATTCTTTTCCACGTCCGCGCCGCCCAGCCGCTCCAGATAGCCCAGCTGATACAGCCGCTGCCGCAGCAGATACACCCCGGCGTAGGTGGTGCCCGTTTTCAGGGTTTTATACAGCTTCGCAGGGGCGATGGTGGCGGTGGCTTTAGGGGTCTTGGTGGGTTTGGGCGTTTTGGTCGGTACGGGGGTGGGGGTCTTGGTGGGCTGCGGCGTGCGTATGATCCGCGTAGAGGCGGGGGTGACCGTCGGTTCCGCGATTGGCGTTATCGTCGGTTCAGCTGTCGGCGCATGAGTGGGTTCGGCGGTCGGAATGGCCGTCGGTACCTCTGTGGGCACGGGCGTTGGCGCGGCGGTGGGTACCGGGGTCGGCACCTCCGTGGGCACGGGCGTCGGCGCGGCGGTGGGCGTCGGGGTGGGCGCCTCCGTGGGCGTGGGCGTCGGTACGGCGGTCGGCACGGGG
>JAFUXH010000120.1 GCA_017470945.1 Clostridia bacterium | reverse complement strand
GGCGCGTAATCCCCAAAAACATACCAACGTCTATTATTCCGGGGCCTCAGGGCTGGCGTCTCTGAGGCCCCTTCCGTGGGAGGAATGGGATTGGGCATACAAAATTTGCTGAATCAATTTGGCGATCGTTATCTGCAGGCGATGCTGACCACTTGGCGGCTGACTGCCCTGTCATTTGTGGCCGCCTTCATCATCGGCATCCTGATCACCGTTGCGCGGGTGAGCCCCATCAAGCCGCTGCGCGCCGCGGCGGATTTTTATGTGCAGATTTTTCGGAATATCCCCGGGGCAGCGCTGCTGATCCTGCTGGTGTATGCCCTGCCGTATCTGAAGGTGCTGCTCTCTTATGAATGGTGCGTGATCATCGCCACTACCCTGATCCCCTCCGCCTTCTGCTCGGAATATCTGATGTCCGGCATGAACACCATCGATATAGGCCAGATCGAGGCCGCCCGGGCCCTGGGGCTGACATTTTTCCAAATGATCCGGCGCATCGTCATTCCCCAGGCCCTGCGCTCCAGCGTTCTGCCCATGACCAATTTGCTGGTGGCCACCATGCTGACCACCTCCCTGGCTTCCCAGGTGCCCCTGAATCCCACTGATCTGACCGGCATCGTTTCCTACATCAACACCCACGCCACCGGCGGGGTGACGGCGTTTCTGATTTCCGCCGTTCTGTACTGCTTCACCGCCGTGATCATCGGCCAAATCGGCAATTGGATCGATCGGAAAGTGAGGATCGTGCGATGAATACTTCCTCGATCCGGGACGCGCTTTACGAATCGCCCGGCCCCCGGGCCAAACGGCGCGTCAGGTTTTTTACGTTGCTGGCGCTCATCGGCATTGCCGCCCTTTTGTATGTGATCATTCACCAGTTTGATATTACCGGCCAATTGGGGGCCAAGTACTGGTCGTTTTTTGCCCGCTATACCACCTGGCGCTTCCTGGGCCAGGGGCTGCTGGTTACGGTGGAAGTCGCCCTGACAGCCGCGCTGATCGCCTTCGCGATGGGGTTCCTGTTAATGCGCGGGCGGCTGAGCCCCGTTTTGATCGTGCGGGGGATCAGCACGGCACTGATCGAATTCACCCGGGGCGTGCCCACGCTTTTGTTCATCTATTTCTTTTTCCTGGTGGTGCCGCAAATGGGGTGGAAGCTGTCGGCCTTCTGGAAAATCACCTTTCCCGTGGCCATTTCCGCCTGCGGCGTGGTGGCGGAAGCGCTGCGATCCGGGGTGAACGCCGTGCCCAAGGGGCAAACGGAGGCCGCCCTTTCGCTGGGGCTGACGAACCTGCGGCTGTTTTATAAAATCGTGTTCCCCCAGGCCCTGCGGTATGTGATCCCCACGCTGATCGCCGAATTGGTGATCGTTTTGAAGGATACCACCTTCGCCTACGTGGTCAACTGCGCGGATCTGATGCAGAACGCCAGGGTGCTGATTTCCAATTACGACGCGCTGCTGTCCATCTACCTGGTGGTGGCGGTGATTTACATTCTGATCAACTACCTGCTGAACAAAGCGTCCGACCGGCTGGCCCGGAGGATGAACCGTTCAGGGGCAAAGACCGCAGCGTGACGGAGGAGAAGGAGCCATGAACCAAATACCAGCAGCGATCCAGCATCAAACGCCGGTGATCGAGCTGAAGCACATCGATAAGCACTACGGCAGCCTGCACGTGCTGAAAGATATCAGCCTGTCGGTAAAAAAAGGGGAGGTCGTGGTGATCATCGGGCCCTCGGGCTCGGGAAAATCCACCCTGTGCCGCACCATCAACCGGCTGGAAACCATCGATTCCGGGGAGATTTTGATCGACGGCGTGGCCATTCCCCAGGAGGGGAAGAAGCTGGCCGCCCTGCGGGCGCAGATCGGCATGGTGTTCCAATCGTTCAATTTGTTTGCCCATATGTCCGTGCTGGATAACGTGACGTTGGCGCCGGTCGACGTGCTGGGCATGAGCAAAAAGGAAGCCCGGGAGCAGGCCATGGCCTTGCTCAAGCGGGTGGGGGTGGATGACCAGGCAGCCAAAATGCCCGCCCAGCTTTCCGGCGGCCAGCAGCAGCGGGCGGCCATCGCCCGGGCGTTGGCTATGCATCCCAAAGCGATGCTGTTTGACGAACCCACCAGCGCCCTGGACCCGGAAATGATCGGCGAGGTGCTGAACGTGATGACCGAACTGGCCCAGGACGGCATGACCATGCTGATCGTGACCCACGAAATGAATTTTGCCCGCCGGGTGGCCCACCGGGTTATTTTCATGGACGGTGGCAGCATCGTGGAGGAGGGCACGCCCGATGCCTTCTTTACCCAGCCCCAAACCCAGCGCGCCCGGGATTTCCTGAATTCCATCCGGGATCATTAACATTGATTTCAAACGGCTTTTCTGATTTGGAAAAGCCGCTTTTTCTTTCATGGGATGATCACTTGACAAAGCGGTTTTCCCCTTGATAAGATAAAGATATACGAGGATATGGCATTCCATTGAGAACGGAGAAAAGCATGGAGCTTCGCAACATCGGCATTTTCGCCCACGTGGACGCGGGGAAAACCACCCTGTCGGAGCAATTGCTGCTGCACGCCGGGGCCATTCGAAAGGCCGGCAGCGTGGACAGCGGCACCGCCCACACCGATACCCTGCCCGTAGAAAAACGTAGGGGCATTTCTGTGCGGGCCACCTGCGTGCGCATGCGGTGGCAGGGGATCGACATCAACCTGATCGACACTCCCGGGCACGCCGATTTTTCCGCTGAGATCGAGCGTTCCCTGTGGGCGCTGGATGGGGCAGTGATGGTGGTCAGCGCCGCCGAGGGCGTACAGCCTCAAACAGAATTGCTGTTCGACGCTATGCGCCAGCAAAACTTGCCGGTGATTTTCTTTCTCAATAAAATGGACCGGGAAGGCGCCGACGCGGAAAAAACGCTGAAGCAGATCCGGCGGCAATTGACGCCCCACGCCGTGCCGCTGTACGACCGGGACGCGCTGATCGAGGCGGTGGCCGATCTGGATGAAGAATTGATGGAAAAATACCTGGCCGGTGAACCGATCGATGCTTCCCAAGCAGAAAACCGATTGATCGATTTCAGCCGGCGCGGCATGCTGTATCCCGTGCTGACGGGCTCCGCCCTGCGGGATCAGGGCATCGAGCCGCTGCTCAACGCCATTTGCGCTTATCTGCCGCCGCCCCAGGATATGGGCGGCAGCCTCAGCGGCGTGGCCTTTGCCGTCACCCAGGATAAAATGCTGGGCAAGGGGGTGTGGGTGCGCCTGTTTGGCGGACAATTGGAAACCAGAACGCCCCTGACCCTGCCCGGCCGATTTGACCCCCTCACCGGAGATAATGTGCCGGTGCAAAGCAAAATTACCCAGATCCGGGATGTATCGGGCGGCGATACCGGCTGCCTGCGTTCCGGCGACATCGGGATATTATACGGCGTGGGGCAGATGAAGATCGGCCAAGTGATCGGCGATGAACAGGCACTGCCCCGAAAGGTGCGCCCCGGGGCGCTGCGTACGCCGGTCATGACGGTGAAGGTGCTGCCGGACAACCCGGAGGAAATGACCGCCCTGGCGGCGGCCTGCCAGGAGCTATCGGAGGAAGATCCCTTGCTGCAGGCCCATTACGTGCGATCCACCAATGAATTGCAAATGGACGTCATGGGCACGATTCAAATGGAAATCCTGCAGGAAGCCCTGAGCACCCGTTTTCAGCTGCGGGCATCCTTCGGCAAGCCCACTGTGATTTATCGCGAAACCATCGCCCGTCCCGCAGAAGGCTTCGCCGCTTACACCATGCCCAAGCCCTGCTGGGCCATTTTGCAGTTTCTGATCCGCCCGGCGCCCCGGGGCAGCGGGGTGCGCTTTCGCTCCCAGGTGCCGGGGAAGGATATCCTGCCCCGGTATCAGCATCAGGTGGAGCAGGCCCTGCCCCTGGCGCTGAATCAGGGCAGGCTTGGCTGGAAGGTGACGGACGTGGATATCACGCTGATCGGCGGCAGCCACCATCAATTTCACACCCACCCGCTGGATTTCATCGTGGCCACCCCCTGGGCCATTCAGGATGGGCTGGCCCGGGCCGGCAGCGTGCTGCTGGAGCCGATGCTGGAGATGCGTTTCCGCCTGCCCGCCGACAGCGTAGGCAAAGTCATGAGCGATGTGACGGCCATGCGCGGGGAAGTGAAGGAGGTGCAGTCCGCCGGTGATTACGCCGTTCTGACGGCGCTGGTACCAGTGGCCACCAGCATGGATTACGCCATGCGCCTGGCCCAAATCACCGGCGGCCAGGGCAGCATGAGCGCCCGGCTGCACAGCTATCGGGAATGCCCGCTGGAATGGGGCGCCACGGCGGAGCGCCGCAGCGTGGACCCCTTGGATACCAGCCGGTATATCCTGGCGGCCCGCAGCGCCCTGGAGGGCGGCATCTTCGATTTTGACCCGTAACATTAGCGATCCCATAATTGAAAAGGAGGACAAGCCCATGATCACCCTGTTCTATCTGGAGCACTGCCCCTACTGCCGCAACGCGAAAAAGGCCATTCAGGAGTTGACGGAGGAAAACGAGGCATATCGCGCCATCAGCATCCAATGGATCGAGGAAAGCCGCCAGCCCGACGTGGCGGAGCAGTACGATTACTATCACGTGCCCACCGTTTTTTGCGGAAACAACAAGCTGTACGAAGCCACGCCGGGGGAGAGCTACGCCCAATGCAAGGCCCAATTGCAAAAGGTGTTCGATCAGGTCCTTTCTTTGTAATGGAACCACGCCAGGCGCACAAAGAAACGCATTCTATAGAAAAAAACTGACAAAAACATCCCATTGTTTCATATGAAATGCTTGCCAATTTGACAGTTTTCCAGTATAATGTCTACTTGGATGTAAACGCCTGTATTCTTGCGGCGAAATGCCAGCACACGGAAGGAAGGGTTTCATATGAGCAAGGTCCATATTTTCGATCATCCGCTGATTCAGCACAAACTGAGCATCATGCGGGACAAAAACACCGGCTGCAAGGAATTCCGGGAATTACTGGATGAGATCTCCATGCTGATGGTGTATGAAGTAACCCGGGATTTCCCCACGGAGGACGTGGAAATCGAAACCCCCATTACCACCATGAAAACTAAAACATTGGCCGGCAAGCCCATCGGCATCATTCCCATCCTGCGGGCCGGCCTGGGCATGGTGGACGGCATTCTGGAACTGATCCCCAACGCCAAGGTGGGTCATATCGGCCTGTACCGCGACCCGGAAACCTTGAAGCCTGTGGAATATTACTGCAAATTGCCCGAGGATGCCCAGCACCGCCAACTGATCGTGCTGGATCCCATGCTGGCCACCGGCGGCAGCGCCTCCGCCGCCATCTCCTTCATCAAGGAGCGGGGCTGCAGCAACATTCGCCTGGTTAACCTGATCGCCGCCCCCGAAGGCATCGCCGCCGTGCAGGCCGCCCATCCGGACGTGGATATTTACGTGGCCGCCTGTGATGAAAAGCTGAACGAGCACGGCTACATCGTGCCCGGCCTGGGCGACGCCGGCGACCGCCTGTTCGGCACCAAGTAAGGTCAATTCAAGGAAACGAGGAAACGACGGCATGACGATTCAGCCGGTTGTGAAGCAGGAAACGAAGCGGGTCGCCATCGGCGTGGCCGTGATGGCCGCGCTGATGATCGCCGTGTATTTGATCGTCGGTCAGTTCAACGCTTCTGTGCTGCTGGGCGCCATCCTGGGCAGCGCCGCCGCCATCGGCAATTTCTTCCTGATGGCGCTGACGGTGCAGCGGGCCACCGAAAGCATGCCCGTGCTGCCACCAGAGGAAAAGGAAGATGCGCCTCAGGATGGGGAAGAGGATGACGAAGCAAAGCCCCAGCCCTTGAGCGCCGAAGCGCGCTCCGCCGGGAAAAGCATGCAGGTATCCTACATCCTGCGCATGCTGGGCCTGGCGCTGATCGCCGTGATCGCGGCGAAGGTTCCCGCCTTTGATCTGCTGGCCACGGCCCTGCCCATGCTGTTTCCCCACATCGTCATTTCGATTTTGAAGTACACCCATAAGGAGGGATAACTCACAATGGAAAAAAGCGCCCGGACCCGGGCTGTGGATATCCTTCTGCTTGCGCTGATCATCGTGCCGCTGCTGCTGGCGATGGCCCTGAAGGTGCTTACCACGCCGGATGCGCCCTTGAGCGAAGGCGTGCAAATCAGCGGCGCGCAAATTTATTTCGTCATTCCCATGCCCCTGCAGGATCTGCCCATCACGGCGGCCCAGATCAACTCCTGGGCGGTAGTGCTGTCCATCCTGGGGATTTGCCTGTATCTGACCCACGGTATTCAGGTGGTGCCCCATTCCAAGCGCCAATTGGCCGCTGAGTGGATCGTGGATACGGTGAACAAGCTGATCGTCGGCAACATGGGCAGCCAGTTCATGGCCTTCGCGCCCTTCGTGGCGGGCATCATGGCGCTGTCGGCGCTGTCCAGCCTGTCCAGCCTGCTGGGGCTGTTCCCGCCCACGTCGGATGTGAATATCGTGCTGGGCTGGGCGATTCTGGTGTTCATCCTGATCACCCATTACAAATTGAAGGCGGGCCTGTGGAATTACATCAAGGGCTTTTTCACCCCCATCCCCATTTTCGCCCCCTTCAATATCATCGGCGAGGTCGCCACGCCGGTTTCGATGTCCTTCCGTCATTACGGCAACGTCATGTCCGGCATGGTCATTTCCACGCTGATCGCCTTCGCGCTGCGCAGCCTGTCCCGTTCACTGTTGGGGTGGCTGCCGGGCGTGCTGGGGCAGATCCCGTTTTTACAGGTCGGTCTCCCGGCAGTGCTGTCGCTGTATTTTGACATTTTCAGCGGCTGCATGCAGGCGTTCATCTTCGCCATGCTGACCATGATGTTCATCGCCACCGCCGTTCCGGAGGACTGATCAAAACCCCATCCTTAGGTGCAAAGCAAGGGTTCCCTTGCATCACAAATAAGCTCAATCATTCGTAAGGAGGTTCCCATCCATGCTTGAACTCGCCATTGGTATCATTCTCGGTTGCTGCGCCATCGGCGCCGGTATCGCCCTGATCGCCGGTATCGGCCCTGGTATCGGTGAAGGCCAGGCCGTGGCCAAAGCCTGCGAAGCCGTAGGCCGTCAGCCTGAAAGCAAATCCGCCGTCACTTCCACCCTGATCCTGGGCTGCGCCTTGGCGGAAACCACCGGTCTGTACGGCCTGATCATCGGCATCCTGCTGATCTTCGTGGCCCCCGGTTCCTTCGTCGGCATCCTGAAGGACGCCATCAAGTAATCAGGCCTTTGCATCGGTACGCAATCGACTGAAAGAAAGGCAGAAGCAGATGGTACAGTCATTGGACATCATTTCTGTCAATATTTGGCAGACTCTTCTCTCCCTTTGCAATTTGCTGATCATCTACCTGATCTTGAAAAAGTTCCTGTTCAAGCCCGTGCAAAAGGTAATGAGCACCCGCCAGGCGCAGGTGGACAAAATCTATTCCGACGCGGACGCCAATTTGAGCAGCGCCAACGAAATGAAGCAGGAATATGAGCAGCGGCTTGCATCCGCCCGTCAGGAAGCGGACACCATGATCAAAACCGCCACGCAGACCGCCCAGAGAAGGGGCGATCAGATCGTTGCCGACGCCAAATCCCAGGCCAGCCACGTGAAGCAGAAGGCGGAGGAGGAAATCGAGCAGCAGAAGAAGCAAATGCTCAAGGACGTGCGCGGCGAGATTTCCGAATTGGCGGTGAACATCGCCTCCAAAGTGGTGGAAAGGGAAATCAATCAAAAGGACTACGACGGATTCGTGGACGATTTTATCAAGAACGTGGGTGACCAGCCGTGACGGAATTCGGCAGAGAATACGGCGATGGGCTGTATGCCCTTTGCGCGGAAGAAAAAATCGCCCAGGACGTGCTGATCCAATTGCAAACGCTGAAGGACGCGTTCCGCCAGAACCCGGATTTTATTCGGCTGCTTTCCAATATGTCGCTGAGCAAGCAGGAAAGGCTGAGCATCGTGGATCACGCCCTGCGGGGCCAGGTTCACCCCTACGTGCTCAATTTTCTGAAGCTCTTGGTGGAACGCGGGGCGATGCATGCCTTTGCGGATTGCCTGGCGGCCTATCAAGAAGGCTACAACGCCGATCATCAGGTGATCGAGGCGGAGGTGACAACCGCCCAAGCCCTGAGCGACGATCAGCGCGCGAAGCTGATGAAGAAGCTGAGCGGCATGACCGGCAAAGACGTGGTTCTCAAAGAAAAGGTTGATTCCTCCGTCCTGGGCGGCGTGCTGCTGCAGATGGACGGCAAGCGCTACGATAACACCGTGCGCAGCCGCCTGAAGAACATCCAGCAGACCATGGCCGGTGAATAATTCAGGCTCCTCAAAAGGGCGCATGGATGGAAAGGTGATACGATGCAGTTAAAGCCCGAAGAAATATCCAAGCTGATCAAAGAACAGATCAAGCATTATGAAAACAAGATTTCTCAAAGCGATACCGGCACCATCATCATGATCGGCGACGGTATCGCCCGCGCCACCGGCCTGGATCAATGCATGGCCAACGAGCTGGTGAAATTCCCCAACGGGGAATACGGCATGGCGCTGAACCTGGAAGAGAATTCGGTGTCCATCGTTATGCTGGGCACCGATGAAGGCATCCGGGAGGGCGACACGGTGGAGCGCACCGGCAACGTGGTATCCGTGCCGGTAGGGGAGGCGCTGATCGGCCGCGTGGTCAACGCTCTGGGCCAGCCCGTGGATGGGAAGGGCCCCATGGAGACCAAGGAATTCCGGCCCATTGAGCGCAACGCTCCCGGCATCATCCAGCGGAAAAAGGTATCCGTGCCCCTGCAGACCGGTATCAAGGCCATCGATAGTATGATCCCCATCGGTCGGGGTCAGCGCGAATTGATCATCGGCGACCGCCAAACCGGTAAAACGGTGATCGCGCTGGATACCATCATCAACCAGAAGGGCAAGGACGTGACGTGCGTTTACGTGGCCATTGGTCAGAAGCGCTCCACTGTGGCCCAACTGGTGGATACCCTGGAAGCCGCCGGCGCCATGGATTACACCATCGTGGTCAGCGCCACGGCCAGCGAATTAGCGCCCCTGCAGTACATTGCGCCTTATTCCGGCTGCGCCATGGCGGAATATTTCATGGATCAGGGCAAAGACGTGCTGATCATTTATGATGATTTGAGCAAACACGCGGTGGCGTACCGCGCCCTGTCTCTGCTGATCCGCCGTCCGCCGGGCCGCGAAGCCTTCCCCGGCGACGTATTCTATCTCCACAGCCGTCTGCTGGAGCGCTCCGCCCGGGTGGACGCCCCCTACGGCGGCGGCTCCATCACCGCCCTGCCCATCATCGAAACCCAGGCGGGCGACGTGTCGGCCTACATCCCCACCAATGTGATTTCCATCACTGATGGCCAGATCTTCCTGGAAACGGAATTGTTCCACAGCGGCATCATGCCCGCTATTGACCCCGGCATTTCCGTCAGCCGCGTGGGCGGCGACGCCCAGATCAAGGCCATGAAGAAGGTGGCCGGCAGCCTGAAGCTGCTTTACAGCCAATACCGCGAATTGCAGAGCTTCGCCCAGTTCGGTTCCGACCTGGATGCCGATACCAAGGCCCGGCTGGCCCAGGGCGCCCGCATTGTGGAGGTGCTCAAGCAGAACCGGAATCGTCCTGTGGCGGTGGAAAACCAGGTGTGCATTTTCTACGCCGTCACCCATGATTATCTGATGGAAATTGAGGTCGCCGACGTGGCGGCTTATGAAGAGGGCCTCTACGAGCGCATGGCCGCCCAGCATGGCGACGTGCTGAGCGCCGTGCGGGAAACCGGCCTGCTCAGCGCCGAAACGGAAGAAAAGCTGAAAAAGGCCCTGGATGGCTATACCAAAGATTTCATCAAATCCAAGGGATAAGGAGGGGGCAGCATGGCAGGATCGTCCATGAAAGGCATCAAGCTGCGCATCAAAAGCGTGGAAAGTACCATGCAGATTACCAAAGCCATGCAGCTGGTTGCCACCTCCAAGCTGCGCCGCGCCAAGGAGCGTATGGAGGCCAGCAAGCCCTACGCCGTCATTTCCCGGGAAGCCATGATGGCCGCCGTCGGCAACTGCGAGGATCAAAACGTGCCGTTCGTTGCCGTTCGGCCGGTGAAAAAACGCTGTTACGTGGTCATCGCAGGGGAAAGAGGCCTGGCGGGGGGCTACAACGCCAACGTGTTCAAGGCTGCCGCGGCCCACGCGGGGGATACGCCGTTTTGCGTGCTTCCACTGGGGCGAAAGGCCATCGATAAATTCAGTCGTATGGGTGTCGCCCTACTGAGCCAGGATTATCCCCGGGTGGAGGGCCTGTCCGTGGGCACGTGCTACAAGCTGGCCAAGCAGCTGATCGACGGCTATCTGCAGGAGGATTATGATGAATTGTTCCTCATCTACACCTCCTTCCAATCCATGATGAGCCAGGAGGTGGCGGTAGAAAAACTGCTGCCCATCGATCGGCCGGAACAGGCGGAAAAGCGCCTGGTGACCACGATCTACGAGCCCGAGGCCGCTGAAACGCTGATGGCCGTGGTGCCCGATTTTGTGGCCGGCCGGCTGTACAGCGCGGCGTGCGATTCCTTCGTCAGCGAAGTTTCGGCCCGCCGCAGCGCCATGGATTCCGCCACCAAGAACGCCGGCGAAATGATCAGCGATCTCAGGCTGAAATACAATCGGGCCCGTCAGGGCGCTATCACCCAGGAAATCACGGAAATCGTGGCTGGCGCGGAAAATTAAGATCCGGAAAGGAGAAACCCGATCGTGAGCGAGAAAAATATCGGCAAGGTGGTGCAGGTCATCGGCCCGGTGCTGGATATCCGGTTCGAGGACGGCCATCTGCCTGAATTGCTTTCCGCCATTGAAATCAACAATGGGGATAAAAAAATCGTTGCGGAAGTGGCGCAGCACATTGGCGACAACGTGGCCCGCTGCATTTCCATGAACGCGACGGACGGCATGGTGCGCGGCCTGGAAGCAGTGGATACCGGCAGCCCCATCACCGTGCCCGTGGGCAAAGAATGCCTGGGCCGCATTTTCAACCTGCTGGGCCAGGCCATCGATGAACAGCCGGATCCGCAGACCGCGGAGCGCTGGCCCATTCATCGCGCCGCCCCGTCCTTTGAGGAGCAGGAAACCTCGTCTGAGATCCTGGAAACCGGCATCAAGGTGGTCGATTTGATCGCGCCGTACGCCAAGGGCGGCAAAATCGGCCTGTTTGGCGGCGCTGGCGTGGGCAAAACCGTGCTGATCATGGAATTGATCAACAACGTGGCCAAGCAGCACGGCGGTCTGTCCGTGTTCGCCGGCGTGGGGGAGCGTACCCGCGAGGGCAACGACCTGTACAACGAAATGAAGGAAAGCGGCGTTATCAATAAAACCGCCCTGGTGTACGGCCAGATGAACGAGCCGCCGGGAGCCCGTATGCGCGTGGGCCTGAGCGGCCTGACGATGGCGGAATATTTCCGCGATCGGGAAAATCAGGACGTGCTGTTGTTCATCGATAACATTTTCCGCTTTACCCAGGCCGGTTCTGAGGTTTCAGCCCTGCTTGGCCGTATGCCCAGCGCCGTGGGTTATCAGCCCACCCTGGCCACCGAAATGGGCGCTTTGCAGGAGCGGATCACCTCCACCAAGAAGGGTTCCATCACCTCCGTGCAGGCCGTTTACGTGCCTGCGGACGACTTGACCGACCCTGCGCCTGCCACCACCTTCGCCCATTTGGACGCGACCACCGTGCTTAGCCGCGCCATTTCCTCCTTGGGCATTTATCCCGCCGTGGATCCGCTGGAATCCACCAGCCGCATCCTGAGCCCCGAAGTGGTGGGGCACGAGCATTACGAGGTGGCCCGCAGCGTGCAAAGCATCCTGCAGCGCTACAAGGAATTGCAGGATATCATCGCAATCATGGGTATGGATGAATTGAGCGATGAGGATAAGCTGATCGTGTCCCGCGCCCGCAAGGTGCAGCGGTTCCTGAGTCAGCCCTTCTCTGTGGCCGAGCAGTTCACCGGTATGGAAGGCAAATATGTGCCGCTGAAAGAAACCATCCGCGGGTTCCGGGAAATCATCGAGGGCAAGCACGACGATCTGCCCGAGAGCGCTTTCCTGTTCGTGGGCACCATCGATGAAGCGGTGGCCAAAGCCAAAAAGGGTGAATGATCATGGCGACATTCCATTTGCAAATCGTGACCCCTGACCGCAAGGCCTTCGACGGGCAGGCGGAAAAGATCATCCTGCGCACGATCAACGGCGACGTGTGTATCCTGGTGAATCACATCGATTACGCCACGCCGCTGGGAATCGGCGAAGCCCGGGTGACCGACGCGGATGGCAACACCCGTGTGGCCGCCTGTAACGGTGGGATGCTGAGCGTTCACAACAACGAAGTGCGGGTCATGGCTATTACCTTCGAATGGCAGGATGATATCGACCTGGAGCGGGCGCATCGGGCCGAAGCGGAAGCAACGGAAAAGCTGCAGGCCCTGAACAAGGAAGATCAGGATTTCGCCATTGCGGAAGCCAAGCTGAAACGGGCGCTGACCCGTATCCACGTGAAAGAATAATCAATCAAAGGATGGGACGATCATTGCCCATCCTTTTCTTTTCAAAACCAGCAACAGAAAAAAAGCTGGGGGAGACCTTGACACGGGCGGTTGACTGTGCTATAATAATTGAGCTTTCGAAAGAAAGCCCTGCGCCCGTAGCTCAGTTGGATAGAGTGTCAGACTCCGACTCTGAAGGCCGCGCGTTCGAGTCGCGCCGAGCGCACCAGAAAGACCCTTGCAAATGATCGTTTGCAGGGGTTTTCTGATTTTGAATCTTCTTTACACGAAGAAACTGAGCGCATGAGAGAAACCAGTATCATCTTATACAACCCATGCCGGAGAAGTCCGGAACAAATAGGAATGAAAAGAAATTTCACAGTAACCATTCAGGATAATAACAAAACACCAGAGAACATGTCATCCCGATCGAAATGGAAATGAAAGCGGAAGGGAGCGGAGGGATCTGGCGCAGCTTATCAGCCAGCTTTTCAGATATCTCGATTCCGCTCTGCTTCACTCGGGATGACGGAAGGATTTTCATTGTTTATTGTGAATCGATTTCCTTGAGAATAGTATGGTTGAAAAGTGGGAAAAGCCGTGGATCGAAGTTCAAAATCGGATTGGATCGTCACCCTGGGGGACAGTTGAAAAATGATCCTGGCTCATTTAGAACTATTCGCAAAAGAAAACTTTTACGAATAGTATTGACCCAAAAGCGGGTTTATGTTATCATATTGATGGTTTCAGGCGGCTTCCTGGCGCTTTGTCAGGCAATTTCAAAAAGGCGCTTGAGATTTCCCTTCCGTCTTTTTCTTTTGAACTTTGATTTCTCATAACAACATTTTCTTTCTATTGTGAGGCGATTTTGATGGCTGACGTGATGAACTACCATACCCAATCGGACATTCGGCGCTTAGAAAGGCTGCGAGAATTGGAAAAGGAATTGCCTGCCGTGTGCACCGATTTTTTCCGCTCGATTTCCCAAACCACCAGTACCCTGACCCGGGTCGCCTACGCATATGACTTCCGGCTGTTCTTTCAATATCTGACCAGCGAAAATCCGCTGTTTGCCGACGTAGATCCGCGTTTTATGACGGATCGGCAATTGAATGCTATTCAAATGCGGGATATTGAAGGTTATCAGGATTATTTGACCCAATATTATGTGTTGAATCAGGAAACCGGCGAAGAACACGTGGTGCAAAATCACGAATTGGGCATTATGCGCAAATTATCCTCGCTGCGATCGCTCTTTGAATATTTATTTAAAAATAAGCATATTGATGCCAATATCGCCACCCTGGTTTCCTTACCGAAGCTGCACGATAAGCCCATCTTGCGATTGGAGCCAGACGAAATGCAACGCCTGCTGGACACCGTTTCTTCCGGCGACGGGTTGACCAAAGCGCAGCAGCGCTATTTGAAATTTACCAAGACCCGGGATACGGCCATGCTTCTGCTGTTCTTGGGTACGGGCATCCGGGTCAGCGAGTGCGTAGGGCTGAATATAGAGGACCTGGATTTTGAATTGAACGCCTTCCTGGTCACCCGCAAGGGCGGCGATCAAAGCATCCTGTATTTCCCCCAGCAAGTGGCCGACGCACTGCAGGAATATTTGGCTGAGCGCGTCAAAATCGAAACCCAGGAAGGCCACGAAGACGCCCTGTTCCTGTCACTGCAGAAGCGGCGGATCACCCAGCGCGCCGTGCAGAACCTGGTCAAAAAATACGCCCTGGTGGCCGCGCCGCTGAAAAAGCGCATCAGTCCTCACAAGCTGCGCAGCACCTTCGGCACCAACCTGTATCTGGAAACCGGCGATATCTATTTGGTAGCCGACGTGCTGGGCCATTCCAGCGTGGATGTGACCCGCAGGCATTACGCCGCGATGACCGACGCCCACAAGCGCGAGGCTGCCCGGCACGTGGTGCTGCCTGCCACCGAAAGCGCGCCGACGGCAGTTGAACCGCCGGCGCCTGAAACCACCGGCGATACCTGATGTTTCATTCCATGCCCGGCGCATTTTTGCCGGGCGTTTTTTCCTGTTCAGGCGCCCGGATCTCATCGATCGGCAGAGATAAATAATCGTCGTCGCCCATCACGCATTTCATGCAATTATCGCAAATCTTTTCCGGATCCAGATCGCACCGGTCGCATTCGCCGCATTCGATGCAATCCCGATCATAGAGCACGCATTTTTTCATTCATGTTTCCCCCATTGTTTTTTCTTTTCTTTATCCAATACCCGATTCTCCGTTAATTTCTTCCTCATTTTTTTTCGGTTCATCATTCCAGCCATGTTGGGTCGGGCCGATCTGCGTGTTCCAGTCCGCCGGGATTTCGTCCACCGCATCTGCGTTCCATTCCGCCATCCAGTTTCCATCCGCAGCTTTCCCGATCAGCCAGCATTTGGTGATCCAGGGGCTGTCTTCAATGGGCACATGCGGAAATCTTTCCTGCCATTCATCCGAAGTGTATACATCAGGAATATCATACGACGGAAAAGTGCAAATCACCTGCTCCATGGCACGATCAAACGCTAATTCTTCATCCCGGAACCATATGCCATTCGCCCCTGATTCGCAAACAAATTCCAAATCATCTGAAAGTATCTCCAGATATCCGTTATCGGAATGATAAGCATTGATCGACATGATGCCCGGCTATCGGCGTTGATGTGATCCTGTCATATTTTGACCCATCCCAATGGGCAATGCGAAGGGCGTTATTGCCGCTCGGATCGGAGACGATCGCCGCAAAAGAATCCTCGTACAGGCCAGCTCATCCAACGCTTCCGTTTTCTTCCAGCAAGAACCCAGCGCAGCCGGGAAGGCTGCGATTGAAACCGACCCATAAGATATGATTTCCTGGGCCTGCATGGATCGCAGGCGGGCTTCGGCATCCACATTCAGCGGCACAGGCGCCAAATCATGGATCGACCAGGATACCTCGCTCGCTGGATCTTCGAGTTTATATTCGGCAATCAGCTGCTTTATCAGCAGCTTCTGATCGCACAAACGCATCAAATGTATCTCCGTATATTCGTTTTCCCAATCTGCAAACCAATGAGATCATTTTCTTCATGTTGCTTTCCCCCGTGTTTATGCTTTCGTATATACAGACAGTTTTAAGTCTTGTTTTGTTTCTTCTAAAAAGGATTTTTCTTTCATTTCATCGAAAAGCCCTTGCCAAACAGATGTTTGCATGTTATAATATATCATCAATTTTGAAAATGCGTTCCTGCGCCGCATTTTCACAGGAATGGATGTGTTTTTGTTGCCCAGAAGGCCACACGGTGATACGCAGCAGCGTATTCTGGAATACATCGAACAATATATCGAAGACAATGGATATGCCCCCTCCGTGCGGGAGATCGGCCAGGCGGTGGATCTAAAATCCACATCCACCGTGCACGGTCATTTGAACCGGCTGGAGAAAAAGGGCCTGTTGCATCGGGAAGCCATGAAGCCCCGCACCATCGACGTGACGCGGGAGGATAAGCCGCAGATGATGAAATTGCCCATCCTTGGCAAGGTGGCGGCCGGCGTGCCTATCCTGGCGGAGGAAAACGCCGAAGGCTACGTGCAATTGCCGGATGCCATCGTGGGCCGTGGGGAGCATTTTGTGCTGGAGATCCGGGGCGACAGTATGATCACCGCCGGGATCATGAACGGGGATTTT
>JAFUXH010000119.1 GCA_017470945.1 Clostridia bacterium | reverse complement strand
CCCTTCGGCGCCGACGGCAACTACACCAACGAATCCTTCCTCACCCGCATGAACGCCGACCTGGCCAACGATCTGGGCAACCTGGTTTCCCGCACGGTGGCCATGATCGAGAAGTATTTTGACGGCGTGACGCCCGCCTGGGATGGAGAAGCGGTGGATGAAACGGTGGACGCTCCCCTGCGGGATCACTGCGCCGCCCTGCCCGCCCTGGTGGAGGAGCAGATGAACAAGCTGCAGTTTTCCCAGGCCCTGGCCGAAATCTGGAAGGTCATCTGGGAATGCAATAAATATATCGACGCCACCCAGCCCTGGGTGCTGGGCAAGGACCCCGCCCGGAAGGGCAGGCTGGGCAACGTGCTGCTGATGCTGGCGGAGTGCATCCGCTTCGTGGCGGTGCTGATCGGCCCGGTGATGCCCCATACCCCCGGCCGGATCTTTGACCAGCTGGGCATCAAGGACGAAACCCTGAAAAGCTGGGACGGCCTGCATTGCTTCGGGGCGCTGCCCGCCGGTATCCGGGTGCGCAAGGGCGACGCCTTGTTCCCCCGCCTGGATGTGAAGAAGGAATTGGAAGCCCTGGCCGGCGGCGAGGAAGAAAAGAAGGAAGAAAAGGCCGAGGCCCGGCAGGAAAAGAAGGAAGAAAAACCCCCAAAGAAGGAAAAGAAAAAGCCCGAGATCCCCGAGGGATGCATCGGCTTTGACGATTTTGAAAAGATCAAGCTGCGGGTGGCCCGGGTGATCGCGTGCGAGCGGGTGGAAAAGAGTGAAAAGCTGCTGAAATTCCGCTTGTCGCTGGGGGATGAGGAACGCACCGTGCTGTCCGGCATCGCAAAGTTCCACACGCCGGAGGAATTGATCGGCCAGAAGCTGATCCTGCTGGCCAATCTGGCCCCCCGGAAGATCATGGGCATCGAAAGCCAGGGCATGCTGCTGTCCGCCGTGAAGGTGAATGAGGATGGCAGCGAAACCCTGCGCCTGCTCACCGCCGATCCCATCATGCCCGACGGCGCGGAAATCGGTTAATGCAACCATTCTATACAAGGACGCAGTGCCGCTGAACAGGCGGATCACTGCGTCTTTGTTTTTTATTCTGGATAAGGGCAGCGGGCGGCGGAAGGGCGCTATTCCGTTCGTTTTTTTCTGTCCTTGCGGATTAGGCGGGCAACGGCGATCCCGATTTGGCGCACGCCCAGGCAGTAAATGCCCGCGCCGCACAGCATGCCCAGCAGGGCGTACAGCCGCAGGCGGCTTTCCTGCCCCATGGCAACGGCCCCCAGGCACAGGGCGGCCGTCATCAGGCACCACAGCCAGTCCGCCAGGATGGCGAAGGGCCGGGGAAGATGCCGGCGGGGCAGGGAAAGCGCGTCGTAGCACAGCGCCGCCCCCGCCCCGGCATACAGCAGAAGCAGAAATACCCGGCCCTGGCCGGCGGTTTCGAAAAACGTCATGGGTCCCGGCGGCGGAACAGGCCCCGCCTGCGCTTGCGCTGGGAATAAAACACGCTGTCGATGCGGCCCTCCACTGTCAATTGCCCCTCTTCCAGCATCAGCCGGGTCACGTGCAGGCCCTCGCCCGTCAGGGCGACGTCCCCCTGGTCGGTGGACAGGATCACCTGGTTATCGTCAAAGGCGATCACCTCGCTGATGCCCGTCAGGGCGGCTGCGCGCCGGTTGTCCATGCGCAGGGTGTGGGCCTGCGCGGCGCCGGCCTCCTCTTTGCCTTTTTCCATGCTGTCACCCCCTTGCCTACCCTATGCCGGCGGGCGGCGTTTTATTCCCCCGGCAATTTCAGAAAACCCCGCCGCAAGCGTTGAAAACGCCGGGCGTTTGTGATATACTGCATGAGGAAAAAGACGGCCAAATGCTGTTTTCAGCGGCCCCAATGTATCATTCGGACCGAAGACGTTGCCTTTTTTCGAAAAAACGATATACTTTTCCCGCAGTCATGTGGAAGGAGGGTTGCTTGTGCAGCAAAAGAAAAAGAATTCGTCCAAGGCGTATGCGGCCGCGTTCCTCACCATCGGCGTGGCGCTGGCGCTTTACGCGGTGATCTTCCCCTTCTATCGGTGGACGCACTTCCTGATCGGCGGCGGCGTGGCGCTGCTGCTGGGGCGGATCGTGTTCATCATGGCCCAGGGGCTGGATGTGAGCAAGGAAGCCCCCGCTCAGCAGCAGCAGGAAATTTCCAAAACCGGCGACGCGGCGGTGGATTCCCTGGTGGAAAAGGGCCAGGAGATGCTGCGGCAGATCCGGAACGAGAACGACCTGATCCCCGACGAAAGCCTGTCCAGCCAGATGGACCAATTGGACGACGTGGCCAACCGCATTTTCCACACCGTGGCGGAGCAGCCCGGCAAAGCGCCCCAGATCCGCCGGTTCATGGATTATTACCTGCCCACCACCCTGAAAATGCTGCAGGGCTATCGCAAAATGGATGAGCGCCAGGTGTCCGGCAGCGAGGCCGATGCCACCCGGCTGCAGATCCGTCAGGCCATGGACGTGGTGCTCAAGGCCTTCGATAAGCAATTGCACGCCCTGTATCAGGATGATATGCTGGATATCTCCACCGATATCGACGTGATGGAGGCCATGCTGAAGCAGGACGGGCTGGTGGAATCCGGCATCCAGGGTGAACAGAAGCACTGATACTTTCCATATTTATACACACTTTGAAAGGAGATCATTCCCATGACTGAAGCCAATGCCGCTGCCCAGGCCCCCCAGGAAGAAACCCAGGTGCATGCCGCCCCCGTGCTGACCCTCAACAGCGAGGCGGAGGATAAGAAAGTGATCCAGCAGGCGGTGGATATGCTGAACGAGCTGAAAACCCCCGCCGCCCCCAACGCCCAGGAAGCCCTTGACGTGGCGGAAGCGCTGGATTCGTCCCTGACGGATGAAGAAAAGATCCAGGTGGCGGCCTTTGCCAAGACCATTGACCTGACCAACCCCGATCACGTGATGCTCTACGGCGCCGACGCCCAGAAGAAGATTTCCTCTTTCGCCGACACCGTGCTGTCCAACGTGCAGACCTCCGATACCGGCGACGTGGGCGATATGCTGACCAGCCTGGTGGCCGAACTGCAGACCTTCAACGCCTCCGGCGAAAAGCCCAAGGGGCTCAAGGGCCTGTTCTCCAACGCGAAAAAGCAGATCGCTTCCATCCAGGCGCAGTACACCACGGTGTCGGCCAACGTGGAAAAGATCGCCGGCAACCTGGAAAACCATCAGGTGCAATTGCTCAAGGATGTGGCCATGTTCAACCGCCTGTACGATATGAACCTGACCTATTTCCACGAATTGACCATGTACATCGTGGCGGGCGACCAGCGCCTGCAGGAGGTGCGGGACACCGACCTGAAGGCCCTGCGGGAAGCTGCCGATAAGAGCGGCGACGCCATGGACGCCCAAAAGGCCAACGACCTGGCGGCGGCCTGCGATCAGTTTGAAAAGAAGCTGTACGACCTGAAGCTGACCCGGCAGATCTCCATGCAGATGGCGCCGCAGATCCGCCTGCTGCAGAACAACAATTCCCTGCTGGTGGATCGTATCCAGTCCACCCTGGTGAACACCCTGCCGCTTTGGAAAAATCAGATGGTGCTGGCCCTGGGCCTGCATCATTCCCAGCAGGCCATGAAGGCCCAGCGGGAAGTGACCAACATGACCAATGATCTGCTGAAGAAGAACGCGGAAACCCTGAAGATGGGCACCATCGAAACGGCCAAGGAATCCGAGCGGGGCATCGTGGATATGGAAACCCTGATCGCCACCAACCAGAGCCTGATCGACACCATCAACGAAGTGACGCGCATCCACGAGGAAGGCCGTCAGAAGCGGGCCGAAGCCGAAAAGACCCTGGCCAATATGGAAAAGGATCTGAAGCAAAAGCTTCTGGAAATGTAATACCGCACCATTGCCCGGGGAGGAAGCCCCTCCCCGGGGAAGAAACCAGCGCGTAAAGCCGCCGGAGGGAGGATAGGACGATGAAACTGAAAACGGGTACCGCAGTGGCGATCATGGTGATTTTGGTGGTATTCAGCGTTTGTTTCGGGGCCTATCGAGGCTGGAACCGGGAGAAGGCGCTGGTGAACGAAACCTACGCCGGGCTGGAAAACATGCTGCAGACCCGGGTGGAATCGGCCTATAACCTGCTGACCGTGGCGGCCCGGCATATGCCAAGCGGCAATGAATTGCTGCAGCGCGTGGCCAACGAGCGGGACGTGCTGGAGGGCAAATATTCCCTGCGGGAAAAGGCGAAGGCCAACGAAGGGCTGACCGGCGACGCGGCGATGCTGCTGCAGGCGCTGGCGGGCCTCGACAGCGTGAAAAACGACAGCCGGGATCGGATGTATGTGGAAAGCTACCTGCCGCAGATGCTGGCGGAAAGCGAATCGCTGACGGCAAAAGCCAGCTATAACACTGCCGCCAAGGAATTCAACGAAAGCCTGCGCGGCAGCTTTTCCGGCTGGCTGGCCCGGCTGATGAACGTCGGCCCGGCGGAAGAATTCATTGCGCAATAAAAGGGAAGGGGGAGTATGATCGTGCGTCGGATCGTTTCGTTGCTGCTTGCGCTGCTGCTGTGCGCCGGCCTGGTTTTGCCCGCCGGGGCGGAAACCCAGTATCCCTCCTTCCAGGGCATCGTGACCGATCTGGCCGGCGTGCTGGGGGAGGATACGGTGCAGGATCTTTCCCTGTTGGCGGAACGGATGAGCGACGCCTCGCTTTCGCTGGGCAGCTTCTATGTGGTCACTCGCCATTTCCTGGGCGGCACGGACGCAGCGGTATACGCCAAAGCGCTGTTTGAGGCCTGGGACCTGGGCTGGCAGGACGTGCTGCTGCTGATGGTGATCGGTGAGGAAAAGTACGCCCTGTACGTGGGCGACGGGGTGAAGGCCGCCTTGTCCGCCGATACCCAGACCAGCCTGCTGGCCACCCATTTCCGCAGCGCGTTCCTGAACAGGAAATATGATGAGGCGGTGGCTGACCTGGCTGTGCAGACGGTGCAAACCATCGCCAAGGCCGGCGGCACGTCGGTCAATACTGCCGGGCTGTTCGGCACCGCGGCTGTATCGGCCACCCATCAGCCCACGGCCCAAAGCCTGACCAACGCGTGGGAGAGCATGTTCGCCTTCCAGGATTTCGAGGAGGACGATGATTGGCCCCTGGATATCCAATACAGCAATTACAGCGGCTTCAACTGGCGGGGCTGGCTGATTTGGGGGCTGCTGATCTACTTTGTGTTCTTCCGGAAAAAGAAGAGCTATAACTTTGGCCACGGGCCTCGCGGCAGGAGATAAAACTGATGCGGCTGTGCATGATTTCTCTGGACGCGGTGGCTCAGCCCGATGCGGACAGGCTTTTGCGCCTGCCCGCACTTTCTGCTTTGAAGGAGCAGGGGGTGTATTGCGACAACGTGCGCACCGTGTATCCCACCCTCACCTATCCCATCCACACCTCGCTGATCACCGGCTGCTATCCCGATACCCACGGGGTGGGGCACAACCAGCCCTTCCAGCCCGACACGCCGCCGGACATGCGGGCGTGGTACTGGACGCTGGCCGATATCCGGGTGAAAACGCTGCACCAGGCGGCGGCGGAAAAAGGGATGGACGTGGCCTCGATCCTGTGGCCGGTGACGGGGAAGAACCGGTTCATCCGCCGCAATTTCCCGGAGGTGCTGCCCCTGCCGGGGGAAAACGCCGCGGTGAAGATGGTGCGGTACGCTTCGCCCGTCTGGCTGCTTCGGATGGAGGCACTCTACGGCAGGCAGCGGGCGTCTATCCGGCAGCCCCATTTGGATGATTACGCGGCGCTGCTGTGTGAAAAGCTGTACGCCTCCCGCCGTCCGCCGGAGGTGCTGACGGTGCACCTGGTGGATTGCGACGCCATGCGCCATCAATACGGCGTCGACAGCCCCCAGGCGCATCAGGCCATGGAGCGGCTGGGCGACCGGGTGGCGCGGATCGTGCGGGCGGTTCAGCGGGCCGGGCTGGAGCGGGATACCCTGTTCTGCGTCGTCAGCGATCACGGCCAGCAGGACGCCCCCCGGGGCATCCCCCTGGACCGATACCTGCAAGCGGCCTGCGGCGCCCGGGCGCAGAGCCTGGGCATGGGGGCGTATATTTTCGGCGACGATCTGGCTGCCGCCCGGCGGGCGATCGAGGTCCACCGGGAGGCATGGGGCGTGGCCCGCGTGTTCGACGGGCCGGCCCTGCGGGCGATGCGCGCGCCCGGCCACGTGGCGTTGGCCGTGGATGCCCTGCCCGGCTGCTGCTTTGTGGACCGGGAGGAGGAAACCTTTGGCGAGCATGGCTTTGCCCTGGATTGTCCCCAGGCGCGCACCCTGCTGTGGCTGTGCGGCCCGGGCGTCAAGCGGGGCCTGAAGCTGACGGAAGCTAACGTGGTGGATATCGCCCCCACCCTGGCCAAGGCGCTGGGCGTTCATTTGCCAGACGCCCAGGGAAGGGCGCTGACGGAAGTATTCTGCGATTGAGCGGAGGTTTGTATGGCGGATCGACAGGCGACGGTAACGTATTATTACCACTCCGGGTTTTCCGTGGCGGTGGGGGAAACCTTGCTGATTTTTGATTATTGGCGGGGGGATCGGGGGCAATTGCCCCGGCGCGCCTGGATCACCGATTGGGAGCTGCGCAAATACGAGCAGGTGCTGGTGTTCGTCAGCCACTCCCATGAGGATCATTACGATACGGCCATTTTTAGCTGGGATTACCACCACCTGCCCATCACTTACATCCTGTCGGAGGATCTGGTGAAATTGCCCGACGTGCCCAAATTGCCCGTCGACCTGGATCGCCAGGCCCGCATCGTGGCGCCCGGCGACAGGCTGACCCTGGGCGAAACGGAGATCCGGGTGTTCGATTCCACCGATCTGGGGGTATCCTTCTACGTGACGCTGGATGGCCTGCGCATTTTCCACGCGGGGGATCTGAACCTGTGGCACTGGCGGGAGGAAAGCACCCCCCGGGAAATCACCCGGGCGGAAAACGCCTATTACGCCGCCGTGGCGCCCATCGAGCGGCTGCCCATCGATATCGCCATGTTCCCGGTGGATCCCCGCATGGGCGGGCTGTACGACGCGGGGGCCAACCATTTTGTGATGTCGGTGAAGCCACGGCTGTTCATCCCCATGCATTGGCAGGATCGCCCCGAGGTGGCCCAGGATTACGCCCGGAAGGGGCACACCAAATTTACCGAGATCCTGGCCCTGACCAAGCCCCGGGAGCGGGCGGAGCTGGAATTCTCCGAGCATGAGCTGCGCATCCACGTGTTCACCTGGGCTGACGTGACGCCGGAGGAGGAAGAGGAAAAGGCCGACGTGAAGCTGGACGCCTACGCCCCCACCGATCCCTTCTCCGATACCGATTTGCCGGTGCAATTGTGATCGGCCAACCGGTACATAAAAACGGTGAGGCAAATAGCTGTCACCGTTTTGTTTTAAGGAGCGAACAGGATGGATAAAAGCCTGCTGGAATCATCCCTGAATACCCGGGATCTGGGGGGATACCCCACGGCGGACGGGCGGCGCACCCGGCCCGACGTCGTTTGGCGCAGCGACGCCCCGGCCCATCCCACGGCGCGGGATATCCAACTGCTGCTGCGGCGCGGGATCACCACGATCATTGACCTGCGAACGCCTGCGGAGGTGGAAAAGGCGCCGGAGGAGCTGGCCGGCGCGCCGGGCTTTCACTACGGGCATTTTCCCATCACCGAGGGCAGCGTGCCGCCGCCCACCTTGGAGGATGTACCCCAGTCCTATCTGCATATTGCCGGGTCAGATCAGATGCCCGGTGTTTTTCGCTTTTTGGCGGAGGCGGATGGCGGCGCGCTGGTGCACTGCACCGCGGGCAAGGATCGCACCGGCGTGGTGAGCGCCATCCTGCTGCTGCTCTGCCAGGTGGAGCGGGATGTGATCATACGTGACTACGCGGTGAGCCGGGAATACAACAAGGCGCGGCTGGAGCAGTTCCTGGCCCGGCACCCGGAGGTGGACAGGCGCGTGGTGTTGGCCAACGAGGTCAGCATGGATCGGTTCATCACCCTGTTTGAGAATCGGTACGGCAGTGCGGCGCAGTATTTGGCGGCGCTGGGGCTGACGCCCGATCAGATCCGGGCGATCCGTACAAAGCTGCTCGGCGCATGATCAAACAATCGCCATGCCGAGCTTGCCCGACATGGCGATGATGCTATGGAACAGCTTTCTCCTGAAAGGCGCTGCGGCTTCCTTTGCCGGGTATCCATAAAACAGCATTAGCCAGAGATTCAGAAAAGGCATCTGCGTGCTGGATTGGTCAATACTGAATTATGGAGGAAAACACAATGAAATCCCTGTTTGAAGAACTATACCCTGGGCAAAGACGGGATGCATTATCCGAACCTGATAATTGAGGAAACTGATCAGCGTCCCATCGGAAAATGGGGACGGATGCACAAGAAATATCTGAAAGAGCGGCATCCGAGTTTATATCAACAGCTCATTCTGAACGGGACTTTGGGCAGGCATCTTCTGTAGCGATTTAGACAGAGAGACTCCCACATGGTGATGTGAGCCTTGTGGGAGTCTTTGCCGTTTTTGGAATTCGTGTCAGTTTGCTTCTATCACATGGAATGTCACCGCTTCATATCTGGTTTTATCCCAGCAGTTGTATGCACGGATGGTGTATTGCTCACCTATTTCAT
>JAFUXH010000118.1 GCA_017470945.1 Clostridia bacterium | reverse complement strand
CCCCTGATCGCCTGTGGTTAGGCGGAGGCGAACAAAGCGGAAGGTACGCACGAAAAAGGGTTCATAGGTGATTTCCTGTCCGTTCAGCGTCACCAGGTCCTTGATGCCGATGATTTCGCCACGCTTCCAATCGTCCCGACGGAAATTCTCCCCGTCCTTCTGGAACTTTTCAAAATAGGTGATTTCCATTTGGGCCCCGTCGCCGCCGCTGACCCGGAAAGCGGGGTGCGTCACCTTCACCTGGCCCGCGTCCAGAACGGCCTCAAAGGCGGTATGGGGCGGGATTTGGATCTTGCCTTTTTGCAGCAGGCTGGTATCCGTCATGATCTCCCGGGCAAAGGCTTCCTCCCGCTCAAAGAGCATGGGGATGGGCCGGGGCTGCACGGGATAGCGCTTCGTCAGCCCAACCACCGGATAATAGTTATCGTGCTCCACGCTTTCCAGCCGAACGGCAGCAGGCCAGGAGCCACAGTCGGCGTTTTTCCAATCGACGGGGGTTTGGTGATAATCCACAATTTCCGAATACGGCCCCAGCCATTCCACAATTTTATCCTTTTGCAACTTCGCGCTTTCGTCCACAAGCACCCGCCAATCCGCCTTGCCGGTGGAGAGGTCGATCTCTCCTGCTTGCGCCAAAAAGGCAAAGCGATGCCGATGATCCGGTACGATCATGCGCACCAGCGAGGCGTTTTCGCTGCCCCGATCAATGGCAGCGGCGGGATCCAGGCAGATCACCTGGGCGGCGAAGCGGTTGACGCCGGGGATCAGATAGGGCGTCAGATCCACCTCGTCGTAATACCAAACGTGCTGATCGCCCATGCAGGGGCCGGAGCACACGGGCCGCCCGTTGATCCACAGGCGGTAATGGGCGGCGGCGGTGATCTGGGCCGTTAAATGACAATCCTCGGGCAATTCAGCGTCCAGCCGGAAGTAAGCGAATTTCCCCGCGGGAGCCGGATGCTCCACGCCGATCCAGGCACAATTCATTTTATAACCTCATTTCTTCGGGCTGCGGTTCAGCCTTTCTGGGATCATGAAAGGGGCAGGGTGATTTCAGCCGCCTCGAAGCCTTCAGCCTTGACGGTCAGCGTAACGCGGCCCTTGTCCCGGACTGCCCGCAGCACCGCCAGGGCCCGGCCCTGGAAGCTGGTGAAGCTGCCCTTCTGATAATTTTCATCGGTGATGGGGTTGCCGCTGCCAAAGCCCAGCAGCTCTGCCGGGCCGGAAATCTCCGATGTCAGGCAGATGGCCGCGTTCGGCACCACGCTGCCGTTTTCATCCACGATCTCCGCCCATACGTAGGCCAGGGACGCGCCGTCGGCCGGCAGGGAATCCCGCTCGGCGGTCAGGCGGATCCGCTTCGCTTCGCCGGTCGTTTTCAAGGCGCCGCGGGATACTTCCTTGCCCCCCACGTATCCCACCGCTTCCAGCGTGCCGGGCTGATAATCGACGGTGAACAGGAAGGTGCCGGGCATATCGTGCACCGTGGCTTCGCCCGCTTTCGCGCGGCCAATAGACTGGCCGTTCAGAAGCAATTCAATTTCCTCGGCCTGGCTGAAAGCCAGCACCTTGACGGGCTTGCCTTCGCTGCCCTGCCAGTTCCAGCTTGCGTACACACCGGGGAAGCCCCAGGAGGACAGGGTTTCCACCTTGTCAAAGGTCTTGGGATCGTAGGAGAACACCGCCGTTTCCCCGCTGCCCCACACCATGCGGCGATACACGCCCTGGGGGCGGATGCAGCCGGTAATATCAATATCCGCGTCGTTGGCGGTGCGCCAGGGGAAGGGCGAAGGCGCGCCCCAGGGATTGCCGATGCGGGGATCGCCGGGCTCGTAGAACGTGGCCTTGCCGATGCCCGCTTCGCCGATGTAATCCCAGGCCGTCCAGGTGAATTCGCCGATGATCCAGGGGGTCTTTTCGATCAGGGGCCAGTGCTGGCCCACCTCCTTGGGATAGTTTTCGCTGCCCAAAATCACCCGTTCGGGGAACAAGGCGTGATCCGGCCCGTACTTGCCTTCCATGTAATTGTAGCCCACGATGTCCAGGCCGTTGGCAAAGGCCTCGGTATATTCCTCCCACAAAAGATCGCCTTTGCCGCTGATATCGACGTTCTGCATGCCGCCCGCGGCCTGCTCCCGGGCTTTCTTCATTTGCTCCACGGTCAGATAATCGTCCAGCCCACTCCAGAGGGAGCAAATCCCGTTGGAGACAGGGCGGCTGCCGTCCAGCTTTTTGAAGGTTTCCGCCAGTTTCGTTGCCCACACATAGCCGCTGCCCAGGCCCGCCCGCTCGGTGATCTCGTTGCCGGTGGACCAGATGATGACCGAAGGATGGCAGCGGTCGCGCTTGACGAAAGCGGTCACATCCTTTTCCCAATCCGTTTCAAAATACTGGTTGTAGTCGCCGGGCTGCTTGCCCATATTCCAGGTATCGAAAGCCTCGTCAAACACGTACATGCCCAGCCGGTCGCAGGCCTCGATCAGCGCCGCCGAAGGGGGATTGTGGGTGGTGCGGATGGCGTTGAAGCCCACTTCCTGAAGCTTGCGCACCTTCCGGGCCTCGGCGTCGTACAGGCTGACGGTGCCGATGACCCCGTTGTCGTGGTGCAGGCAGCCGCCCTTCAATTTCACGGTTTTGCCGTTGATGCGCAGGCCGTGCTTCACATCGACCTCCACGGTGCGGATGCCGAACAGCACCTCTTCCGCATCCTCGGTGGGATGCTCGATGGGGATGATGTGGGTTTTGTAGGTTCCTTTTTCTTTGACGGTGGCCCGCAAGCGGTAGAGATTGGGCTCCTCCGCGCTCCACAAAAGCGGATCGTCCACGGTCAGGGGCATATAGGCCGTGCCGGTGGACAGGGGCTCGACCTGGGTGACGGCCTTGCTTTCTTTGACGGTCTCGCCGGTATCCTCCCGGATCAATGCAAAGGCCACCTCCGCCACCCGGTTTTCGGCAAGCTCATTTTTGATTTCGGCGGACACCTGCAAATACGCCGTTTCCGGCGCGCCGTCGGCAGCATATTCAATCTTTTTCGTGAAGCCCCGCAGGCCGCCGAAGGCGATGTGCAGTTTGGGGGTATGCGTGATTTCGACGCCCCGGAACAGCCCCGCGCCGGAATACCAGCGGGAATTGGGCTGCATGCTGGGGTTCACGGTGATGATCACGCGGTTCTTCTGCCCTGCGTAAACAAAACGGGTGATATCCACTTCAAAGGGCGCGTAGCCGTAATGCTGCAGCGCCGCCTTATCGCCGTTCACCTCGATGGTGGCGTTCATCATGGCCCCGTCAAAGCGCAGGAAGATCTGGTCGTTTTCCCAGGCCGCGGGGATATCGATCTCCTTCGTGTACCAGGCCACGCCCGCGTTGTAATAGCCGCTGGCCCCCTCGGAAGGGGCGTCGGCGTACACGTCGCTTTCGATCATGTAATCGTGGGGCAGGTTCACGATCCTATCCCCATACTGCGCCCGCAGCCGCTTGGTATGATCCAGATATCCCAAACCGAAATGCCAGCCCTGATTGATGCTCATCCTCCGCATGCAAATCATCCTTTCGCCTTTCATTTGTTCGCCGGTTTCCAGAAGGTGT
>JAFUXH010000117.1 GCA_017470945.1 Clostridia bacterium | reverse complement strand
TATTCGATGGCGGTCATGTTCTTGCCGATCTCGTCCACGCCGCCCAGCGGAATGATCCGCAATTTGGGGTATTGCGCCATACGATCCTCCTTTCAAAAAGTAAAACGTTCAAAGACATACAGAGACAAAAGTTCAAACGATGGAATGCTCACCGTATTGATTTGTAAATCTTTGATGAAATGCTGGAAAACACAGTTTCCATTCTTTATTTATTATAACAGAATCCCGCAGAAAATACCAGTCCGCTTTTTTGACGAAATATAGCCCGAATTCTATGCCAATATGAATAAATTGCACAAACTCAGGCGCGAAATCCACCAATTTTATCATGGACATGGCGGGAATGGATGGCGGGATAGGTCGACGGTTTTTTCCATCTCCGGAGACTGTGCTTCCGCAGTTTTTCCCGTTGTCCATATTTCCGGCATGTGATATAATAAGATACGCGCTTCGCCCGGCGTTCCGCCGGAAGACGCGCCCCATTTACCGACGAAGCCCGCGCTTTTCTTCCGCGCGGCCGGGAGGCTTTCCATGATCCTGATCGATACCCACGCGGATACCCTGCACCGCCGGGCGGTGCGCCCCGGAGACGAAAACGACGTGACGGCGGATCGGCTGCGCCGGGGCGGCGTCACCGTGCAGACCATGGCGCTGTTCGTGGGCGGCAGCCCCGTCCTATCGGACATTGCCCGCACCTTTGACCTCATGTGGCAGGCGGGGGAGAAAATGAAGCGCGAAAGCGGCCTTGCCTTCCTCACCGACTACCGGGACGCCGCCGAGGGCGAATCCGCCTTTCTGTACTCGGTGGAGGGGTGCGACCTGCTGAACGGCGACCTGGCCCTGCTCAGCGACTGGCGGGAGCGGGGCGTGCGCATGGCGGCCCTCACCTGGAATTATCCCAACTGCGTGGGCACCCCGGCCAAGGTGGACGCGGATACGCCGCTGACGCCCTTCGGCCGGGAGGCGGCCCGGGAAATGGCGCGGCTGGGCATCGCGCCGGACACCTCCCACCTGAACCGGCGGGGATTCTATGATTTGCTGGAAATGGGCCTTAAGCCCCTGGCCTCCCATTCCTGCTGCGCCGCCCTGTGCGGCCACTGCCGAAATCTGACCGACGATCAATTGAAGGCCCTGTTCCAGGCGGGGGGCTACGTGGGGGTGAATTTCTATCCCTACTTCCTGAGCGAAAATGGCAAGGCCGACCTGGACACCGTGTGCGATCACGTGCTGCGCATGCTGGACATGGGCGGCGAAGGGAAGATCGGCTTCGGATCGGATTTTGACGGCATCGAATGTAAGCCCCAGGGCCTCTCAGGCCCCCAGGATTTCCCGGCGCTTTTGGACGCGCTGCGCCGCCGGGGCGTGACGGAGCCCCTGCTGCGGGGCATCGCGGGGGAAAACCTGCTGCGCTATTACGACCGCATCGACCCCAGATAACGGGAGGGAGGAAGGCTATGCTCGGCATCATCGGCGCCATGGACAAAGAGGTGGACGCCCTGCGGGAGGCCATCGCGGCCCGAAGGGAAGAACAGGTGGGCTTCACCCGCTACACCCTGGGCGAATTATACGGCGTGTCCGTGTGCCTGGCCCGCTGCGGCATCGGCAAGGTGCACGCCGCCCTGTGCGCCCAGGCCATGATCCTGCGCTATCACCCCGACGCGCTTTTGAACATCGGCGTGGCCGGGGCCCTGCGGGACGGGATCACGGTGGGCGATATGGTGGTGGCGAAGAGCGCCGTGCAGCACGATATGGACACCACCCCCATCGGCGATCCCCTGGGGCTGATCTCCGGGCCCAACATCGTGCACATCCCCTGCGACGAAGCCCTGTCCCGCCTGCTGCTGGAGGCGGCGGCGGAATGCGGCTTCAAGGCGGTGCGCGCCGCCGTGGCCACCGGGGATCAGTTCATTGCCGATACGGCGAAAAAGGATTTTTTGAGCGACTATTTTGACGCCGCCGCCTGCGACATGGAGGGCGGGGCCATCGCCCAGTGCTGCTATGAGATGGGTGTGCCCTACGCCGCCCTCCGGGCCATTTCCGATACGCGCCTGGGCGACGGGCGGGAATACGGCGAAAAGGCCAGCTTCGCCTGCGAAAGGGAGCAGCGAGTGCTGAAAAAGCTCATGGAAAAATACGCCCTGAACAGCGAGGTGAATCGTCATGGATAAATGGGATCATCGGTTCATGGAGATGGCCCGGGTGGTGTCCACCTGGACCAGCTGCTTCGCCCCCGGCCGGGCCATCGGCGCGGTGATCGTGAAGGACAAGCGGATCATGACCACCGGCTACAACGGCGCGCCCGCCGGGATGAAAACCTGCAAGGAAAAGGGCGAATGCCTGCGGAGGAAGCTGGGCATCACAAGCGGCACGAGGGCCGAGGTCTGCTACGCCGCCCACGCCGAGCAAAACGCCATTTTGCAGGCCGCCAAGCTGGGCATCAGCATCGACGGCGCCACCCTGTACTGCACCCACCAGCCCTGCTCCATCTGCGCCAAGATGATCGTCAACGCCGGCATCCGCCGGGTGGTGTACGAGCAGGGGTATCCCGATCCCTTTACCCTGGAGATCTTCGGGGAGACCGGCGTGACGCTGGAAAAATACCCGGAGGAAGAAACGGAGGAAGCCAAGCCATGAAACGATTTTTTGCCTGTTCCCTGATGCTGGCGCTGCTGCTGGGCCTGCTGCCCGCCGCCCAGGCGGCGTCGCCCAATCCCATCCCCGTACTGTCCCAGGAGGAGATCCCACCCACCCCCAAGGGCATCCATCATTATCTGCTGGTGTGCATCGACAGCTGGGACGCCCAGCTCAAGGACCAGTGGGTGTCCCAGAAGGGCGTATGGGCCAATCACACCGACGGCCTGATCCTGCTGACGGTGGATGAATTCGCCCACCGGGTGATGCTTACCAGCTTCATCCGGGACATGCTGATCATGCGCCCCGACGGCAAATACGGCCGCATCAACAATTTCCTGGACAAGGACGGCTGGACCTACGACAACGAGAAAAATGAGTACGAAGGACTGCAGGCGCTGGTGGACACCATCAACAGCCATTTCGGCCTGCGCATCGAAAAATACATCGTGGTGGATTTCCGGCAGGTGGAAACCATCATCGACGCCGTGGGCGGCGTGGACATCAACATCACCGACCGGGAAGCCAATTACCTGAAAAACTATTCCATTTCCCGCTCCTCCACCACCCCGGAGATCGGCGGGGGCGGCACCTACCACTTCACCGGCCACGCGGCGGTGATCTACATGCGCATCCGCAAGGTGCACACGGCGGAATACCTGCACGCCGACGGCAAGGTGTACTACGACACCCAGGATTACGGCCGCACCT
>JAFUXH010000116.1 GCA_017470945.1 Clostridia bacterium | reverse complement strand
GTCGGGTCCAGGGAGGGCGCCCTCCCTGGGGGGTGTCTGAGGGCAGCGCCCTCAGTGTGCCTCCCCTTTCGCTATGATCCCCATCCTTTCCGCAAGATGCACACCGGAACATAATAAGCACACAAAGTGCCCCAGCATTGACGCGTACCCCGCGCCGACGATGCCCAGGGGTTTCACCCACAGAAAGGTGAAAAGCAGGGTGAAAGCCGCGCCGAGCATGCCGTCCAGCAGGGTATGATTTTGCATGCCCAGGCCATTCATCAGCCCGGTGACGACCTGCTGGGTGGGCAGGAGGAGGGCCATGGGGCACAGGGCGCGGATGAGGAGGGTCAATTCCGGCAAGCGATACAGGAGATGCGCAATCCAAGGTGCCAGAACGTACAATCCTCCGGTGCAGGCGCCGCCGGCGGCGAGGGCGGGCAGGGTCAGGCGAAGGACCAGACGACGCAGGGCGGCGGGGGATACGCATTTCGCCGCGGCAGGCCCGCCTACCATGGCCAGGGAACCGGCCAGCAGACCCGGCAGGAACATCAGCGGCATCACCATGCCGTTGAGCATGCCCAGGCGGCTCATGGCTTCGCTGCGGCTCAGACCGGCGGCCATGAGGAGGGTGGGAATAATCAGATTGGATAAGGTGCGCAGCCCGGTGTGACACAGCCGGTTCAGGATCATGGGAAAGGAAAGGCCCCACAATTCTTTCCGGATGAGGCGCAGGGCGGGATCGTGGCGGAAGGACGCGGTTTTTCCACAGAAAAGCCATACGATGGCCAGCCCCATGCTTTCGCCGACGAGCCCGGCAAGGGCGGGGGCGGCTGCCCGCCAGGCGGCGGTGACCCGAGGGATCAGGAGGGAAAGCAGGGCCAGGGTCAGCAGGCGGAAAAGCTGCTCCCCCAATTCGCTGAGGGTGGGAGGCAGGGCGTTGCTTTTGCCCAGGAAATAGCCGTCGTAGACCCCGGACAGGCCAATGAACAGCACGCAGGGCACGAAGAACAGCAGGGAAGGCAAGGTGCGTTCATCGCCCAGCGCGCGGGCGATCCAGGGCGATAAAAACAAAAATAGAGGCATGATGCAAAGGGCCATGCGCCGGGCCAATTGCCGGCCGGCGTACAGGATGCGCTGCCGATCCTTGTCCGTGTTCGCCCGGGCGGTCAGGCGGCTGACGGCGGTGGGCAGCCCGGCGGCGGCGGGGGTCAGGGCCAGCATGTGCGCGCCGGAGGCCAATTCCATGATGCCCACGGCTTCCGCCCCCAGCAAACGGCTGACCCACAGCCGCATGCCAAAGCCCACGGCCCGTACCAAGGCGCCGCTGCAGGTAATAAAAAGGGCCTGGCTTTTCAGGCTTTGCCGTTTCATGCGCATCCCCCCTGTTTTTTTCAGGGTATGCGCCGGGAAAGCGGGGCATGATAGGAAGCGGGACGATTCGCGACCGGGTATTGAATGAAAAACCCAAAGTATGGTATAATCGGACGGAAATTCGAGAATGGATCGAAAAGACGAATCGCCCGCGCCGGGAATGGCCGGCGAGGGAAAACAACACAAGCCCGGATAGGAGAGGAAGCATCCATGTATGATATTCTGATCATTGGCGCGGGAGTCACCGGCTGCGCCGTGGCCAGGCAATTGTGCCACTACCAGGGGAAATTTGCCGTGCTCGAAGCGGCGGAGGATGTGGCTGACGGCGCCAGCAAGGCCAACAGCGGCATCGTGCACGCAGGCTTTGACGCCAAGCCCGGCACGAAGAAGGCCTATTATAACGTGAAGGGCGCGAAAATGTACGCCAAGCTGGCCAAGGATATGAACGTGCCCTATGATCCCATCGGCGCGCTGGTGATCGGGTTTACGGACGAGGACCGGGAAACCATTCAAAAGCTGTACGACCAGGGGCAGAAAAACGGGGTGGAGCAGCTGCGGATATTGGGCCGGGAAGAAATTTTGCAAATGGAGCCCAACACCAACCCCGACGTAACATGCGCCCTGTACGCCCCCACCAGCGCGGTGGTGAGCCCCTATGAAATGACGCTGGCGCTGAGTTACCACGCCGCCGACAACGGGGTGGAGTTCATTTTTGACGCGCCGGTGAGCGCCATGCGCAAAGACGGCGGCAACGGCTGGGTGGTAACCACCCCCAAGGGCGAATTCAGCGCCCGGGCGGTGATCAACTGTGCCGGCATCGGCGCCGCGGCGCTGCACAACATGATTTCCGATCAGCCGGTGCGCCTGATCCCCCGTCGGGGCGAATATTACCTGCTGGACCACACGGTGAAATACCCCTTCAGCCGCACCATGTTCCAGGTGCCATCCAAGATGGGCAAAGGCGTGCTGATTTCCCCCACCGCCCACGGCAACGCCCTGCTGGGCCCCTCGGCGGAGGATATCGACGACGGTTTCGATACCGCCACCACCCGGCAGGGGCTGGATTTCGTGCTGGATAAATGCCGCCTGACCTGGCCCAAGGTCAACATCCGCCCGGTGATCACCACCTTCTCCGGCGTGCGCGCCCACCCCGATACAGACGATTTTATCATCGGCCCGGTGAGCGGCGCGGCGGAAGGCGCGTTTGAGGCCATCGGCATCGAAAGCCCGGGCCTGAGCGCCGCCCCCGCCGTGGGCGAGGAATTGGGCGATATGGCGGCCCACTATTTGAAGCTGCCCGACGCCCGGATGGTGAAGCCCGCGGTTCCGCTGCTCAAGCTCTTCTCCGCCATGAGCGAGGAGGAGCGGGCGGAAGCCTGCCGCGCAAACCCAGATTACGGCCGCATCGTGTGCCGGTGCGAGGTGGTCACGGAGGCGGAGATCCGCGACGCCATCCGCCGCCCGGTAGGCGCCCGGTCCATCGACGGGGTGAAGCGCCGCACCCGGGCCGGCATGGGCCGGTGCCAGGGTGGGTTCTGCTCCCCCCGGGTCATGGAGATCCTGTGCGAGGAACGGGGGGTTTCGCCCCTGGAAATCACCAAGAGCGGCGGGGAAAGCCGCCTGCTGGTGGGCACGCTGAACGATATTGCAAAGGAGGCGCGGGGCCATGCGTGAGGAAAGCATTCAGGTGGATGTATTGGTCATTGGCGCGGGGCCCGCGGGCCTGGCCGCCGCCATTGCGGCAAAAAATCAGGGGATCGACAGCCTGATCGTGCTGGAAAGAGAAGATCAGCCCGGCGGCATCCTGCGCCAGTGCATCCATAACGGCTTCGGCCTGCACCGCTTTAAGGAAGAACTGACCGGGCCGGAATACGCCCAGCGGGATATCGACGCCGCCCGGGAAATGCGCATCGATATCCGCACCGGGGTCACGGTGCTGAGCGTATCGCCCGAAAAACGGGTGACCGCCGTCAGCCGGGAAAGCGGGCTGCAGATTTTTGAGGCCAAGGCCATCGTGCTGGCCATGGGCTGCCGGGAGCGGCCCCGGGGGGCCCTGGCCATCCCCGGCACCCGGTGCGCCGGCATTTACAGCGCCGGCACCGCCCAGAAATTCGTCAACCTGGAGGGCTATATGCCCGGCCGCCGGGTGGTGATCCTGGGCAGCGGCGATATCGGCTTGATCATGGCCCGGCGTATGACGCTGCAGGGCGCCAAGGTGCTGGCCTGCGTGGAATTGATGCCCTACTCCAGCGGCCTGAACCGCAACATCGTGCAGTGCCTGCAGGATTATGATATCCCGCTGTATCTGTCCCACACGGTGATCGATATTCACGGGCGGGAGCGGCTGACCGGCGTCACGGTGGCTCAGGTGGATGAAAACCGCCGGCCCATCCCCGGCACGGAAATGGAATTCGCGTGCGATACGCTGCTTCTGTCGGTGGGCCTGATTCCGGAAAACGAATTGTCCGCCGGGGCTGGGATCGAATTGAGCCCCGTGACCAGCGGCGCGGTGGTCAGCGATACGCTGGAAACCAGCGTGCCCGGCGTGTTCGCCTGCGGAAACGTGCTGCACGTGCACGATTTGGTGGATCACGTGAGCAACGAATCCTTCCGGGCCGGCGAAATGGCCGCCCGCTTCGCGAAGGGCGAGCGGCGGGAAGGCCGGGAGATCCCCGTAAGGGACGGCCGGGGCGTGCGGGGCGTGGTGCCGCAAAAGCTGCTGCTGGACGATGAAAACAAAGGTGTCGATTTGATGTTCCGCCCGGACCGGGTGTACCGGGATCATTACCTGACCGTGTATGCCGATGGAAAGGCCCTTTCCTCCGTGAAGAAAATGATCCTGACCCCCGGAGAAATGGTGGTGCAGCCCCTGAACGAAAAAATGCTGGCCGCCTGCCGGGACGCGAAGGAGATTTCCGTGGCCATCACCGAAGAAAAAGCGGTGTGACGACGCGAAAATAAAAGCGCTGTTCCCCTTTCCAGCCGGGAAAAACCTTCCCGGTTGGCCAAGGGAACAGCGTTTTTTTGCAATGAACCGCCCGATCAAAACGATCGATCCGGTTGATTTTCGCATCCTTCCACCTGCGCCTTTGTTCAGTATCCGATTCCCATTGCCTGTGGTACAAAAAGACGCGTCGATCCTGGCGCCGAGATCCTCCGCCTGCACCGCGGTCAGCGGCGATGCAAGCAAGAGAAGCGTTAGCAGGATGGATAAGCATTTCATGTCGTTCTCTTCTTTCGTGCAATGGGAGGGGGTCGATGAAAAAAAGAAAAGGCCGTTTCTCCATCTCTGAAAACAGACGGATGACGGGGATTTTCCATAAAGCAGTATTAGCCAGAAATTCAGAAAAGGCATCTGCGTACTGGATTGGTCAATACTGAAATATGGAGGAAAGCGCAATGAAATCCCTGTTTGAAGAACTTGGCGGCACCTACACCCTGGGCAAAGACGGTATGTATTATCCGAACCTGATGATTGATGATAACGATCAGCGTCCCATCGGGAAATGGGGCAGAATGCACAGGACATACCTGGAGGAAGTACATCCCGGCTTGTATGAAAGGCTGATCCTAAACGGCAGCCTTCATAGGCATCTGGCGGACGCGAACGAGAGAGCAGAGGCCATGATGAAACTGCTAACAAAGCAGATGAAGGACCGAGAGGAAATTACGGAACGTCTGAAAGCTGAGCAGCCCATGGTATGGGTGAACAAAATGAACAACATTCGCAGTCGAGCTGAAGAAATCGTCATGGAAGAAGTCATTAACACCCTGTAAACATAGCAGCCGCTGGCGGAATCAACCACGCCAGCGGCTGTTTCGCACTATTACAATTTATCGGTGATGTTTTGTATCATGTTACAGATGCTTTACTTGTTTATCATGAGATTCAATAAACCCACTTTCGTTTCTCTTCGGTTTCTATAATTTGATTGTAGCATCATGATTATAACACGCCTTGAAAAGAAACTTGACCAGAGAACCATGGAAGGAGAACATTAACCCCTTTAAACAGAGTGGCCGCCGGCATAATCATTCCGATCCTGCCAGCGGCGTTTGTTTTTAAGATTATTTTACAAGAACGGGATACTTTGCAATATCGGCTTTGTGGGAGTCTTTTTTCGCTGCGTCAATCCTTTTCGGGTATGTTGATTTTTATGATCTGAACGTCTGAGAGCCCTTGATCCATTTCAACTCCTTCTTTGGCCCATGAATAGACCGGAAGTAGTTGGAGATACAGTTTGTCCGTTTCCAAGGGGCCGCCAAGAGTCCAGAAATCACGCATGTATGCGCTTTGGGTCTCCATATCCAGGATTTCGGGTCCGCTGGAAAAGCTGCCTTCATCAAGAAAACTCATGGAGGATGGATCAATGGCAATGAACCTGTATTCCAACAACTGCTCAGCTGACTGTCTGCTGCCTGTATGATAATAGAGTTCTACCTGTGTGTCGAGCCGTGTTGGCAGCAAAACCATTCGATCCAAGGAAACAAGAATATCTCCCGCCGTAACAGTCTGCTGCACATCAATTTCAATTTCTTGCACATTTTCAACCGGAAGACGGAAATCAAGAGTTTTCGTTGTGAGCGGGTCATCGCTGCTATCATCAAAGACACCGACTTCCCATTCCACTTCAACTTCACCATTTTCCACTTCCAGATAATTGGCACTGGTGATGCTGACAAGCGTCGTATCATTTTCAATCCATTCATCACCTGAGACGATGGGATAAGTGCCTTTTTGCTGGGCGTTGACATATACATGGATCATCGATAAGCCTTTTTGTTTGGCATAATCACTGAGCGTGATTTCATCATCGACTCCTGCCAGTTCCTTGATGTATTGGCGTGCCAGTGTTACATCCGGATCACAGATTGTCTCACTCGGAAGGATCATTGTTGTTTCGTTTTCCAAACAGCTGACTTCTGTAACTATGATGATTTTGTTTCCAGCAGCATAGGCATCACGAACATGAAAGCGAACCCCTTCAAAATCCAATGTTAAATCCTGATTAAATCCCGACTCAAAGTTCTCATCAACTTTGCCTTCGACTACATTCCTGATATAGTCAGCGATTTTCCAGCCGCTCAACTCTAAAGCCAAAGCAGTTACTGAGATCAGCATGAGTGCGATAGTCAACACCGTAACGATTGAGAATTTCTTTTTCACTTTCACTTCTCCTTTGGATGCGGCTACGACCCGCCGTGCCAGATAGGGATTTCCCTCCAAGCCGGACATCATTCGATTCATCGCTGACTTGATGCGTTCATCTTCCCTGTTTTCCGTCATGACAGATCACATCCTTTCTCTATCAATTCTTTTCTGAGTTTTTCCTTTGCCCGTTTTAGTCTGCTGCTGACAGCCTGCTGCGTGATTCCTAAAGCATCAGCCGCCTCGTATGTGGTCATCCCTTCAAAGCTGCACAGAAGAATGACTTCCCTGAGCTTGATCGGCAGCGCCATGACGGATTCCATGATTTCCCTGTCGCCGTCTTCCAATTGCGCCGTCTGTTCCGGCAGCTGACTGAGATCGACTCTTCTGTCAACAAACCGAAACCACCGACCGCGAAGCATATCCCGGCAGGTATTCATGGCAATTTTGAATATCCAGGTTTTTTCGCTGCTGTTTCCTTTGAAAGAGTCAAGACTCTGATAGACTTTGACAAATGTCTCCTGCACTGCATCTTCAGCGAGACCTCGATCATGAAGAAACGTGAAGCAGACTTTCAGCAGGCTAACCTGATACCTGTCAACAAGTGCTTCCAGTTTCTCATCTCTGGTGATCGCCGGGCCCTTGGCCACCACCGTGTTCATCAGCTCATCGCCTCCCTTCACTTGAACAGACGAAAATAATAAGCAAATGACAACATCGCTCGAAAAAACAAAGTTTAAAAGTTTAATCATTTAGACGATAGACAGAGCTAAAACTTAAATTCTCAAAAAATTTAGTGGTAGCTCTCTCGACGCCACCTTATTGTTATACGCGATTTCCGGCTTCTATGCTACATCAATTTTGTCACATGGCACATGGTGCCATGGATATTCGTAAGTTTAGTCTTTTCAAATGGTTGCCGGCATGTTATGATAGCAAGGATTGTTTCTTGGTACAATTTGAAGTATCAGTATGAATGGAGAATCAGGATGGCGAAAGAGGAATCTGGCAATAGCTATTCCATAACGGATGAGGAATACACCCGGATGCGGAAAGCGGAATACAGTTCCTACGAGTATTATGGTGAAGATGTGGATGAAGCCTACGATGAGAATGAGGATGACGGCTATCCCGATGTAGTGGAGCACGATGAAAGCGGCGTCGTATATGACCTGAAAACGGATTTCATTGTACTGCTCCCCGGCGAGATCATCCGCATCCCGCAGGACAGCAACCTTGCTTGGATGACTATGTTCTATGCACTGCCCAAGGAACTGATAGCTAAGCGACCTGCATATATGGAATTGCCAAGGAATATCGTGAAGCTGATAGAAAGCGAAAAGTACAGGAAGCTCATCGAGAAGGATGCTTTCCTGGAGCTGGTATGGGATAGTTACGCCTGGTCTATCTGGCAGGCTATTCAGGTGCCGGATGGCAAGGGTGGCTATAAGGAAGTGCCGGGGGATTGGCAAAACTATTCCGGCGATTTTCCCATTTGGCGGCTGGTCTATAGCATCATTCCCTACTTCCGTATGACATATGAAACAAGAATGGAATGGAGCTTCCAACGGCTGTTTACCATGCCGCAAAATTCAAGTCTTCCCTGGTTGGATTGGCGGCATTTTTCCAATCTTGTTTTCAACCTGACGGACATGATTGTGAAAGAACAAAAATTGCAGCCTGTCATTGACGAGGTATGGAATCATCGCCAGCCGGAGGATTACACCAGGTACAATCTCTAGCGGGGTGAATTTCTGCGGAAGTGGAATCACAGCCGCTACTATCAGCATGCCTCGGTAGAGCAGATGATGGATGACAAAATTGATGTACCCGATACGCGGATGGCGTTTGACAGGAAGGTGCTTTCAGAGCAGCTGGTGGAGCAGTTTGAAGCGACGCTGTCCCAAAAGGATAAAACGATTTTAGATTTGCGGATGAAAGGACGGACGCTGCAGGAAATCGCAGATGTCGTGGACTATGAAACGCCCAGCGCTGTGTCGAAACGCATCGACAAAATTGCGGAGCAGTATGAAGCATTTATCAATCCGCTGCCCGAAGGCGCAGAACGAGTAAATCCGGAGAAAAAACGCCCCTAAAATCTTATCAAAAAAATTTTTTCATCCAGGAAAAAAACGGCCTTTTTCAAGCCAATGAATATTGGAGGGGGAAAATCCCCTCACCCGCAATCACAGCCATCGGTTTTGCCGGTGGCTTTTTTGTGTGTGGAAAAATAGTGCCGGAAGGCAACAACGGGAAGGAGGTGATTCTATGACGAAACGGATGGATCAGCTGCTGGAAAAGCAGAAGAAGCTGCTGGCAAAAAAGCAGCAGGCCGAAGCAGAAGAGAAAGCAGTGCAGAAG